>NZ_JAMQQG010000042.1:0-19023 GCF_023716925.1 Frankia sp. R82
GTCGATGCCGGGTCCGGTGCCCGCGGCGGCGGCGCGCTGGGCGTCGATCCAGGCGTTCACCACCGCCCAGTGCATGGTCAGCCACTGCGTCCGTCCCGTCGCCGACCGCGGGATCTCCGCTGCCGGCACCCACCACCAGCGCAGCACCAGCGGCGTGCCGAACGGCACCGCCCGCCACACGTCCGCGGGAGCGGCGAACTCGTCCAGCCCCGCATGCGCGACGATCATCGTCGCGGCCACCGTGCCGGCCGCGAGCGCGGCGAGCACCCCGGCCGGTCGGGGCGGCAGCACCGCGTCGAGGTCCTCGGCGACCGCGGCGCGTTCCCACAGGCCACCGGCCCGCAGCCGGGCGATCAGCCGGCGGCGGCGACCCGGGGTGAAGTTCGCCCCCTCCGGAAAGATGACCAGAGCCTCCCCGGGGCGGAGCCGGGCGGCGAGGGCACCGATGCGCTCAGCCGCATCGTCCTGCGACCCGTCGTTGCGCAGGAAGCAGGCTCCGAGTCGGTTGAGCAGCAGGTCGATCGCCGGGTCGAGTTGCAGCGAGTCGAGCAGCACCAGCCGCGGCAGCAACCGGTAACGGTTCAACAGCAGGTGGACCAGCACGAACGAGTCCCCGGGCCCGGCGTGCCGGCTGAGCACCAGCACCGGCGGCGAACCGTCGGGTCGTGCTCCCTGTGGCGGTTCGGTGATCTCAAGCTCAAGCCGGACCAGCCGACGGGCCGCACCGACGAGAACCTCCAGCCCACCGCGCAGCACCACCACATGCGCATGCTCGTACCGCGCCCGGCCCAGCACCGGTCGGGCCAGCCACAGCGCGAAGGCCGTGACGATGATGACCGCCTCCGCGGTGAGGTAGAGCGCGACCATCAACGCGGCCCGCGCGAGCCGCCGGCGGCGATCCAGCAGCGGCGCCACGACCAGCCCGAGCCCGGCGACCCCGAGGGCAAGCACCGCTCCCACTGCCGCGACCGGCACGAACACCGGGTCGATCACGAACCGGCGGACCACCCACGGTGGCACACCCACAGCGCCCTCCCGCTCAGCCGACGTCGACCGGACGTGCCCGGCCGTCGGCGACGGAGTCGAGATAGGCCGTGGTCGCGACCCTCGCCTGCCGGATCCGCCGGACCAGACCGCCCGTCGAGCGGTACCGCAACGGGACGATCGGCGCGGCGCGGTCGTCACCCGCCGGCAACACGTGCACCGCCACCCCGGCCGGCAGCCGGGCCATCGCCTCGGTGAACCCGCGCCGGCGCGCGATCTCGAACGCGACCAGACCCGCCTCCCACGGCCAGCGCGGCGGTCGCAGCGGCCGCTCGATCCGTCCGACATGCAGGACGTAGACGGTTCGCGCGCCGAGTTCCACCGCCCGTCCGACCGGATTCGAATCGACGATTCCACCGTCGATGAAATGCTCGTCGCCGATGCGCACCGGCGGCAGCAACGCGGGGACCGCGCACGACGCCAGCACCGCCTCGGCCAGCGGCCCCCGGTCGAACCAGTGCGCGGCGGCCCGTTCGATGCTCGCCGCCACGCACTGGAAGCGCACCGGCAGATGCTCGATCGGCGTGTCCGGCAGATGGCTGCGCAGCAGCGCCCGCAGCCCCGCGTTCGAATGCAGGTGGCCGTGCCGCATCACCGTCGCCACCCGCCTGGCCGGCCCCCCGGTGAACACGTCGGACACCCCCAGCCCCGACCACAGATCGGTCAGCTGGTCAATGGTCGTCGCCGACGGCTCCGCCGCGATCGCCGCCCCGTTGATCGCCCCCACGGACGTCCCGACCACCAGATCCGGTCGGATGCCCGCGTCCAGCAACGCGGCCAGCATCCCGACCTCGCTCGCCCCCAACATCCCACCCCCACCCAGCACGAACGCCACCGCGCGACGACCGCCGCGGGCCGTGTCCCCCCCGTCCGTGTCCCTTCCGTCCGTGTCCCTTCCGTCCGTGTCCCTCCCCGCACCCGTGTCCTTCCCGACGCCCGGGTCCTTCCCCACACCCACGGCCTCACCCGCGCCGCTGTCCCGGCCCGTGCCCGCACCGGTCCTGCCGTCCGTGCCCGCCATCCAGGTCCTCCCGCTGCTGCCGGCCGATCGGAGCGGCCAGCGGTCGATCAGCCTGTTCCCCGCCACCGCCGCGCCAACGCGTACCACTGGATCAGCACGGGCCCACCGTCCCGCCCGCACCTGCGACGACCACAATGGCACGCATGATTACCGACGAGGACGTCGAAGAGATCGTGTACCGGGCCGCCGGCGACAGCGACCACCGTGGCGCCGCCGCCAGGCTCGAGGCCCTCGCGGACCGGACCGACGAGCACAGCGACCCGGTGACCCGTGCCTCCCTGCTCGTCGACGCCGGCAGCCAGTGGGGTCTCGCCGAGGACTGGCCTGAGGCCACCCGCTGCTACCGCGCCGCCGTCGCCGATGGCAGCGCCTGCTCCCCCGATCCCCGGGTCTGGCTGCACGACGCCCTGCTGCGCGACCACCGCACCGAGGAAGCGACGTCCCTGCGGGCCGAGCTGCGCGCCTCCCGCTCGAACGATCCCGGCGTGTACGAGGCTGTCGCCGAGTCCCTGGAGCAGGCCGACCTGCTCGCCGACGCCCACACCTGGTTCACCATGGGCTACCACCGCTGCGAGTCGGCACCGGTCCCCGATTTCCTGCTCGACCTGCTGCTCGTCGGCCGCCGCCGGGTCCGCACCCGGCTCGGCCATCCGTCCGACGAGCTGGACGACATCGCCGAGGAATACCTCAACTCCACCTCCATCGACTGATCCCGCCACCGGGATCCGATGGCCCGGAGTCCGACCGGAGTCCGACCGGAGTCCGAGCTGCGACCATCGGGCACGGGCGGGAAGAGGGAGTGGGGGGATGGTGTTGCACTCTGGCGTGAGTTTGACTCGGCGTGTACCGCTGTCTGTTCTGGATCTGGTTCCCGTCGGCGGCGGGGTGCCCGCCAGCACGGCGCTACAGGGATCGTTGGAGCTGGCCCGGCAGGCCGAACGGCTCGGCTACACCAGGTACTGGCTGGCGGAGCATCATGGGATGCCGGGCATCGCGAGTTCGGCGACGACTCTTCTGATCGGCCAGATCGCGGCAGCCACCAGTACCATCCGGGTGGGGTCGGGCGGGGTGATGCTGCCCAATCACGCTCCCCTGGCGGTGGCCGAGGCGTTCGGCACCCTGGGCACACTGTTTCCCGGGCGGATCGATCTTGGCATCGGGCGGGCCCCGGGCACGGATCCGGCCACCGCGCGGGCGTTGCGGCGCACGGCGGGGCCGTTGGCCGTGGATGACTTTCCCCAGCAGTTGTCGGAACTGACGACCTTCCTTGCCGGCGGCGAGTTTCCCGAGGGGCATCCGATGCGCGGGGTGCAGGCGTTCCCGCAGGCGCCGGTGCCGCCGATCTGGCTGCTGGGGTCCAGCGGCTACAGCGCGCAGGTCGCCGGGATGCTGGGGCTTCCGTTCGCGTTCGCGCACCATTTCAGCTCGGCGAACACCATTCCGGCGCTGGAGCTGTACCGGCGGTCGTTCCAGCCGTCACCGGGCCGGGAGCGGCCGTACGCGATCGTCGCCACCGCGGTGATGTGCGCGGACGACGACGAGCGGGCCGAGTGGCTGCACAGCCCGGTGCGCCTGGCCATGCTGCGGCTGCGCGGTGGGCGTCCGGGGACGTTCCCCTCCCCGCAGGAGGCGGCGGTCCACCCGTGGACGCCGCAGGAACGGGCGGCGGCGGACAACATCACCGCGTCGCACATCGTCGGCTCACCGCTGACCGTCCGCGCCGGTCTTGACGCGCTGCTCGATGCCACCGGAGCGGACGAGATCATGGTGGTGACGAACGCCCAGGAACCGGCCGATCGGATCCGCTGCCTCGAACTCGTCGCCGACCTCGGTGGTCTCACCCCGACCGCGGATGACCATCCAGCGACGCCGGTGGCGACGTCAGCCTCGCGCTGACGTCGCCCGCTCGCATCGACGTCGACGGACGGTCCCGCGGTCGCGGGTGAGCCGGAGCCGTGCGGCCCGGGGGTGCTCAGGTGGTGGTGCCGCTCCGGCGCAGGCGGCGGTATCGCGATGTCCTCGTCGTGCCGACCATCGCCATCGAGCCGCGACGCAGCACCCGCTCGGTGACCTGGGCGACGAGCCCGCGGGGCAGCAGCCGGGAGGCGTTGGACGTCAGGTAGTTGAGCCGTCCGTCGATCACATAGGCCTGCCCGCGCTCGAGTGCACGGAAGGCCGAGGCGATCACCTCGTCGGTGGAGCGCACCCGTCCGCCGGCGGACATCCGGGAACCGAGCGCGTCGAAGAAGCCCGTCTCCGTCGGGCCGGGGCACAGTGCGAGGACCCGTACGCCATAGCGGCGGTACTCCGCCCACAGGGCGATGGAGAAGTGCAGGACGAACGCCTTCGAACCGCCGTACACCGCCATGTACGGGACGGCCTGGAATCCCGAGGTCGACGCCGTGTTGATGATGGTTCCGCCGCCCCGGGCAACCATGCCGGGCAGGAACAGGTGCGCGATCCGTTCCACCGCCACGACGTTGAGCATGACCTGCCGGTGATCACGTTCGGCGGAGATCTCGTGGTAGGGGCCGCGGCTCCCGAACCCGGCGTTGTTGACCAGGATGTCGATGTCCAGGCCGATCTCGGCGACGGCCTTCGCCAGCGTGTCCGGGCCGCTCTCCTCGGCCAGGTCGACGGCGACGGTGTGCACGTCGACACCGTGGACCCGGCGCAGCCGCTCGGCGACCTCGCGCAGGCGGGGCTCACCCGGCGCCGCGAGGACCAGGCGTGCCCCCCGCGCCGCGTACGCCTCGGCGAAGGCCGCCCCGATTCCCGACGACGCCCCAGTGATCAGGGCGGTACTCATCTGCAGCTCCGCGTGTGCGGCCATGGTCCTCCCTGCTTGGCCGCGCGCGTGACCATGCTGCGGCGCGGCAGCGCTCTGGCGCATCGGTCCAGCGCACGGTCTGCGACACGTCCGAAGTGGCAATTATCCGGATGTTCTGGACAGAACGGATACTGACCGTCGAACGGGCAATACCGCAAGATGCGAGCCCGACGGGGGTGGCCGCAAGGGCGTAGCCGAGAGGTAGCAGCTCACCGGCGCCGCGGCCCGTCCGTCCCGGGCCGGGCCGACCACGTACGAGCCGGTCACGTACGGGCCAGCAGGGATCGCTGCTGGACGGCGGTGGCCGACAGGGTGCGGTAACCGGCGCCGTCGAACAGGACGGTGACCTGGTCGCCCTCCACCCGGACCACCTGCCCGTCGCCCCAGGCCACGTGCCGCACGGCGCATCCCGGTGGGAACGGCGGGGCAGCCGGCGCGGCGGGGTCGTCCGACTGGTTCGGTTCGACGCGTCGAGGCTCGCACGGATCGGTGCCGCGTCCCGGCGACCGGTCGGCAAGGCAGCTGTCGCAGTTCCCACACGGTTCACCCATGGTGCTCGCCGCCGAACCCGCCTCGGGGTCGACGCCGCCGACGGCCAGTTCACCGAAGTAGGCGAGCAGGAAGGCCCGCCGGCAGGTGCGGGTCTCGGCGTAGGCGCGCATCATCTCGACCCGGGAACGGTCGATGTCGGCGCGGGTCTCGGCGACGGCGAGCGCCCGGCGGGCCGCCTCCGGTGGTTCGGGGGCGGCGGGGTGGACGGCGATCCGTCCGTCATCGTGGACAACGACCGCGTCCGCATCGACGAGCAGATCCACCAGCCGCTGCAGCGTCGGGGCGCGCAGCTGCGCCGCCTGTGCGAGTTCACGCGCCGTGACCGGACCCTCGGCGTGACCGAGCAGGACGGCGACCCGTTGCAGCGCGGTCTCGTCCACCTGCCCGGCGGCCTGGAAGCGGCGCAGTCCGAGATCCTCGGGCCGGTAGAACAGGCAGGCGAGCGCCGGCTGCCCGTCCCGGCCGGCCCGGCCGATCTCCTGGTAGTAGGAGTCGAGCGAGTCGGCGACCTCGGCGTGGATGACCGTCCGGACGTTCGGCTTGTCGATCCCCATACCGAACGCCGTGGTGGCGATGACCACGTCGCAGCGGTCGGCGAGGAAGTCGGCCTCGATCTCCCGGCGGTGCGCCGCCCGCAGGCCGGCATGATAGGCGTGAGCGGTCAGGCCGAGTTCGGTGACCTCCGCGGCCAGCTCCTCGGTGGCCCGCCGGGTCGCGGCGTAGACCAGCGCGGGCTTCGCCTCGGCGGCGATCCGCTCGATCAGGCTCGCCCGTTTGGCCTCCTCGCTGGTGAACGATGCCACCGACAGCTGGATCTCCGGCCGGTCGAATCCGCTCACCACCTCGACGGTCTCCCGCATCCGCAGCCGCTCGCGGATCTCCCGGCGCACCGGCGGCGCGGCGGTCGCGGTCAACGCCACCACCGTCGGATGCCCCAGGTCCTCGATCACCTGGCCGAGCCGCAGGTAGTCCGGCCGGAACCCATGTCCCCAGGACGCCACGCAGTGCGCCTCGTCGACGACGAACAGGGACGGCTTCGCCTCGCGTAACGCCGCCCGGACGTCATCACGAGCAAGCTGCTCCGGCGCGAGAAACAGAAACTCGGTCTGCCCCTGGCGGACCGCGTCGAACGCCGCCCGCCGCGCCGCCGCACTCGCATCCGAGTTCGCCGCCACCGCCGGCGCCACCTGCCCCGACGCGGACGCCGCGCCCGACGGTTCGCCCCCCGAGGCTTCGGCCTCCGGCGGTTCGCCCCTCGAGGCTTCGGCCTCCGGCGGCTCCGTGGCGGCTGGCTCCGCGGCTGGGGCCAGCAGAGCCGACAGGCGCTCGGTGAGACTGCGGACCTGATCGCGTTGCAGGGCGATCAGCGGCGAGACGACGACCGCCGGCCCGGCCAGCACCAGCGCGGGGATCTGGTAGACCGCCGACTTGCCACCGCCGGTCGGCAGCACGCACAGGGTGTCCCGCCCCTGGACCACCGCCCGCATCGCCGCCAGCTGTCCATCGCGCAGCTGCGGGAAGCCGAACCCCTCCCGGGCCACCATCCGGATCAGCTCACCGATCTCGTCCGGCTCCCCGTCCGCAGGCTCCCCGCCGGCCCCGGCCGCGCCACCGCCACCAGCCCCGTCACCAGCCCCGTCACCACCGCCACGGCCCTCGTCGCCGCTGACATCGCCGCCGGCCACATCGCCGGCAACGGCATCGCCGACGAGATCACCCCCGGGGTCGGACGGGCTCAGGCCCGAGCGGCGCCGGCGACGAAGCCAGATGGTCAGGAGTCTCGTGGTGCGATCACGACGGTTCATGGTGCCGGCGGACGTACCCCGCGATCACCAAACACCACCCTCGACGGACCACGAAGATGACAACAGCGACACAACATGGCCAGCCCGGACCCTGTTCCCATCGACGACCTCCATGGCGATACAGACCGCGTCAACAGCGCCGACACGCCGCCTCCGTCAGATCATCTCCCCCATGTGGCTCCTCAAAGTATCGGATCAGTTACTGTCTCGCCACATAGGGCGGTCGTCACGAGAGGAAATGTTTCGATGCGTAGCCGGAGGTTTCGACATCTGGCGGTGCCCCTCGTTGCACTGGTGGTGATGACCGCCGTCGCGGTCGTGCTCGTCGGCCAGCTGACGGACGGGCTCGACGGAAACCGGCGTGCGTCGGGACACGGGACGGCCCTCGTTCCCGCGGCCACCGGCGCCCAGCGGGAGGCACTCGCGGATGCCATCCGTCCGGTACCGGCCACACCGACCGGCAAGCTCCGGTTCGGGCTCGGCCCCGCCCTCGACAGCGCGCAGACCTCAACTCTGGCCGGCGACCTCGACTTCTACAGCACCTGGTTCAACGGTCCGAACGACCTCGACTTCCTGCGCAGGTGGAAGGCCGATCTGATCCCCCAGGTGTACCGCTCGGGCCACGGCATCCATCTCATCGTCTGGCTGGACGGAACCGGCTCGATGGGCACTCTCTCCACCCCGCACGGCCAGGCCTGCGGCCGGGACTACCCGCTGTCGAGCGCGTTCCTGGCCGATGCCCGCGAACTCGCCTCGATCTTCGCCGGCCCCGCGGACGGTCCGGCGCTGTACGTCACCCTGTTCACCGAGTTCCAGACCTACCCGTGCCAGACCAACTCCTGGGCCGCCAGCCCCGAGACGACCAACTACTACCTGACGCTCAAGGACCAGTACCTTGCCGCCCTGCAGATCTTCCATGCCGACGCGCCGAACGCGCGGGTGTCGCTCGGCTGGGGCGGCTGGCAGCAACGCTGGGACGATCCGGTCATCGGCGGCGGGAAGTCGATGCTGCCCTACTTCGCCGACGTGATGCGGGCCTCGGACTTCCAGAGTTTCCAGGCGATGGGCAACGATCCGAATGCCGCCGACGTACGGGACATGACCGCCGCCCTGGGCCAGTACGGCCCGGTCATGCTGGCCCACTACAAGTCCGAGTCGCAGGCGACGTGGGAGTCCGACATGCACGCGCTGCTGTCCGGCGACGCGGTCCGCCAGCTCAGCGCCGCCGGCCTGTTCGCCTTCAGTTTCATGGACCAGAACAACATCAACGCCTCCCCCGACGCCCTGGCCCTCACCCGCGGCGCCCTCCAGAGCCACGGCGTTCACTCCCCCCTGTGACCACCCGGAATCCACCCGTCCGCCCGCCCGTCCGCCCGCCCGCCCGTCAAAATCCGGCCGGTCGCAGCGCCCCTACCGACCCGCTGGGGCGCTGTCCACGAATGTTCCCGGCTGTCCACGAATGTTCCCGGCCAGCGCCCTGACAGCTGTCGCTGGCCGGCGCCCGTCGTCGTCCACTGGTGCCCTTCGGTGTTTTCCGGGGGCCATCCGATGTCGCGTTACCCCGCTGGGCCGGTCTCGACGGCCGACATCGCCGCCGTCACGGGCCGTCGCAGACGCCGGCGGCCCGGTGGTACGGATGGGCGGCCAGCTCGCGGCGCCGCAGGCACACGGTCTCCGCGTCCTGGCGCACCCTGCCCCCACAGATCCTGGTCTCCTATCCGGAGTGCACGGCCCACGCCTCGCCTCCCCGAACGGATGCAGGCGCGTCATACGGGCTGGGGGAACGAGCCGCGGCGACCAGGGCGGCGAGGACGGCGGACAGGTGGGGGGCCTGGTGGGAACCGCGGCGGACGGCGGCGAAGATCGGCCGGATCGGTACGGAACCGGCGATGGGACGTAGCACCACCTGGTCGGTCGAGGACAGCCCGGCAAGCCGCGGCACAAGGCTGACGCCACACCCGGCAGCAATCAGGGTAAGGATCGCGACAAAGTCATCCGCATTGTGCCGAACCTGGGGAACGAAACCGGCCGCCGCACAGGCCGCATGCGCGACCTCCCGACAGGCCGTACCCGGACGACTGACGATGAACTCGTCTGCCCGAAGCGCTTCCAGCGGAACCACGGACGCCGACGCATACGGATGCCCGACCGGCAGGGCGACCTCGAGCGGATCGTCCAGCAGCGGAATCCGCAGCAGCCGGGAATCCAACGGCCGCGCCCCGGCGTGGGTGATCCCGATCGCCAGGTCGAGCTCACCACCGAGCACCTGGTCGAAACAGGCCGGCTCCGGCACGTCCGTCACCGACAGCCGCAGCCGTGGCCGGCTTTCCCGCAGCGCGAGCAGCGCCGGTGCGACGATCCCGGAGATCGCCGTGGTGAAGGCCGCCACCGCCACCGAGCCGACCCGTCCCTCGTCGAACGCGGCCAGATCCGCCTCGGCCCGCTCCAGCTGCGCGAACAGGATGTCGGCATGTTCCAGCAGGACCTGCGCCGCCGGGGTGAGCCGCACTCGCCGTCCCGCCGGGTCGAGCAGCCGAACCCCGGTCTCCTTCGCGAGCGCCGCCAGCTGCTGGCTGACCGCCGACGGGGTCAGATGCAACGCCTGTGCGGTCGCCGCGATCGTCCCCCGGCTGTCGAGCTCCCGCAGCAGCCGCAGCCGTCGAACATCGATCATGTAGTCCAGCTTAACGGTTCATCCCACAAAAAACAGATGGACTACACGACCGATGATCCCCATTCTCGGGACCATGACCTTCGCGATCCCCGCCCTGCTGACCGCCCTGACCGAGGTGCCGGAGGCGGTGATCAACGTCGAGAGCGCGGGTGAGCTGCGCCGGCTGGAGGACATCGCGGCCCGGTGCGGGCGACGGGTCACCGTGGCCGTGCGGGTGAACCCCAGCCGGGTTCACCTCACCGGCTCTCTGCAGATGGGCGGGCGCCCGAGCGCGTTCGGCATCCCGGAGCCGGAGGTGCCCGCCGTCCTCGAACTCGCGGCCGGCCTCCCCCATCTGGACGTGGCCGGGTTCCACGTCCATGCGGTCTCCGCCAACCTCGATGCGCAGGCCCATCTGGACTATGTCCACTGGTGCCTCGACTTCGCCGTGCGCACGGCCCGCACCGCCCATCTGGACCTGCGTGTGGTCGATGTGGGGGGTGGCTTCGGCGTGCCGTTCGAGCCCGATCGCCGGGGCGAGCAGCCCTTCGCCCTGGACCGGTTCGGGGAG
Source organism: Frankia sp. R82 (assembly GCF_023716925.1). Taxonomy (GTDB): domain Bacteria; phylum Actinomycetota; class Actinomycetes; order Frankiales; family Frankiaceae; genus Frankia. The sequence goes on from NZ_JAMQQG010000042.1 coordinate 10,477, forward strand.
GGGCTCAGCCGGCTGCCGGTTCCCGCCGGGCTAAGTGTGATCTTCGAACCCGGCCGGCTGCTTGTCGCCGACTGCGGCTGGTACACCGCGCAGGTGATCGATGTGAAGCGGTCGTACGGCACCGACTTCGTCGTGCTGCGGGGCGGCATCCACCACTTCGCCCTGCCGACATCCTGGGAGATCGTGCACAACTTCGCCGTGGTGAACCGCACCGCCGACGGCGACCCGAAGGGCACCGACGCCGACGCCGACGCCGACCCCAACGCCGACACCGACACCGACCCGAGGGGCACCGACCCGGCGGGGCGGGCGGTGACCGTCGTCGGGGAACTGTGCACACCGGAGGACACCCTGGCCCGCGACATCACGGTCGGTTCGGTGCGACCCGGTGATGTGATCGTCTTCCCGATGGCCGGCGCCTACGGCTACGAGTTCGCCCTCGCGGAGTTCCTCGGGCACGCCCGGCCCCGCCGGGTCGTCCTGGCGCCGACGGACGAGACGATCAGAGCACCAGGTTCACAACCCGCGGAACCCGAATGATCACCTTGCGGACGTCGGTGCCGGCGACCAGCGGCCGAATCTTCGGTGCGTCAAGGGCGAGATCCCGCAGCTCGTCCTCGGTCACGGACGCCGGCACCTCGATCCGGTCCCGGACCTTTCCGTTGACCTGAACGACGCAGGTCACGGTCTTTTCGACGAGCAGCTCCGGGTCGAAGGACGGCCAGCCGGCATCGGTGACCGACGGCTCGTTCCCGAGCAGCGACCAGGCCTCCTCCGCGGAGAACGGCGCGACGACGGACAGCATCCGCACCAACGACGACACTCCCTCACGCACGGCGGCATCCGGGCCGGGCAGGCTGTCGTGCCCCTTCTTCACCGCCGTGGTCAGCTCCATCATCCGGGCGATCGCCACGTTGATCCGCTTGCCCTCCATCGCCCGGGTCACGGCGGCGATCAGCGCGTGCACCTGCTTGCGAACCGCCGGATCACCGCCGGCCGGTGGGCCACCCGCGGGCTTTTCCGTGGCTGTCGGGTCGCCGGTTGCCGCACCGATGTCACGAGCGAGCCGCAGCACCCGGTTGAGCCATTTGATGGACCCGGCCGGGGAGACGTCGGCCCAGTCGATGTCCTCCTCGGGGGGGCTCGCGAACAGCATGGTGATCCGGACCGCGTCCGGCCCGTACTGGGCGAGCTGCTCCTGCAGGTTGACCAGGTTTCCCAGGCTCTTGCTCATCGCCCGGCCGTTCATGATGACCTGACCCTGGTTGGTCAGTCGGGTGAACGGCTCCGTGAAGGGCAGATAACCCAGGTCGTGCAGCGCCTTGGTCATGAACCGGGCGTAGAACAGATGGCCGGTGGCGTGCTCCTTGCCGCCGACGTACTCGTCCACCGGCAGCCAGGCCCGAACCCCGGCCGGGTCGAACGGGCCGTCGGTGTAGGTCGGGTTGGGGAAACGCAGAAAATACCAGGACGAGTCGACGAACGTGTCCATCGTGTCGGTGTCCCGCGTGGCCGCCGCGCCGCAGGTGGGACAGGCCACCTTCAGCCATTCGGTGGCGGACTGCAGGGGCGAGCTGCCGTCGTCGGAACGCAGTACGTAGCCGGTGGTCGGCAGCCGGACCGGCAGTTCCGCATCCGGTACCGGAACCTCACCGCAGGACGCGCAGTGAATGATCGGAATAGGCGTGCCCCAGTAGCGCTGTCGGGAGATCAGCCAGTCCCGTACGCGGAACGTCACGGCGGCCGTGCCCGCGCCGCGGGCCTCGAGATCCGCGATGACCGCGGCCTTGGCCGCCGGCACGGCCAGGCCGTCCAGCGGGCCGGAGTTGACCAGCCGCCCGTCGCCCGAGGTCGCGACGCCGGTCGTGGCCGGGTCCGGCTCGTCGGTGGCGACCACGACCCGCACGGGCAGCCCGAGCGCCCGGGCGAAGTTGAGGTCGCGCTGGTCGTGCGCGGGTACCGCCATCACGGCACCGGTCCCGTATTCGGCCAGGACGTAGTCGGATGCGTAGATCGGCACGGCGTCGCCGGTCAGCGGATTGCGGGCGGTCCGGCCGAGGGAGACACCGGTCATCGGCCGGTCGGTGGCCAGCCGCTCCAGCTCCGGGGTGGCCCGGGTGCGGGCCTGGTAGTCGGCGAGCGCGGCGGCCTGCTCCGGCGCGCACAGCTCGTCAGCCAGCGGGGAATCCGCGGCGACGACGAAGAAGGTCGCCCCGTACAACGTGTCCGGACGGGTGCTGAACACCCGGACGGGCTCGTCCCGCCCGTCGACGGTGAAGTCGATGTGGGCGCCGACCGAGCGGCCGATCCAGTTGCGCTGCATCGCCAGGACGTCGTCCGGCCAGTTGCCCTCGAGCTGGGCCATGTCGTCCAGCAGGCGCTGGGCATAGTCAGAAATGCGGAAGAACCACTGGGTGAGTTTCCGTTTGATGACCTCGGTGCCGCACCGCTCGCATTTTCCCTGGATGACCTGCTCGTTGGCGAGCACGGTCTTGTCGGTCGGGCACCAGTTCACCGGGGCCGCCTTGCGATAGGCGAGACCCTTCTCGAACATGCGCAGGAAAATCCACTGGTTCCAGCGGTAGTACTCGGGATCGGAGGTGTGCAGCCGGGTGCGCCAGTCGAAGGAGATACCGAGCCGCTTGAACGACTCGGCCTGCACGTCGATGTTCTGGTACGTCCACTGGGCCGCATCCAGGTTTCGGCGCAGTGCTGCGTTCTCCGCCGGCAGACCGAACGAGTCCCAGCCGATGGGATGGACCACGGCGGCGCCGCGCAGCCGCTCGAACCGGGCGATCGCGTCGCTGATGCTGTACACCTCGGCGTGGCCCATGTGCAGGTCCCCGGAAGGATAGGGGAACATGCTCACGACATAGCGCCGCCGCTCGTCGTCGCCCGCCGGGAGGAGGTCGGCCACTTCGAAGGAATGCCGGTCCTGCCAGAGCTTTATCGTGGCCTCGTTGTCCACGGACGGTTCGAAGACGTCGGTGGTGGTGTCGTTCTGCGCCATGTAACAGTCCTTGTCGGGGGAGTCGGCCGCACCGACCCGCACATCCATCCGCTACCGAGGTGATCGGCCGGAAATCATTTTTCCATTGACCGTGGCTGTTTTTTGTTGGCTATAAATCCCACCGGATCTCGCGACTCCCGACCTGGAGCGCAAGTATACCCGCAGGCCAAAGACACGGTTTGCCGCGCGTCGGTGCGCGCCAGCCGGTGGAGCACGCGGCGGCCGGGAGAGCCGTGCCGGTGGGTGCGGACCGTGGACGGGTGCGGACACCTGGCCGGGCGCCAGGGCCCGGCCGGGTACCGGACTCGAGGCGATCCAGGGTTCAGAGCAGCCGGGTGACGATCGTCGGATCCGGGGCGGTGCCGTCGTGGGTGTCCTGGGCGCTGCGGGTCGTCTCCCGGGTGCCGTGGCCGTCCCGGCCGTCGTGGGCTGCGCGGGCGTCCCGGCCGGGGCGAGCCGACGCACCGCGGGGATCGGCGGTGCCGCGGGTGCGGGTCGACAGCGGCCGTGCCGGGTCCGTCAACAGGCCCGTGGCGAGCAGCGTGGTGTGGGGGCCGGGAAAGGACGCGGCCGACCGGCCGGACACCGAAGCCCCCGAGGCGACCACGGCGGTCGGTGGCGGGCCGGGCGGCACCGGCACATCGTCGGGGCGGATGCCGCCGGGGGAACGATCGGTGGTGCGCACCGCCGACGGCGCCGCGGACGTGGTCGCCGCATCCGGAGCGGACGTGTCCGGATCTGCCGGGGGCGACGCCGACGGCGACGGTGTGACCGGACCAGGCGACGCGGCCGCGCCGTCCCGCGTGCCCTCCTGCACGGGGGCGACCCGCGTGCCGGAGCCGGACCGGGTGGCCGGATCGGAGGTCGCCCCGGGCACCGGCAGGTCGAACCAGAGGTACTTGCCGGACTCGGCGGCCACGGTTCCCCAGCTGCCGGCGAGGGCGTCGAGCACGAGCAGGCCACGACCGCCCTCGGCGTCGGCGGCGGCGACGCGACGCTGTGGCAGGACGGTGGACGTGTCCGACACCGAGGCGTGGATCAACCCGGGCCGCATCTCGATGAACAGCCACAACGGCGGCTCGCCGTACTTGACCGCGTTCGTCACCAGCTCACTGACCAGTAGCTCGGCGGTGCTGCGGACGTCCTCGGGGATCGAGGCCAGCCGCATGCCCTCACGCAGGACACGGCGTGCCTGCGGGACGGCCGAGGGAAGGTACGGAAGCTCGGCGAGAATATGGGTTGCGGGTGGGCATCGCGTCGTCGTCTGCCGCACCACGTCCATCGGAACCGAAGACGCGCTCATCGACCACCAAGCCTGAACAACGAGGACATCGAGGTGAGGTGTACCCGCCGGAGCCGGATTGAAGCGTCGGTATCCGGATCGCCTGGATTACCCCGATGCCAGGCGGGCATCTGAACCTGTTCGGCCCCGTTGAGCTGGGCCGATGCCGCGAACTGGGGGCTGGCCACCGGTGGGCTACCCGGGCACGCGGGCGACGAGGATCGCAACGTCGTCGCGCAGGTTGCCGCCGGCGAAGCGTTCGGCGACGGTGCGCACCCGGTCGGCGATGCCCTGCGCGGACAGTCCGGCGCAGTCGTTGACCGCGGCCAGCAGCCGGTCCTCGCCGAGCAGCTCGTTGCCGTCTCTGGCCTCGATGACGCCGTCGGTGTAGAAGATCAGCGCCTCGCCGGGGCTCAGCGTGACATCGATGGCGGGGAAGGAGACCTCGTCGTCGTCGAGGACACCGAGCAGCGTTCCGGGCCGACCGACGAGGACGGCCTGCCCGTCCGCGCGCAGCACGACCGGCTGCGGATGGCCGGCGAGGAACAGCCGCAGCCGCACCTCCGCCGCGCCGCCACCGGCCGGGTCCGACCGCGACGCCAGGATCTGCTGGGACGGCAGGGACGGCACGGGGCCGAGCACGGATGCCGCGGCCAGGGTGCAGAAACGGCCCTGACCGTTCGGGTGGGACGAGGCGGCGTCGCGCAGCGTCCGGTTCAGTTCGAGCAGGACCTCGCCGAGGTCGGTGCCGCGGCCGGTGAGCAGGCGCAGGACGGCCCGGGCCACCCCGGTGACGGTGGCGGCCTCAGCGCCCTTGCCGCAGACGTCGCCGATCGCGATCGTCCAGCCCAGCGGCCCCACAGCAGGTCGAAGAAGTCGCCGCCGACGTCGAGGCCGGCGGACTGGGCGGCGCCGTAGGCGGAGCCGAGGTCCAGACCGGTGATCTGGGGCAGATCGGGGGGTCGCAGCCCGGCCTGCAGGGTGCCGGCGAGCTCCACCTGCCGGCTGTAGAGCCGGGCGTTGTCAATGGCGAACGCGGCCCGGCGGGCGAGATCGGCGAGCAGATCGATCTCGTCCGCGGCGAACGCGTTGCCCTCCGGACGGCCCAGGGCCAGCACGCCGAGCACCCGGCGGCGGGCCCGCAGCACCATGACCAGCGCTGGACCGCCGAACGCGGCCAGCGAACGGGCCCGGTCACCGCTGGCACCGCGTACCGCGGCCATCAGCGGGCCGTTCGGGTCGGCGGCCGCGTCGGCCAGCGCGCTCTCCATGCTCTCTTCGGCATGAGTGGCCTGCCACAGTGTCGGGTCGGCGTTCTCCCGATGCAGATAGACGGCGCACCACTGGGCCAAGCGGGGCACGGGCAGCCGGGCCAGCAGCGCCATCGAGTGGCCGATGTCGAGGCTGCCGGCGAGCAGATCGGACGCCTCGGCGAGGAACGACAGCATGCCGATGCGTCGTTCCTCGGCCCGGCGCATGTCGCCACCGCCGAGCGCCAGCGCCATCCAGCGGGTGGCCAGCCGCACCCGTTCGACGTCGCCGTGGACGAGCCCGGTGGGGGCCGCTGTCCACAGCAGCAGTTCACCGAGGCTGCCCTGGGTCGGGTCCAGTGGGTAAGCCAGGGCGTCGAGGTCGTCACCGAGGACGCCGAGGGTCGCCACGATCTCGACCCGTCCACCGTCTCGGCCGGGGCGGCGGACCTCGCCACCGCTGACCGCGAGCGCGTCGACGAGCTGGGCCAGCAGTTCGTTCACCTCACCCTCGGCGGTGAGGGCGCGGGCGGTGTCGCGGGCGATGAGCCGCGGCGATCGTGCCTGAGCGGGCACCACCGCACCGCCACCGGCGCCGCCAACCACCTCAGTGTCGCCAACCACCTCAGTGTCGCCAAGTACCTCAGTGTCGCCAAGTACCCCAGTGCCGCCAACCACCTCGGTGCCGCCAACCAGCCTGGCCTCGACGCCGCCGGCCAGGGCGGAGCCGCCGGCATCAGCCAGATCGGGGGCGTCGGGCGGGCCGAGCAGGAACCAGACCGTCTTGCCGCCGCGGCCGTGTTCGGTACCCCAGCTGGTGGCCAGCGCGTCCACGAGGGCGAGGCCACGGCCGTCCTCACGCAGTCCGTCGATGCCGAAGTCGGCCTCCTCGGCGAAGGCGGACGGCGGCCGAGGCACGTCGACCTTCTTCACCCGGGACATGCCGATGCGCACGGGGTGACGGTCCGCGACGCCGATGCGCACTGCGGTCCCCAGCGGGCGCACGTCGATGGTGGCCGCTGTGCCCGCGTGCACCACGACGTTCGTGACCAGCTCGGTGACCAGCAGCAGGGCGGAATCGATCAGATCATCGTCCAGTCGACCGCGTAGGGTTTCGAGTACGAACCGTCGCGCGGACCGAGGGGAGTCGGGCGTGGGCGGCAGCGTGATGGCGTGCGTCGACGTCGCCGGGCCCCCTCCTGCGCCAGTCATGTCGCTTAGTCTCTCCTGCGTTGTCCGTCGTGAGGCGGATACTGGCGGCTGGTGTCACCTGTCCACCGACGTCCGCCCCGCCGGTGCCCCATGGAGATCGCCCCCTGGTCCGGGCCGCTCCACCCGGCCTGTCGTCCGAGACGATCGTGCCGACTGAGCTCAGCTAGGAGACCGATGAGTGCCACTGACGACCACCAGTCCCCGGCCCGCCGCGATCCGACTGTGCCCGCCGACAGCGCCGATCCTGCCCGGGCCGATCCTGCCCCGTCCGGCCGTGACGCTACCGCGACCATCGTCCCCCATGCACCGCACGATCCGCATCCACCCCTCGTTGCCCACGATGGGGGGGTGTCCCGAACCTCGGCGGACGACCTGATCGCCGATCTTCTGGTCGGCCTGACCCGGCTGGGGAAGGGCGATTTCTCCACCCGGCTGTCGACGCAGGAGTCGGCCCAGGGCGGCGTCGCCGGGGAGGTGCTGCGCCGCTTCGACGAACTGGCGGCGCTGCAGGAGCGCCATGCCCGGGAGCTCGCCCGGGTCAGCAAGGTCATCCGCCGGGACGGTCGGCTCACCCTGCGGATGGAGGACCTGGGCAGCCCGGGTGGCTGGTCGGACATGACGCAGGCGGTCAACTCCCTCATCGACGACCTGGCCCGGCCGACCCACGAGGTCGCCCGGGTCATCGCCGCGGTGGCCGAGGGCGACCTGTCCCAGCATATGGCGCTGGAGATCGCCGGCCAGCCGGTGCGCGGCGAGTTCCTGCGGATCGGCACCACCGTGAACACGATGGTGGACCAGCTCTCCTCGTTCGCGGACGAGGTGACCCGGGTGGCCCGCGAGGTGGGCACCGAGGGCAACCTGGGCGGTCAGGCGAAGGTCAAGGGGGTCTCCGGGGTCTGGGCGGACCTGACCGAGTCGGTGAACTCGATGGCCGGGAACCTGACCAGCCAGGTCCGCAACATCGCCCAGGTGACCACGGCGGTGGCCCAGGGCGACCTCTCCCAGAAGATCACGGTGGACGCGCGGGGTGAGATCCACGAGCTCAAGTCGACCGTCAACACGATGGTCGACCAGCTCTCCGCGTTCGCCGACGAGGTCACCCGCATGGCCAAGGAGGTCGGCACCGAGGGCAAGCTCGGCGGCCAGGCGCAGGTGAAGGGGGTGTCCGGGGTCTGGCGGGACCTGACGGACTCGGTGAACGTGATGGCCGGCAACCTCACCACCCAGGTGCGCAGCATCGCCGAGGTGGCGGCGGCGGTGGCCCGCGGCGACCTGACCAGGCAGATCACGGTCGACGCCCGCGGCGAGGTCGCCGGCCTCGCGCACACGCTGAACACGATGGTCGACCAGCTCTCGTCGTTCGCGGACGAGGTGACCCGGGTGGCCTGGGAGGTGGGCACCGAGGGCAACCTGGGCGGTCAGGCCCACGTGCGCGGGGTGTCCGGGGTGTGGCGGGATCTGACCGAGTCGGTGAACTCGATGGCGGGCAACCTGACCAGCCAGGTCCGCAACATCGCCCTGGTGGCCACCGCGGTGGCCCGCGGCGACCTCTCGCAGAAGATCACCGTCACCGCGCAGGGGGAGATCCTCGAGCTCAAGGACACCCTGAACACGATGGTCGACCAGCTCTCCTCGTTCGCCGACGAGGTGACCCGGGTGGCCCGCGAGGTGGGCACCGAGGGGGCACTCGGTGGACAGGCACACGTGCGCGGTGTCTCCGGGGTGTGGCGGGATCTGACCGAGTCGGTGAACTCGATGGCGGGCAACCTGACCAGCCAGGTCCGCAACATCGC
>NZ_JAMQQG010000042.1:19123-37392 GCF_023716925.1 Frankia sp. R82
CCTGGTGACCACCGCGGTGGCCCGCGGCGATCTGTCACAGAAGATCACCGTCTCGGCGCAGGGCGAGATCGCCGAGCTCAAGGACACCGTCAACACGATGGTCGACCAGCTCTCCTCGTTCGCCGCGGAGATCACCCGGGTCGGCTGGGAGGTCGGCGTCGAGGGCAAGCTCGGCGGCCAGGCGACGGTCGCCGGGGTGGCCGGCACCTGGAAGGACCTGACCGACAACGTCAACCAGCTCGCGACGACGCTGACGATCCAGCTGCGCGCCATCGGTGACGTGTCCACCGCTGTCACCCGCGGTGACCTGACCCGGTCCATCACGGTGGAGGCCGAGGGTGAGGTCGCCGAGCTCAAGGACAACATCAACCAGATGATCGCCCGGTTGCGCGAGACCACCGAGGTCAACGCGCAGCAGGACTGGCTGAAGTCGAACCTGGCCCGCATCGGCGGCAAGATGCAGGGCCAGCGCGACCTGTACGCGGTCTGCCAGATGATCATAAGCGAGATGGCGCCGGCGGTCGGCGCCCAGCACGGCACCGTCTACCTGCTGGACTTCATCGAGGGCGACAAGCTGCGTTACGTCGCCGGCTACGGTTCGGTCCCGCGGCGCCGCTCGGACGGCACGTTCCTGTTCGGCGAGGGCCTGATCGGCCAGGCGGCGCTCGAGCGCAACCGCATCCGGGTCGAACACGTGCCCGCCGGCTATCTCAACATCCGCAGCGGGCTCGGCGAGGCGCCCCCCTGCGATCTGGTCGTCGTCCCGGTCGTGTTCGAGAACCAGGTCCTCGGGGTGATCGAGCTCGCGTCGTTCACCCCGTTCTCCGAGCTGCATCTCATCCTGGTCGACCAGCTCGTCGACACCATCGGCGTCGTGCTCAACACGATCATGGCGAACGCCCGAACGGAGGAGCTGCTGGCCCAGTCGCAGCGGCTCACCCAGGAGCTGCGGTCGCAGTCGGTCGAGCTGCAGCGCACCAACAACGAGCTGGAGGAGAAGGCGGCACTGCTCGAGGACAAGAACCGCGAGATCGAGCTCGCCCGGATCGGCCTGGAGGAGAAGGCCGAGCAGCTCGCGCTGTCCTCGCAGTACAAGACCGAGTTCCTGGCGAACATGAGCCACGAGCTGCGCACCCCGCTCAACAGCCTGCTGATCCTTGCGAAACTGCTCGCCGACAACCCCGACCGCAACCTGTCCCGCAAGCAGATCGACTTCGCCGAGACGATCCACTCCGCGGGCTCGGAGCTGCTCGGCCTGATCAACGACATCCTCGACCTGTCCAAGGTCGAGGCCGGCAAGATGGACGTGGACGCCACCACGGTGCGCACCGGGGCGCTGTGCGATGCGGTCGCCACCGTCTTCGGGCCCGTCGCGGACGAGAAGGGGCTCGCGTTCGAGGTCAGTCTGGCCGCCGACGTCCCAGACGAGTTCGTCACGGACGAGCAGCGCCTGCAGCAGGTGCTCAAGAATCTGTTGTCCAACTCGGTGAAGTTCACCGACAGCGGCACCGTCCGGCTCGACGTCACCCTCGCCCGGCCCGACACCCCGCACCTGGCGAGCCACCTGCGCTCGGCGGGCACCGTGCTGTCGTTCGCGGTCAGCGACACCGGGATCGGGATCGCCGCGGAGAAGCTCCGCATGATCTTCGAGGCCTTCCAGCAGGCCGATGGCACCACCTCGCGCCGCTACGGCGGCACCGGCCTCGGCCTGTCCATCTCCAAGGAGATCGCCCGCCTGCTCGGTGGTTCGATCGCGGTGTCCAGCGTGGTCGGGCACGGCAGTACGTTCACGCTGTACCTGCCGTCGGTGCCACTCGCGCAGATGCCGGCGTTCGGCATCACCCCCGGCGAGCCGGACGACGTCCTCATGATCGTCGGGGCGGCCGACGGCGGCTCGGGACGCGCCGTGGGCGAGCTGCTGCCCGCCACGCTTTCGGGCGCGGGTGGCGAGCTGCCGGCCGCGCTCGAGCGCGCTGCCGTCCCGATGCCGGAGCTTCCCGCCGGCACCGGGATCGTGCCCGGTCCGGTCGTCCATGGCGCTGCTGGGACGGGCGCTGCTGGGACGGGCGCCGCTGGCTCGAACGGCGTGCACACCGTGTGGTCCTCGCGCGGCTCGGGGCCGGGCTCAGGTGCGAGCGGCGCCGGCTCGGGCGGTGGAACCGGTTCCGGTGGTGGGGCTGACGCCGACGGGGTTGTGGTGACCGGTCGGTCCGGGTCTGGTACCACGGACGGGGCCACCACCTGGCGGTCGACCGAGAACACCGGCATCCCGTTCCTGACCGAACCCGCCGATCTGGTCGGACGGGCATCCGCCGACACCCTCGAGGGGCCGGACCCGCTGGTCGACACGACGGTGCTCGTCGTGGACGACGACGTCCGCAACGTGTTCGCGCTGACCAGCGCCCTGGAGATGTACGGGATGCGGGTGCTTTACGCCGACAACGGCCACGACGCGATCCGTACCCTGCAGCAGGACACCGGACCGGTGCACCTCGTCCTGATGGACGTCATGCTCCCCGGCATGGACGGCAACGAGACCACCTCGATGATCCGCGACATGTCGGCGTTCGCGGACCTGCCGATCCTTGTGCTGACCGCGAAGGCCATGCCCGGAGATCGGGAGAAGAGCATTACCGCTGGCGCGTCGGACTACATCACCAAGCCCGTCGACCTGGAACACCTCCTCGGGGTGATGCGCGCGCATCTGTGTTGATCAGATCGCGTATGGTGCCCATTCGGGCGTGTATCGGTGGGGCGGTGCAACGCTTCCCCGGGCAATCGGCGATGGTGGTGGGGTGGCCACGCCCATTACGGACCGGCAGGGCGACCGCGCCGGTCGGCAGGGCGACCGCGAAGGAGGAGGCAGGCGGGTGACCGAGCGGACCGGCGGTTTCGTCGACGGCGAAGGCGGGCCGACCACGGAGCGACCCCGCAGCAAGATCCTGCTGGTCGACGACCGTGCCGACAATCTGATGGCCCTGGAGGCGATTCTCGCCTCGCTGGACCAGGATCTGGTGACGGCATCGTCCGGCGAGGAGGCGCTCAAGCGGCTGCTCGTCGACGACTTCGCAGTGATCCTGCTCGATGTACAGATGCCCGGAATGGACGGTTTTGAGACGGCTCATCGGATCAAGCAGCGGGGGCGGACCCGGGACACGCCGATCATCTTTCTGACGGCGATCGACCGCGAGCCCCACCATGCCTTTCGCGGGTACGCCGTGGGCGCGGTCGACTACATTGCGAAGCCGTTTGACCCGTGGCTGCTGCGCGCGAAGGTCAGCGTCTTCGTCGAGCTGTTCGAAAAGAACGAGCGGTTGTCCGAGCTAGCCCATCAGCGGGTGCGGGACTTCGATCTGATGACCGAGGTCGCCGAGCGGCTGATCGCGCTGGATGTCCTGCTGGAGGGCAGCGGCGAGGCCACCCCGGAGGAGCGGCTCGCGGCCGCCGGAGCCGAGGTCCGAGGGCTCGTCGCCCGGCTGCAGCCGTTCGCCCGCTCCGCCAACACCTGATCCGGCTCGGGCGTGCGCACCAACCCCGCTCGGGCGGGCACGCCGGTGTGTGCGGTGGGTACCCCCGCGCGGGTGTGAGCGCCTGATCCGTGCGGGTGAGCTGGCCGTACGGGTCGTGCCGACGGCTGATGGAGTCCGTCACATCCCGGCGGCCCTCCTCGTCGGTGCTGACCGCGGGCGGTGGTGCCTGTCTGCTCGGAATCCTCTACGGAACGTCGGTCATGGTGACGCGGCGAGTGCTGAACCTGCCCTTCCGTCACCGCCAACCGTCTGTTCCGTATGGTCTTGTCGGGGGTGTCGAAGGTCACCAGGGAGCATGCACCAAATCGTTGCGCCGGCCGACTTCGGTCAGCGCCGATAGCATGGATTTGTCGGGCAGATCCGCAGCCGTGCCCCGTGCGGCCGGCTTTTCCGCCGTAGGAGGTTTCGTCGTATGGCAATGGCCAGGCGCACTCCCTATGGATCCACCGCGATTGATCCGGCCGCCGTCGGTCCCTATGAGATTGACCGTAGGATCGCCGATAACGGCAGCGGCGCGGTGTTTCTTGGACGTAACGAGGACGGCCGCCTGGTCCTGATCAAGATGATCCCCACAGATCTCGGTCGGGACCCCTGGTTCCGCCAGCGCCTGGTGACCGACATCGAACGCCTGCGCCGGCTGAACCCGTTCTGTCTGGCCACCGTGCTGGGTGCGGACATCACGGCCAACCCGCCATACGTCGTCGTCGAGTACGTGGATGCGCCGACCCTGGCCGCCAGCGTCGAGGACGAGGGGCCGCTGTCGGCCGCCGACACCGCTCGGCTCGCGCTCGGCCTGGCTGCGGCTCTTGCCACCCTGCACCGCCATGGCCTCGCCTTCACTGATCTGAAACCCACCAACCTGGTTCTTTCCCGGCACGGTCTGCGGCTGGTCGACTTTGGTCTTGCCCGAGTTCTGAACACTTTTTCGACGGATCGTCCCGGTCAGTCCGGTCGGGGAGTCGGAAATCTTTCCTACCTGAGCCCGGAACAGATTCTCGGTCGAGCCGCCACCGTCGAGTCCGACGTATTCACCTGGGGCGGCGTCCTGCTGTACGCGGCGACCGGTCGGTCGCCGTTCGGCGGTGGCCCGCGGCGGGCGATGCTACAGAGAGTGGTCTACGCCGAACCGGATCTGTCCGTTCTGGAGCCGGCGCTACGTGAGGTGGTCGCGGCCGCCATGGGTAAGGATCCCCGGCATCGGCCCACGGCCGGCGAGCTGTTCGGCGAGCTCGCCGAGATCGTCGGGCTCGAGCAGGCAGTGCCGGCGCAGCCCACGTCCGCAGACCAGGCCGAGTTGCCGCAGCAGGCGGACCTCGCCGCCGTCGGCCGTGCGCAGGTCGATCGCAGCCTGCTGGACGAACTGCCGACCCAGCGCGTCGGGTCGCGTGCCGCCCAGTTCGCCCTCGCGCAGGTCTCCACGCCGACCAAAGCCATCACGCCGGTCGTAGCCACGGTGCCGGTCGCAGCCACGGCGCTTCCCGGCAGGGCTGCGGTGCCGGCTGCGACTACGGCACTGGTCGGGGCTGCCGCGCCGGTCGCGGCCGCGGTGCCGGTCGCGGCCGCGGTGCCGGTCGGGACCGGCGTCGCGGATCTTCTCGTCCTGCCCACTGCGGACGCGCCAGACGGGTCAGCGGAGTCCGGGCCGTCCACCAGCGACCTCCTGATCCTGGTCGACGACGTGCTCCTGACCGTCGCCGCGGTCATGGCCGATGTACCAGGGGCGTGCGGTCCAGCCGATGCTTCCGACACCTTCGGTGTCCTTGATACCTCCGGTGCCCTTGATACGTCCGAGGTCGTTGGCACGTCCGAGGCCAGCGGCACGTCCGAGGCGAGTGGCGTGTCCGACTGCCCCGGTCAGCAGGAAGCCAACCAGCGGGAACCCGCTCGGCGCAACGTTGGACGGCGGGGCCGGTGGCGTCCGATTCTGGCGATGGTGGAGCTGACGAGCCGGCTGACCTCACGCCGACGGGTGGACGTCAGCGGCTGAAGTGGCGGGCGGCGCCGTAGCCGGGCCCCTGCTCGGGCCGCCCGGTCCGCGACGTCCACCGCCACTGCACCGAGATCCGCCCCCCGACGTGACCCCGTACCCGGGGCACTCCGTGCAGCCAGTCGGCCTGCGCTCGTCCACCGAGCACGATCAGATCGCCGCCGGCCGGGGCCAGGTCCTGCCCGCCGGGGCCGTGGGGGTCGTTGAGCAGTCGCCGACCTGGGGCAAGATGACGGTTCTTCACCAGGAACGGCCGCCGCGCGCCCAGCGTGAGGATGGCGATGATCGTGTTGTCGAGCCAGCGCATCTCCCGGTCGCGGTGCAGGGCGACGGCGTCGTTGCCGTCCCGGTACAGCGACAGGCCGAAGCCGTCGAAGTCGACCCCGTAGGTGCGGCGCAGCGCCCGGTAGGCCTCGGTGAGCGGGGGAAACGGCACCGGCCCGCCGCGGGCGATCCAGGCGCTCAACCGAGGCTCGGTGACCTCGCGTTCGTAGCGCCACATGGTGCCCTGCCGCCAGGGCAGGCCGATTCGCATCTCGTCGTACAACGCGTCGGCACCGCGCAGCCAGCCCCGCGTGACATCAACCCACGAGCGCTCGTCGAGCCACAGCCGCTCCGGACGGGCTGCCGGATCCACCGTCGCGGCATCGTTCATCATCATGAGAGTACCGGTGAGCCATCGAACCGGGCAGATCACGGGTCACTGGCCGGTCGCGGCCACCGGCGCGAGCGTTCACGCGCGCCAGGCGGCAGGTAGCCTGCCCTGATCGAGGGGACCCGCCACGGAATGGATGTCAGGATGCGCTGCACAGCACCGCGGTGCTACCGGCTCGGCGCGCTCGCCACGACCGGTGCGCCGCGGACCCGATGAGCAACCACAGCGGCGAGTCCCGGCCGGTCTCCCCGCCCCCACTCCCACCCGTGCTGGTGGTGCCGTCCCCGTCGCCGTCGGCAGGTGTGGCGGGAACGGCCGACGATCCGGACGCGCGGATCGTCGCCGACCTGGACGTGCGGCGGCTCACCGAGGTGGTGAGCCGACTGCGCCGGGCGCTGCGGGCCAGCATCCGCACCGAGTACGCCTGGGAGTCGTTGCCGATGGCCCAGGTCGAGCTGTTGCAGTGTCTGGCCGAGCGGGACGGGACACGGGTCGGGGAGCTCGCGGCTCTGCTGCGCCTGGCGCCCAACAGCGTCTCGACGCTGGTACAGCACCTTGCCGACGCCGGCTACCTGCACCGGGAACGAGATCCGGCGGACCGGCGGGCAGCGCTGCTGCGACTGACACCGTCGGGAGCGCAGGCTCTCGGTGGCTGGCAGCAGGCCCACGAGCGCCGGCTGGGTTCGGCACTCGGGCGCCTGGACTCCCAGGATCGCGCGGCCATCGTCACCGCCCTGCCGGCGTTGACCAATCTGGTCGACGCGCTGGTCGACCGCGGCGAGACCACCCGTCAGGACGTGACCCGTCAGGACGCAGCCCGGTAGGGAGCGGATCGCCTCCTCGTGCGGACGCCAACGGCTACCGGCCGGCCGGTAGCCGGCGCGAGGCCGGTCAGGACCGGATCAGCCGGGCGATGGCGGCGGAGGCCTCCCGCAGCTTCTCGTCGGCCACCGGACCACCCTCCGCCGCCGCATGAGCCACGCAGTGCGCGAGATGGTCCTCGAGCAGGCCAAGCGCGACGGACTGCAGGGCCCTGGTCGCCGCCGAGACCTGGGTGAGGATGTCGATGCAGTACTTGTCCTCGGCGATCATCCTCTGCAGGCCGCGGACCTGCCCTTCGATGCGCCGAAGCCGGGCGGTGTACTCGTCCTTGGAGTCGGTGTAGCCGTGCATCCGCCGTGCCCTCCCCCCACTGATCCATACCCCCCTACGGTACGTCGACGGGTGCGGGGCGTGGACCGGTAATGGCCAGGTACGGTCGCCAGCCACCGAGCGCGGTGATGTCCTCGGCGCCGTCGACCGCCACGGACTCGCACAGGAAGCCCAGCGTCGGCCCGCCGGCGAGCTCGACGGTTCCGATCGCCAGCGGTGCCGGGACGCCGAGCAGAAACCGCCCGACCCCCTGCGCCGGCAGCCGCCAGACCTCCACCTCAATGGCCGCCCCACCCTCGGCGGTGCGCAGCAGGCCCGGGCGCCGCGGCGGTCCACCGGGCAGTGCGAACAGGCGGTAGCACGGCAGCGTCCGATCGCGCCGGACCAGGACCCCCCCGGTCCGGGTCAGCTCGCCGTTGAGCGGTAGACCGCTCAGGTGCGCCCCGACCACGGCCAGGTCGACGAAGTCCTGGCCCGGCCGGGCCAGCGGGTGATCGGTGGCGCCGGTCGGCAGGCCGGTACGGGCGTGCAGACGCGCCCCAAGATCGGCCAGGAAGGCGTCCTGGCCCGCGGGGGCCATGAGCGTCACCCCGTGCGGCAGGCCACCACTGAAACCGACGGGGACCGCGACGGCGGCCAGGTCGAGCAGGTTCGCGAAGGTCGTGTAGCGACCCAGGCGGCTGTTCAGCCCGATCGGATCGGCCAGCACCGAGGCGACCGGGTAGCTGGTGGGGACGGTCGGCAGCACCAGGGCGTCCACGTCCTGCCAGAGCTGTTCCACCTGACGGCGCAACGCTCGCAGCCGAGCCAGGCCACGGTGGACCTCGACGCCGGTGATCGTCGCGCCCGGCTCGATCACCGCCCGGACGGTGGGATGTACCTCCCCCGGCCGGGCCAGCACGAACTCGCCCACGGAGGCGAACCGTTCGGCCAGCCACGGCCCCTCGTAGAGCAGCCGACCCGCGGCGAGGAACGGCTCGAGATCGACCAGGGTGAGTTCGGCGCCGAGGTCGCGCAGCAGCGCACGTCCGTGTTCGTGCACGGCACGGGCGCCGTCGTCCCCGAAGAAGACCAGATCCTGCGGACGGGCCACGGCAACCCGCAGACCCCGCGCGGACGCCGACGAGGTGCCCTGACCGAGCGCGGTGACGGCGGGCAGTCGGCGTGAGTACGGGTCGGCCGGGTCGTAGCCGGCCATCACCGACAGGGCCAGCCGAGCATCCGCCACGCTGAGTGCGAAGACGCTCAGACAGTCCAGTGATCGACAGGCCGGCACCAGACCGCGGGTGCTGACCAGCCCCCGGGACGGTTTGATCCCCACCACGTTGGTCAGCGCCGCCGGCACCCGGCCCGACCCGGCGGTGTCGGTTCCGATCGCGAAGGTCACCAGCCCGGCCGCCACCGCGACCCCGGACCCGGAACTCGACCCGCCCGCGATCATCGTCGGGTCGAAGGGGGAGACCGGTGTGCCATACGGGGAACGGGCTCCGGACAGACCGGTCGCGAACTGGTCCAGATTGGTCTTGCCCAGGCAGACCGCGCCGGCGGCGAGCAGAGCGGCCACGGCCGGGGCATCCGTGTCAGGTTCGCGGGCGAACTCCGGGCAGCCGGCCGTCGTCGGCAGCCCCGCGACGTCGATGTTGTCCTTCACCGCGAAGGGCAGCCCGAACAGGGCAGGCAGCTGCGGCGCCGCCCCCGTCGGCGCTGGCTCGTCGGATGCGGCCCGCCCGCCGCCCGCCGGTCCGAACAGGGCATCGCGGGTCGCGTCGAGCGCCGCGGCGCGGGCCATCGCCTGCTCTCGCGGGACCAGCGAGATCCACACGGCATCGTCGCCGCGTGCCTCGATCCGGTCGTACACGGCGGCGATCACCTCGCCCACCCGCAGCGCGCCGCAACGGTAGCCGGCGTGCAGCACCGCCGCCTGAAGGTCGAGGGCCTGCGGCGGGCGGGACGCAGATGGGGCGTCCGGCAGGTCTGTCGTCATCGGCCGGCAGGTCAGCCGGCCGGCTGCACGGCGGCGGTGACGGCGCCGCGTACGGCCGCGGAGTCCGCCACCGCCCCGAAGACCCCACCCTGCATGGTGACCATGTGCAGGGCGGCGGCGTGGTTGGCCGGATCCGTTGCGCCGGTGCAGTCCGACAGCAGCAGGCACTCGTACCCGCGGTCGTTGGCGTCGCGCATCGTCGTGTGCACGCAGACGTCCGTCGTGATGCCGGTCAGGATGATGTGGGTGATGCCGTGCCGGCGCAGGACGAGATCCAGATCGGTCGCGTAGAACGAGCCCTTGCCGGGCTTGTCGATCACGATTTCGCCGGGTATCGGCGCGACCTCCGGCACGATCTCCCAGCCGGGCTCGCCGCGGGTGAGGATCCGCCCGCGCGGACCTCGGTCGCCGATGCCGGCGCCGATCCGCTTCGAGCGCCACAGCTTGTTCGGCGGGCAGTCGGCCAGGTCCGGGCGGTGGCCCTCGCGGGTGTGCACGATGAGAAAGCCCAGCGGTCGCAGCAGTGCCAGCAGCGTCGCCGTCGGGGCGAGGCCGGCGCGGGTGAGCGAGAGGTCGTAGCCCATCGCGTCCACGTAGCCGCCGGGCCCGCAGAAGTCGACCTGCCAGTCGATGTTGATCACGGCCGTGGTGGCCGGGCTGAACGATCCGTCGAAGGGCCAGGCGTACGGCGCGGCGTCGACCGGGCCGATCCGCAGCGTTCCGGCTGCAGCCAGGCGTCCGGGCTCCGCCAGTGGCGGTCCGGCGCCGACGGCGGGACGGGTCTGGCCCGCCTCGGTCGGGGTGGCGGTGGCGGCAGCGGCAGCGATGGCCGGGACGGCAGCGATGGCTGCCGCGGGGATGGCGGTGGTCACTACGGATCTGGCCCTTTCTGGCGGGGATGCTCCGGAGTCAGAACCGCCCGGACGGGCGGCCACGGCGCAGCACCATCTGAGTGATCGCCCGGGCTGCGCGTTTCTCGACGACGTCCATCGACTCGCCGACGTGCCGGCGCAGCGCGTGGACACTGGCCTCGAGATCGCCGTCGAGTACCCGGTCGACGATCTCCAGATGCTGGCTGATCGTCAGGTGGACGCGGTCTGCCGTCACGAAGTCGTGCATCCTGACCGGGCGGATTCGGGCGTTCACCGAGTCCAGCAGGTTCGCCAGTTCCGTATTGCCGGATGCCCGGCTCAGCGTGAGGTGAAAATCCTCGTCGAGCGCCACGAAGTCCGGGTCGGGGGACGGCGGACTTTCCCGCAGCGCTCGCCAGTCGTCCCGCAGCGACTCGAGCAGTTCCGGATCATGGGCCGTGCCGATCTCCGCGGCCCGCAACAGCCCGCGCAGCTCCAGGGTGATCCGAATCTCGTAAAGATCCCGCAGGCTGCCGAGGTCGGGCTCGGCCGGGTAGTAGCCGCCATCCGGCCGCTTCTCCACGAGGCCGTCGCCAGCCAGCCTGGTCAGCGCCTCCCGCACCGGTGTGCGGGACACCCCGAGCAGTGCGGCGAGCCGCTCCTCGGTGAGCCGGTCCCGGAAGGAGAACTCGCCGGACATGAGTCGACTACGTAGAGCGACGTAGGCATGGTCGCGCAGGTTGCCGGCGGCGGGCCTGGTGGACCCGGACCGAGCGGCGGCGGGCCCCGCGGCGGTGGCGCCCGTGGACATGGGACCCGTGGGGGGCGTCGGAGTCATACCGCCGAGCATCCGCCATTGTCCGCGCGGACGACGCACCTGCCTGCGCACGGCGACGACCCGGCCGCGGCGCTGGCCCGCAGCCCGCCCGAGAGCGCCGGGCGGCGGCCGTGGCGGGCTTTCTCTCGGCGTTGCATACTGACCTGTATACAGGACCGTGTACATGATTGGGACCGTAAAGGATTTGTGCGTTCCTCGGCAACAACCCAATTGTTACGTTCAATCTGACGGTCATTGCGCCCGCGTTAACCGGGCGCCGGATCCGTCGGTGCCGCCAGGTGAGCCGGGCGTCGGGCAGAGCGACGTCGGGATGGAGAGCGACGATGACGCCGGACGCGGCGATGGGCGACATCGCCCGGCGGGACCAGGCCGGTCCCGTGGGGCGGCCAGGTCCGGTGCATGGCGTCGCGCTGCCGTCGCTGGTGCTGGTGCACGGGACGGCCACGACCGGGGCGATCTGGCGGCGGGTGCGTCGAGAACTGGCCGGGCGGCAGGTGAGCGCGCCGGACCGGCCCTCCAGCGGCAGTCTGCCGGCGGAGCTTGCGGCCCTGCGCCCCCTGACGGACGGTGCTGTCTACGGCGGGGTCAGCGGGGGTGCCACGCTGGGCCTGGCCCTGCTTGCCGCCGGCGCGCCACTGGTCGGCGCGGTGCTCCATGAGCCGGCGGTCGGCTCCCTGCTGCCGGGTCTGCTCGGCCCGGTCGCCGCGGCCTATGCCGCGGGTGGCGTGCCGGCGCTCGCCCGGACGCTGTACGGCCCCGCCTGGACGCCGACGGACGCACCGTCCGATCCGGGGGCGGTCGAGCGGGATCTGGCCATGTTCCTCGAGTTCGAGCCAGCGCCACTGCCCGATCGGGCCATCCCCGCCATCATCACGGTCGGCGCGGACTCGCCGCCCGTGCGCCACCGCGCCGCGGCGGTCCTCCAGGACCGACTGAAACTGCCCGTTCGGGTCATCCCGGGGTGTGGGCACGCCGCCCATCTGGAGGCCCCGGCGGCGTTCGCCCGCCTGCTCGCGGACGTGCACCGCAGCTGAGTCGAGGTGGGCCGGCCGGATTCGGATGGCGATGAATCCGGCCGACTCACGCGGGCGCTCCCCGATCGGTGCGTCAGCCGGACAGCGGCGGACGCACCGCGGTAGTTCCACCGCAGTGCAATAACGGATTCCGTCGCGGATCCTCTCGGCCGTCGGCCATTGGCCGATCACGTCCCGAACCGAAAGGTAATGAGATTAAGAATTGAGATGGTGGATGGCCGCTCGACCTTTCCGCGCTAACCGCACCCGGCCTCCGTATCAACCGTGCCCAACCACGTGGTCGGGCCGGTGGCCTCAGCGGTCGAGGTGGTGCGGTGGTACATCGTCCAGCAGCCGGACGATGTCGGAGTCGTCGTCCTCGGACAATGACTCATCTCCCCATCCGATCTCCCGGTCGTCACCGCGTTCGTCGTCGGACCAGTCGTCACGGGGTGTTGTCATGCTCATCCTCTCTCCTTCGGGATGTGGTGGCGCACGGTCACGACAGCGAGCCGCCGATCCGGTGGAGCGGTGCCTCCCGCCGGCGCGGCCCGCGATCCAGCGTGTCGGCAGTCGAGTACCGATGCAATGGGCCCGTCGGGGTGGGCGCCGAGCGTCGGACCGTGTGTGGGACCGCGGCGGTCAGTGCCCTTCATGAGCTTTCATGTGTAGGCGGCGGCGAGGTGAGTGCATGGCCGAGCACCTCGACGACGAGCCGCAGCGCCGCCCTGCTGCCGGCCAGATAGGCATCTGCCTCCCGCTGGGACCACGCGGCGGCCACGACTGCGGGTTCCGATGGCCTGGTGGACAGGACGGCGCGGATGGCCGCGCGGTAGCGCGCGACCGTGATCGGTGGATCGCCGATCGGTTCCTCGTCGTACTCCTCGTCGCGGTCCAACAGGGACCCGACCTCGTCGGCGCGCCGGGCCGGACCGGGCCTTGTCGGGTCGTTCCCTGCCGGTCCGTTCCATGCTGGTCCGTTCCGTGCGGTGGGGTGCATGGTTTCCTCCTCCTTAATTTGCTGGCCAGCAAATTAGACCCTAGCGAGGTTCTTGGGGAAGAGCAAAGTGGTTACGATGTTCCTCGTGGACGACGGTGAGCAGTTGGTCGGCATCGGGGACATCGCGTTCCAACTCAAGATCACTCGGCAGGCGGTGGACTACTGGACTCGCAAGGACACTCGGTTTCCGGCGCCCTTGCAGGTCATCAACGCGCCGACCGGTAGTGGTGCCAAAGGCACTCGGGTTTGGCGCAAGCGAGAGGTAGACGCGTGGATCGTGGAGCACTATCGACGACGCAAACAGTAGGTGTTCTGCCTGGTGGCGGCGGCGCGGGCCAGACGGTCTGAGCCGCGTCGCCGGGTCGGCACGTCCGATCGCGGCGCCACTCCGGTCGATGCGGCAAAAACTGCGTGATCAGGGTGAATCGCGCCGTCGGTCATTCTCCCGACGATGGGCGCGAGGAAGGCATCCTCCCTGGACGGGCGGGGAGGACCACACACCGGTATGACCGGTGGTTCGGTCGGGCCGGCTCCGAATACCGGCCGGCCGGCGTCGACCGCCGCCGACGTAGGTGGCACGGGTCGTGTCCGTCCGCGCCCGCTGGCCCGATCGGGCGGTGCCGTGGGCGTCGACAGCCGTGGGTCGGTTCAGCTCGGCCGTGCGCGGGGCTCGACTGGCCGTGCGCAGGCTCCGGCTGCGATCGGCCGTGGACGGGGACTCCGGCTGGCCGCACGCAGGCTCCGGACACGTCGAAGGCGCCCGATCTCAGTGGATCGGGCGCCTTCGACGCTACGGGCGCGGGCAGCGCCGCAGGATGGATCTCGGCTGGTCAGGCTGCCGCGGTACTCGAGGTCGAGGGCGACGAGCTGGCCGCACCGCTGCCCGCGGTCACACCCGCCGACGAGGACGAGTCTGTCGACGTCGAGGACGCGCTGCTGCTGGACGAGGCGTCCCCACTCGAGGTTGCAGTGGTCGACTCCCCGGAGGTCTCTTTCGGGCGCTGCTGGGTCGACCCGCCCGACGAGCTGGAGCGGCTGTCGTTCTTGTAGAAACCGCTGCCCTTGAACACCACGCCCACCGAACCGAACACTTTCCGAAGTCGCCCGGCACAGGTCGGGCACTCGGTCAGTGACGCGTCGCTGAAGCTCTGCACAACCTCGAGGTCGCGGCCGCAGTCGGTGCAGCGGTACTGGTAGGTAGGCACGTACTCCTCCCGGAGTTGGCACTCAGAAGTGACGACTGCCAACTTTAGCCTGAGGACGGCCCCGGATGTTCCCGGGTCGCGCCGTCCGGTCCGCAGCGCAGGATACGACTCGGCGTGACGACAAGGTCGACACCGCGGTCATGTGGTGCGGTGGGAACATGATCGAGGAGCTCCTGGTCGTGGACGACCGCGATCACCACGGCGTCCGCGGCCACCCGGACGAGTGCCCGGTCGTAGGAGCCGCCGCCGCGGCCGAGTCGCCGCCCGTGCCGGTCGACGGCCAGCGCGGGGATGATCACAACATCGGCCAGGCCGAGATCACCGAGCGGTGCCGCCGTCGGTGGCTCCCGGGTGCCCAGGGCGCCCGGAACGAGCGTGCCGACATGCTCGCGGAAGTCCAGATCAAGATCTGTGCGCAGGGCCGGCAGCAGGACCCGGGTGCCGGCGGCCAGCAGCCGGTCCAGCAGGTCACCCAGATCGGGCTCACCCGGCAGCCCCGCGTAGGCCGCCACGCATCGCGCCTCGGCGACCTCGGGCAGCGCCAGGATCCGGGCGGCAAGCTCCCCGGCACCACTGCGCGCCCTTCCCGCCGCACCCGAGGTCAGCGCCGGATCGGCGACCGGCACCCCGGTCGCCGGTGTCGTCCCCACTGCCAGCGCAGCCCGGCGCTGGGCCAGCAGTCGGACGCGCAGTCGCTGCTTGGCCTGGTCGATCCGGATGGTGGCCTGTTCGTCCCGCACGGACTCAGCCTCTCGCAGGCATCGATCCGGAAGCGACCCGCGCCCCAGGCCGGCCGCACCCAGGCCGGCCGCTGCCGGCCTCACGCCGGGTCGGCGGGATCACCTCGTCACTCGAATGCGAGCCGCAATGTTTGCGACATCACAGATCGATTCGTGACGGATCCGAACCGCGTCGGCGTCGTCCGCAGCGCGGGAGCGGGTGGGTGCGGGATGGGCGTACCTGGAGCTCCGGTGGCGGACGAGCGGCGCAACCGTGGGCTCCGGCCGAGCACAAACATCCGTCCGATGATCCTCTGAGCTGTGCATTGCGTATGAGGACGGCCACCGTCATGCCGGTGAACTGCAGCCCGGCTAAGGTCTGTCCATGCCAGTGACGAAGGCGGTAATTCCGGCCGCGGGTCTGGGGACCCGCTTCCTCCCGGCGACGAAGGCGGTGCCCAAGGAGATGCTGCCGGTTGTCGACCGACCGGCCATCGAATATGTCGTGGAGGAGGCCTCACGGGTCGGGCTGCGCGACGTCCTGCTGGTCACAAGTCGTAGCAAAAAGGCGGTCGAGGATCATTTCGACCGAGAAGCGGAGATCGAGGCAGCACTCGAACGTAAGGGTGACGAGGTCCGTCTGCGGCGGGTCCGCGCGTCGGCGGAGTTGGCCGAGGTCCACTCGGTGCGCCAGCAGTCGCCGCGGGGCCTCGGGCACGCCGTGCTGTGCGCGGCCCCCCATGTGGGCAACGAGCCGTTCGCCGTCCTGCTCGGTGACGATCTCATCGACGAGCGGGACCCACTGCTCGCGGAGATGCTTTCCGTGCAGGAGCGGTTCGGCGGCAGCGTCATCGCGCTGATGGAGGTCCCACGCGAGCAGGTCTCGATGTACGGGGTCGCGACGGTCCGCTCTCTGCCCAGTGGTCCGGACGACCGCTACGGCATCGTGCGCATCGAGGACCTGGTCGAGAAACCGCCGGTCGAGGAGGCGCCGAGCAATCTGGCGATCATCGGCCGTTACGTCCTCGCGCCGGAGATCTTCGACGTGCTGCGGGAGACCCCGCCGGGCCGCGGCGGGGAGATCCAGATCACCGACGCGCTGCGCACCCTGGCCCGCCGCGTGCAGGAGGACCCGAACGCCGCGCCCGTGCACGGTGTGGTGTTCACCGGCCGGCGCTACGACACCGGTGACCGGGTTGACTACCTGAAGGCGGTCATCCGGCTGGCGTGTGAGCGGGCGGATCTCGGCCCGGAGCTCTATCCCTGGATCGAGGAGTACGTCGCCGCGGGCGGACCGAAGGGCGAGCTGTCCTGATTGTGGCTATTCATCCACTTGTCATCTTCACGACAAGGCTGATTGCATTCAGGTGAGCCTTGACGGCCCGCTTGCGGGCCGGGAACGCCCCCGGAACCGGCCGGCGCGCGCTCCGTGGGCGCCGGCCCGTGACCGGCCCCACCGGGGAATCTGGTCGCACGGACGGGGGCTGACGGCGATGCCGACGGTGGACGAGCACACGGCACGAATCCTGGCGGCGGTGGCACCGACCAGACCACGGCGCGTCGACCTGGCGCAGGCCCACGGCTGCGTGCTCGCCGCGAACGTGCGGGCCACGGTCGCCGTCCCCAGTTTCGACAACTCCGCGATGGACGGCTACGCCGTGCGGGCCGCCGAGATCGCCGAGGCCAGCGCGCAGGAGCCCGTCGTGCTGCCCGTCGAAGCCGACATTCCGGCCGGTCCGGGTGTCCCGGCGCCGCTGCGCCCCGGGGCCGCCGCCCGGATCATGACCGGCGCGCCGCTGCCGGCCGGAGCGGATGCCGTCGTCCAGCTCGAGTGGACCGACGAGGGCAGCTCCTCGGTGGCCGTGTACCAGGCCGCGCGCCGCGGCCTGCACATCCGCCGGGCGGGGGAGGACGTCCAGCCCGGGGCGCTGGTCCTGCCCGCCGAAACGGTGATCGGATCGGCGCAGATCGGCCTGCTCGCCGCCGTGAACGTCGCCCGACCCCCGGTGCACCCCCGGCCCCGGGTCGCCGTGCTGTCCACCGGCAGCGAGCTTGTCGAGGTCGGCTCGCCGCTGCGGCCCGGGCAGATCGTCGACTCCAACAGCCACGCCATCGCCGCCGCGGTGCGTGAGTGCGGCGCGTCCGTGCGCCGACTCGTCGGTGTGTCCGACGATGCCGATGCCTTTGCCAAGTCCTTCTACGGCGTGCTCGCCGAGGTCGACGCGGTGGTGACCACCGGCGGGGTGAGCGTCGGCGCGTACGACGTGGTCAAGGAGGTGCTGACCGGCGCCGGCAGCATCCGGTTCGACCAGGTCGCGATGCAGCCGGGCCGGCCCCAGGGGTTCGGGCTGGTCGAGGGGGTGCCGGTGTTCACCCTGCCCGGCAACCCGGTGAGCGCCCTGGTGTCGTTCGACCTGTTCGTCCGCCCGGCGCTGGCCCGCATGCGTGGGTTGCCCGCGGCCGGCCTGCCCGCCATCGAGGTCACCGTCGGCACGGCGCTGCGTTCGGCGCCCGGGCGGCGCAGCTACGTCCGGGTGCGCCTGGACGGGCCTGGCCCGCACGGGCGGTACGACGCCGTGCCCGTGGCGCATCCCGTCGCCGCCCAGGGCTCGCATCAGCTCACCTCGCTGGCCGCGGCGCAGGCGCTGCTGGTCCTGCCCGAGGAGCTCACCGAGGCACCGGTCGGAACCCGGCTCACCGCGTTGTTGCTCAGCGCCGATTCCCGGTCCATTCTCTCCGGCATGGGCTGGACGGATGCGGACGTGACGGACGACCGATGACAGGCTCGGCTCTCACTCATGTCGACGAGCGCGGCACGGCCCGGATGGTCGATGTCTCGGCGAAGGACGTGACGGCACGCACCGCCGTGGCGACCGGCATGCTGCTGGTCTCGTCCGAGGTGGTCGGGTTGCTGCGCGGCCCGGGGGTGGCCAAGGGAGACGCGCTGGGCACCGCCCGGATCGCCGGGATCATGGGTGCGAAGCGCACACCGGACCTCGTCCCGCTGTGCCATCCGATCGCCCTGTCCGGGGTGGCGGTGGAGCTCACCGTCCGTGACGACGGGGTGGAGATCGTCGCGACCGTGCGCACCGCCGACCGCACCGGGGTGGAGATGGAGGCGCTGACCGCCGTCACCGTCGCCGGGCTGACCCTGCACGACATGGTCAAGGCGGTCGACCCCGGCGCGGAGCTGTCCGGCGTGCGGGTGATGTCGAAGTCCGGCGGGCGCACCGGCGACTGGCACGCCGCTCCCACCCGGACCCCGGTCGCCCTGCCCGCGCCACCCACCGTCGCGCCGTCGCCGCCGCCGGCCGCCGCAGGTTCAGCGCGGGTGG
>NZ_JAMQQG010000288.1 GCF_023716925.1 Frankia sp. R82
GCCGGGCGGAGCCGGGGAGCTCGGCCAGCTCCGGCAGGGTGACACCACGGGCGGCGAGCAGGCCGCGCAGCAGTGGCAGGCCGGCCGTGGCCACTGGCCCGGCGCCTCGGCGACCGCCCGCCGCCGGACGAGGGGTCGCCAGGGCCGGCACGACCTGGACCAGGCCGTCCGTGGTGCGGTGGAACACCCCGATCGCGTGGACCCGGCGCTGCCCCTGCGCATCCCGGCGCAGGTGCACGGCGGCATGCAGGGCCGCCGCAACATGGCTGTGCACGGCGGCCCGGGACAGCCCGGCGAGGGCGGCCAGTGCCTCCAGTCGAGTTGGCAGCGAGGCGGTGTCGTTCGCATGCACCGTGCTCAGCCCACCCTCGTGCCCGGTGTTGAGGGCGACCAGCAGGTCGAGCACCTCCGGGCCGCGAACCTCGCCGACGACGAGGCGGTCCGGGCGCATCCGCAGGGCCTGGCGGACCAGGTCCCGCTGGGTGATCTCCCCGGCACCCTCGATGTTCGGCGGTCGGGCCTCCAGCCGCACCAGGCCGGGTCGGCGCACCACGAGTTCCGCGGTGTCCTCCACCACGACGATGCGCTCACCCGGGCGGACCGCGCCCAGCAGAGTAGCGAGCAGGGTGGTCTTGCCGGTGCCGGTGCCACCCGTCACGACGATCGCCAGGCGAGCGGTCAGGATCGCGTGCAGGACGGCGGCCACGGCGGGGCTGATCGTGCCGGCGAGGAGTAGTTCGTCGAAGGTGAACGGATGCCGCCGAGGCCGGCGCAGCGACAGACAGGTGCCGCGCACGGCGGTGGGCGCGAGCACGGCGTGCATGCGGGTGCCGTCCCGGAGCAGGACGTCGGCGAAGGGCATTGCCAGGTCCAGCCGCCGGCCCGCGGTTGCCGCCAGCCGGATGGCGAGGCGCCGCACGGCCTCCTCGTCGGCGAAACTGACCGAGGTGCGCGTCAGCCGGCCGCGTCGTTCGACCCAGACCTCGTCCGGGGCGTTGACCAGAACGTCGGTGACCTGCGGGTCGGTAAGGAACTCGTCCAGTGGACCGGCGCCGAGGCCGCCCCCGACTCCGCCGACGGGGCCGCCCCCGACCTCGATGCCGGCACCGACCTCGACCCTGCTGCCGACGCCGCGCGCCGCCACCCCACGGACCGCTGCGGCCGCAGCGGGTCGCCCGACCGGTTCGGCTGTTCGGCTGGGCTGGGCTGGCCTGCCGGGTTCGGGCGTCAAGGCCGGGCTCCCGAGCCGCTGCCCCCGACGGGACGGACGTCGAGCAGCCCCAGTTCGGCCAACAGACGATCGTCGAACGGGTCGGGAGCAGCCAGGAGCACCCCGGCGACGGGCACCCCGAGGGCACGGCCGACCCGCTCCGGCGTGAGCGGCTTCGACGAACGGCGCGGCGCTGCCGGCGATGCCGATGCGCCTGACCGGGAAGCCTTCGACGGCGGTGTGTCGTCCAGGCGGACCACCGCGCGGACGTCGGTGCAGTGCCGGTCGATCGTGGCGACGACCCGCTGGGCCGTCGCCACCGAGTGCGGGTTCGCCCGCAGCAGGACCAGGACCGTGCGGCAGGCGGTCACGGCGACGGTGGCTGCTGCGTCCAGCTGCCAGGGCAGGTCCACCACGGCCAGATCGGATGTGGCGTGGGCGGTGGACAACAGGTCCGTCATCGCAAGCGGCGAGAGCTCGGGGCCGGTCTGCTCGTCCCAGGTGATCACGGAAAGCTCGCCCCGGTGCTCCCCATCCGCCGACGGCGCCGCCGGGCTGCCGATGCCGGGATCACCCCCGCCTTCCCGGACGGCGGGGACCAGGCGGGTGAAGCCGGGGCCGAGCCCGCCGCCCCGCGGATCGGCGTCAATGAGCATCGTGCGCCGGTCGTTGCGCAGCGCGGCCAGTGCGAGCGCCACCGACAACGTCGACGAGCCACTGCCACGCCGGCCGGCGACCACCCCGATCGTGGCGCAGGGAGCCCGGTCGGCATTGCCGAGTTCGGCGAAGGCCGCTGTGAGCCAGGCCGCCGCCGCGGGCAGAAAGATCACATGGTCGGCGCCGAGGCCGGAGCCGTACGACCACACCCGATGATCCGTGGCCTCATCCCCGACGAGTACCAGCCGCGGTCGTGGCGGTAGGCCGGCGGCCAGGCACGCGGCGGCCCGGTCCATACCCACGACGACGATGGGCGCGGTCACCCAACCGCGGCGCACGGCGGACGGCTCAACGGCGACGGTGGGCGACACCCCGGCCGCCTCGGTCAGCCGGAGCAGGTCGTCCAGCAGCTCCGACCGGTCGGTCACGAGCAGCGGCCGGTGGAGCTGCTCGTCCGCACCGACGCCGGACGGCGGGGCGCCCGATGGCGGCGGCGGCACTCCGATCGGCGGGGCGGTGGGCGGGGGCAGCGCGGGGGACATGGCGCCTCGATTCCCGGTCGGGTGGAAGCGGACCGGACCACCATGCGCCATCCGGTGCCCTGTGGATGACGGTCATCCACAGGGCACACCGTCGACTACCGTCTGCGGGTTGGTCGCCGGACTCAGGCGCGGGCGAGCGCCTCGCACACCGCCAGCGACTCGCGGGCGGCCAGCTCCAACGCCCGGGTGCAGTGCAGCAGCCAGGCGATCACCCCGTCGGCACCGCCGTGCACGTAGGCATCGGCCGCGGCGCGGTAGTCAAGTACGGGCGTGTCCGAGGCGTCGGCGTCCTGGGTGGTCTGGCCCGACCGGGGGGTGCCGGCTTCGAGGTGCCCCACGTCCGTCGCGGTGAGGGCCTTGGGGTCGAGCCCGCGGCCGATCAGCACGAGTCGGGCGGCCGCCCGGGCGAGCACACCGTCCAGAGCGCCGAACGGACGCAGCGCGAGCAGCTCACCGTGCACGACGCCGGCCACCACGATGGCCGGCGCGGTGGTCGGCGCGACCAGCAGTCGGGTCAGGCCGTCGAGGCGGACCGCAGCCTCCATGGAGCTCGGCGGCGGGCCCAGCCCCAGCGGGTCCAGCGGTGCGGGGCCGCCCGCGTCCGGCCGCGGCCGTCCGAGCCGCTCGTCGGGCAGGACACCGCGCCCGAGCAGGACGTGCATGCGGGCCAGCGCCTGCCGGGGGGCCCGCTCCCAGGCAGGCGTGAGAACGCCGAGCTCGCCGTAGAGCCGCACCGTCCCCAGCACGACGGACAGATCGGGCCGAGCCGCGAGGTCGGCCGGTGCCGCGATGCCGGCGGCCCCGTCGCGGTCAGGGAGCGGGTCGGTGTCGTGGAGCCGTCGGCGCAGGGCGTCGAGGTCGATGTCGTGGCCCTCGAGGCTGGCGCAGGCCCGGGCGGCGCGCAGGGAGGCCTCGGTGGTGACCTCGGCGCTCTGGCGGCGCAGGATGCGGTGTCGCAGCAGTGTGTCGACCGCCGCGCGGGCGGAGTCCGCGGCCTGGCGTACCCCGGGCAGGGCGGCGACGCGGGCCAGCGGATCATCGGTGAGCACTGGTCCGGACGGGCGGGGGTTCACGGTGGGCACGTTACCGGCATGGGCCAGCCGAAGCAGGTGGTCATGCGCAGGTCGGCGGGGTCACAGGACCACGGCCGCGTCGTTTGGCCCCGGCCACCGCCCTGGCCGGGCAGACTGCGCTGGAGGGGCTGCTCGGCCGTGGACCCGGACCGTTCAAGTGGCGCGACCGCAGGCAGCGTGGGTGTGAGGGAGGACCAAGGGTGTCGTCGACTAGTGCCGGGAAGGCCCGCGATGGCCGGGAGCCGTCGTTGGGCGAGCTGGTGGCACTGGCCACCCGGGACGTCTCACTGCTCGTTCGTCAGGAGATCGACCTGGCCAAGGCCGAACTCACCCGGCAGGCCACCTCGGCTGCGCTGGGAATCGGTGCCCTGGCAGTGGCCGGCGGGCTCGGGCTGTGCGCGCTGATCGCCGTGACGATCTTCCTGGGTGAGCTGTTCACCTGGGCCGGCCTGGAACGTTACTGGTCCTACCTGATCACCGCTGGGCTGTATCTGGTCGTTGCGGGCATCCTCGCGTTGTTCGCGGTGACCAGGTTCCGCAAGCTGTCCCCGCCCGAACGGACCATCCAGACCGTCAAGGACGACATCGCATGGCTGCGTCGGCCCACCGGCGCGCCGAAGCCCGCAGGTCCCCCGACCGCCCCGGCCTCATGGTCGGGGGACCGGGCTCCCCAACCGGGCGCCGATCATCCCGTTCCGGGCCAGCCCGCCGTGCTGGACGGCCGGTAGCCATCCGGTAGCCGTTCGGTCCGGCCGCTGATCTGCCATCCTGGCAGGCGATGGAGGACAGCGTTCCAGAGCCAGCCAGTGTCCTGATCGACGGGCCGTGGCAGCACCGAGACGTGTCCGCCAACGGGACGCGCCTGCACATCGCCGAGCAGGGCCGCGGCCCGCTGGTCCTGCTCCTGCACGGTTTTCCGCAGTTCTGGTGGTCCTGGCGGCATCAGCTGGCGGCGCTGGCCGACGCGGGTTACCGGGCCGTCGCCCCCGATCTGCGCGGCTACGGCGCAAGCGACAAACCGCCCCGCGGCTACGACGCGTTCACCCTGGCCGACGACGTGGCCGGGCTGATCCGCGCCCTCGGGGAACGCGACGCGGCCGTCGTCGGCCATGACTGGGGCGGCCTGCTCGGCTGGACGCTGGCGGCCCGCCATCCGGGCGCCGTACGTCGCCTGGCGGTGCTCGCCATGGCCCATCCGTTGCGGCTGCGGCACGAGATCGCGGCCGACCCCCGCGGGCAGGGCGCGGCCAGCCGGCACCTGTTCGGCTACCAGCTGCCCTGGCGACCAGAACGGATGCTCGTCGCCGACGACGCCGCCCACGTGGCAATGCTGCTGCGGGCCTGGGGCGGCCCGGGTTACCCGGCTGTCGAGGCCGAACAGCGCTATCGCTCGGCGATGCGCATCCCCGGGGTCGCCCACAGCGCGCTGGAGTACCACCGCTGGGTGTTCCGCTCGATGTTCCGACCGGACGGCGCACGGTTCACCGCCGCCCTGCGCCACTCGTCGCGGATCGACACCCTGCAGATCCACGGCGCACTGGACCGCGCCCAGCTGCCGACGACCGCCCAGGGCTCCGGACGTTACGTCAGCGGTACCTACACCTGGCGCCTGTACGACGACGTGGGGCACTTCCCGCACGAGGAGGCGCCGGTGATGGTCAATGCCGAGTTGCTGCGCTGGCTGGACACCTGAGCGCCGCCACAGCACCGCCAGCCGTCCCCGCCAGCCGTCCCGGCCCGGCCCTTCGGTCAGGCACCGGGTTTCGGGCAGGCACCGGGTTGCGGTCAGGCACAGCCCTGGGTGCTGACGGGGGTGGAGGCGACGCTGCCCGCGGTCGCGGCCGAGGCGACCTCGGTGGCGCTGAGCACATAGCCGGTGTCGGAGTCGCCGATGGCGGCGGCGAAGACCACGCCGAGCACCGATCCGTCCGGTGCCAGCAGCGGACCACCGGAGTTGCCGGGCAGGACCTGACCACGCACCGAGTAGATGTCGCGCACCACCGAGCCGTGCTCGTAGATGTTCGCCGCCCGGGCCCGCTGGTGCACCCGGACGCGCGCCGCGACCGTCGTGTACGGACCGTCCTGTGGATAGCCGGCGATCACTGCGGGATCCTCCGCGTCCGCCGTCGGTGAGGTGCGCAACCGCAGCGGGGAACGGGCCAGGTCGGGCACGCTCAGCACCGCGATGTCACGGTCGGGATCGAACAGGACGACCTGCGCGGGCAGCACGCCACCGGCCAGCACGATCGTGGGTTGGCGCACCCCGGCGACCACATGGGCGTTGGTCATCACCCGTTGCGGGGCGACCACGAAACCGGATCCCTCGACCCGCTCGTTGCAGGAGCGGGCCACCCCGCGGATCTTGACGATGCTGGCCGCCGCGTTCTGCACGCCGGGCGCGAGCGTCGTCGCCGGGTCCGGCGGGGACGCGGAGATGATCCGTCCACCGCGCAGACCCGAGAAGACCTCGGGGAAGCCCTTGCTGTCGGCGAGCTGGCGCAGATCCGCGAACGTCTGGCGGGCCTCGCCCGGCATCTCGCCGTCGACCGCGGCGAGCACCCGGGAGTTCTGCACCGAGCGGGCGAGTGAGGTGAACGGCGAGCGCGCCACGGCCGTGGCGAGCAGCCAGGCGACCAGCAGCACGGACAGGCCGGACAGGACCGCCCCGGCGGCGGCGTCCACGGTTCGGCCGGGGCGCCAGGTCAGCCGGTCACGCAGCGCGGCACCGAGCGCGGTACCGGCGATCTGCCCGGCCATGGCGAGCCCGAGCACCACCAGCATGCCGATCAGCGCGCCGTGCTCCTGCTGACCGATCGCCTCGGTGAACGGCTTTGCGATCTTCGCGCCGAGCACGCCCCCGCCGAGAAAGCCGACGAACGACAGCAGACCGACGAGGAAGCCCTGGCGATAGCCGGAGATCGCGAACAGGAGGACGAGCAGCAGCAGGACGAGGTCGAGCAGGTTGGGCACGCGGCTCCCCCGGCCCGGCTCAGGTGATCTTCAGTGTTGCCGTCATGTTGGCATGGATCGTACAGACGATCTGATAATCCCCCGGCTGGGTCACCGTGAAGGTGACGCTCTGTGAGCTTCCGGCCGACACGATCCGCGTGTGCGCGTCCGGAATGCGCGGGATGACGAAGTTATGCGGTGCCGATCCGGTGGGGACGGAGAAGTCCACCCGGATCGTCCCCGGCTTCGCCACCAGCTCGCTGGCGGAGAAGGTCATGGACGGCAGGCCCGACACCGCGAACACCTGAACGCCGTCGGCGCCCTGCCGCGCGGCGAGCGTCGGCCCGTCGGCCGGACTCGGCCCGCCCTCCCCGCCGCAGCCGACGACACCGAGCGCCGCGACCAGCACCAGGGCCAGCAGCGCCGGCAGCCGCCGCCACGCCGGCCGCGTCGACCGCGGGGGGAACACAGCCCGAACGGAGGGCACGGCGGCCTGGACGGGCGGTGCGGCCTGGACGGGCGGTGCGGCCTGGGCAACATGCGGGCAGGACGTCAAGTCGGGTCTCTTTCGGGTCGGACCGGGTCGAGGACGTCCGCCGGGTCGGCGCCGCGCGGCGGGAAGGGGACGTCGACGGTCTCGGCGGGGGTCCACGGGTGTTCCCAGCCCCCGAGGTTGAGCAGAACGTCGAGGATGCCTGCGGTGAACCCCCAGACCAGCAGGCCGTGCACCCGGAACGCCGGTGTGGTCCGCCCGCTGGGCGTGCGCACGTGCAGCCGGTTCGCCGGGTCGGCGAGCTCCGTCAGCGGCACCCGGGAGACGAAGGACGTCTCGGCCAGATCGACCGGCGCCACCTCGCACGGGGTATGCCACCAGGCGATGGTGATCGACACCAGATAGTGGCTCGCCCACAGGTAGTGCGGCGAGGTGGTGGTGAGCACCTGCACACCCGCCGGGTCGACGCCGACCTCCTCGGTGGCCTCGCGCAGCGCGGTCTCGGCCCGGCTGGCATCGGTCTCGTCCACCGCGCCCCCGGGGAACGCCGGCTGGCTGGCATGTCGACGCAGCCCGGCGGACCGTTCGATCAGCAGTACGTCGGGGCCCTGTGGCCCCTCGCCGAACAGCACGAGCACGGCCGCCGGGCGAGCTCCGGCCGCCTGCTGCTCGCGCCAGCTGAGCTCGCTGCGCCGCAGCGCCTCGTCCGCGCCGGCGGCGACAGCGAGCAGCCAGTCCGGCACGTGGGTCATCGAAGGCCCTCGACGTCACCCTGGGTCCCGCGGACCAGCCGGGCGGCCACCTCGGGCTCGATCGGACCGGCGCCGTAGGACGGGCACAACCGGGTCAGCCCGCACACCCCGCAGGCCGGCCGGCGGGCATGGCAGTACCGCCGGCCATGAAAGATCATCCGGTCGGAGGCGATCGTCCAGTCCCGCCGCTCGAGAAGCTCCGCGAGATCCGCCTCGACCTTGACCGGATCGTCCTGCCGGGTCAGACCGAAGCGGCGCGACAGGCGCCCGACGTGGGTGTCCACGGTGATGCCGGGGGTGTCGAAGGCGTGCCCGAGCACCACGTTGGCCGTCTTGCGTCCCACTCCGGGCAGGGTGACCAGCGCGTCCAGCGAGCGGGGAACCTCGCCGCCGAAGCGCTCGGTGAGCGCCGAGCCGATACCGATCAGCGAGTTCGCCTTCGCCCGGAAGAACCCGGTGGGCCGCAGCAGACCTTCCAGCTCCACCCGGTCGGCGCCGGCGTAGTCCACCGCACCGCGGTAGCGTGCGAACACCGCCGGGGTGACTTCGTTGACTTTCTTGTCCGTGCACTGGGCGGACAGGACCGTGGCAACCAGAAGTTCGAGCGGATTGTCGAAGTGCAGCGCGATCCGCGCGTCCGGGTGGATCTCACCCAGCAGTCGCACGATCCGTCGGGCCCGCCGAGTGCGCGCCAGCGGCGTCTCGGCCGCGGCATCGACGATCGTGGGCATGCCTGGCAGCGTATCCGGCGCGTCGGCCCGCCGGACGATCGCCGGGCTCCCTTCAGACTGTCACCCCACCGGCACGCCACGCGCGACACGTCCACCCCCTTGACGGCCGGGGCGCGTCCGTCGGCCACCATGGGGGAGTCATGTTTGTCATTGCTGCGGTCTGCTTTCCACTTCTGCTGCTCGCGCTCCTGCTGGCGATGGAACGGGTGGAACGCCCGTTGAACGCCGCCGACACCGGCAAGGGGCTCGAGGGCTTCCTCGACAACGCCCGGCCGGAGGAGGTCGACACCCTCATGAACCAGGGCCTACCCGCCGCGCTCGAGCGGTACCGCGGTCGTCTGCGCCGACCGCCTCCCGGCAAGCACCGCGCGATCTGATCGCCGGGCCGTATCACAGACCGTCGTCATGTGCCGGGGGTACCGGTTCGGGTGTGGTCCAGATGACGGCGACCTGTGCACCGGTGCCGGCCCGTCCGCCGGCCAGCCCTCCGAGGAACGGAACGTTTGCGCAGGCAGCGGTACCAGACGGCGAGCCGCCAGGCCGGTGAGCTGCCGAGTCGGCTGGCACCGGTGGGCCAGGACGGTCGGCCTGGGGGCCGCCGGCCGGGTGATCCGGCGCCGGATGCAGGCCGATCGGCCCGGATGCGACCGGGACAATGGACCTGGGCGGGACTGGCCCATCCGGGCCGACGCCCCATGTGGCCTGCGCATGACGGTCCGCTCGGGCAGCCGAACGGCCCGGAGGTGTCATCCAACAGTGCCTGATCAGATGCGGATTCTCGCCATCAGCACACGAGTGGTTGCAGTACGTTCACCCTCGCCGAACAATTTTGCTTCCGGGGGTCCCTGCCCGTGCCCTCCAACCGCAGTCCTGGCATGCTCAGATCCGTGGAGGATCTGCTAGCCCGCGTGCCGCTGTTCGTGGGGCTGTCCGAGCAGGATCGACTGGCCCTGTCAGACCATCTTGATCGGCAGGACGTCACCCGTGGGGACGTGCTGTTCCGTGAGGGAGACGTGGGTGACCGGGTCTTTGTCGTTCTGTCCGGAAAGGTGAAGATAGGGCGCCAGTCGGCGGACGGCAGGGAGAACCTGCTGTCCGTTATGGGTCCAGGTGACCTGTTTGGCGAGCTTTCCTTGTTTGATCCGGGCCCCCGTACGGCCACCGCTACCGCTGTCACTGATGCATCGTTGCTGTCGCTGGAACACACGGCGCTGCGGCCCTGGTTGCGCGCGCGCCCGGAGGCCGGCGCCATGCTCTTGCGGGTACTGGCGCGTCGGTTGCGCCGCACCAACGACAGCGTGGCCGACATGGTGTTCACCGATGTTCCCGGCCGGGTGGCCAAGGCGCTGCTCGACCTGGCCGAACGGTTCGGTGAGCCGGCGCAGCCCGGGAACGAGGCGGCCGGTGTCCGGGTCGAGCACGGGTTGACCCAGGAGGAGCTCGCTCAGCTGGTCGGAGCGTCGCGTGAGACGGTGAACAAGGCGCTCGCCGACTTCGCGACCCGTGGCTGGCTGCGCCTGGACTCCCGGGCCGTGGTCCTGCTGGACCGCGAACGGCTGTCCCGCCGCGCCCGCTAGCCACATCGTCGGCTCAGGTGGGCCCGGCTGCCGAGCCGGGCCCACCTGACGCGCGAGAACCGGGCCCGGTTCGCTAACCGGTCGCGCCGGCGAGGGCATCGCCGGGGGCATTGCCGGGGTGCACCGGTACCGGCCCGGGGCCACCGTCGTCATCGGCGGGGCCGGCGGACGGCGGTGCGTCCGTACTGCCTCCGCTCGGGGGCAGGCTGGCCAGCAGCCGTCGGGTCTGCGGCGCCTCGCTGACCGCATCGGTCGCGGTGGCGGCGGCGAGCGCCCGCAGGTAGGCGGCCCGGC
This sequence comes from Frankia sp. R82, assembly GCF_023716925.1. Taxonomy (GTDB): domain Bacteria; phylum Actinomycetota; class Actinomycetes; order Frankiales; family Frankiaceae; genus Frankia. The sequence continues at coordinate 10,279 of NZ_JAMQQG010000288.1, forward strand.
CGCCCTCAAGGTCACCGTTGGCGACCAGCGCTGTCCCCAGCGCCCGATAGCCGAGCACCTGAGCACGCACGTCCTCGGCATCGACCGCGACCGCACGGCGCGCGACCTCCAGAGCCGCCGCCGGCTGTCCGGCGTCCAGCAGGATGCCGGCGAGGTGAGCGTAGGCCTGCCGGCGGGGGAACAACAACGTTCCCGGCTCACTGGCGGCCAGCGCCTCCTGAAGCAGGTCCTGCGCGGAGTCGAGCCGACCCCGCGCCCGCGCGATCTGGGCGACGAGCACCTTCGCGCCGAGTTGCGCATGCGGTCGAAGGTCGAGATGTTCCAGGTCACGCAGCGCCGCCTCGGCGGCTTCCGCAGCCCGGTCGATCTCGTCGGCGTCGAGCAGGGTGAGCCCGAGCAGCACCCGTGCCAGCGCGCCGATGACCACATGACCGCGTTCGGCCGCCTGGTCACAGGCCTGTGCCAGGTAGCGCGCCCCGCGGGCCGGTTCGCCGGCGCCCCGGGCGGCAATCCCGCGGGCGACCAGCACCAGCATCGAACCCCAGGTGTCCGCGCAGGACGTGAACAGCTCGGCGGCCCGGGTCGCGTCGGCCTCGGCCACGGCGATGTCACCGAGTTCGGCGGCGGCGATGCCGTCGATGGTCAGACAGACGGCCATCCCCCACTGTTCACCGACCGAACCGGCCAGTTCGATGAGCTCCCGGGTGAGGCTACGGGTTCGGGTGAGCTGGCCGGACAGCAGCAGCACGAGCGCCTCAGTCCCACGGCACCAGCCGAGCCCGCCGGTGTCCTCGAGCCGTTCGAAGACGGTGGAGGCCTCCCGCAGCGTCCGTTCGGCCCGCGGGTAGTCACCGCGGGTGGTGGCGCTCCAGGCCAGGTGCTGCAAGGCCCAGCCGACTCCGCGTGGGTCGTCGACCCGCTGGGCGATCGCGAGGGCTTCCCGGTAACGCTCCTCGGCGGCGCCGATCCGCCCGGCGTTGTACTCCAGCATGCCCAGCCGGCGCAGAACGGCGGCGATGGCCCGCTCGTCGGCGGCCTCGTGCGCCGACTCCAACGCGGTCAGCAGACACTGGGCGGCCTCATCCGCCCGACCCTGGCGCTGGCGCAGTTCACCGAGCACCGAGAAGGCGGCGGCCCGCCGGGCCGGGGCGACCGCGCGCAACGCCGGGCGCAGCGTGCGCTCGGCCTCGTCTAGTTGACGCAACGCGACGAGGGCCTCGGCGTGCAGGACCCGTACGGTGTTGTCCTCGCGCTGGTCGACCAGGTCCCGGCCCAGCCGGCGGGCATTGGCGAGCAGGTCGGCGGCGGTGCGGTGGTCGTCGCGGGCGAGCGCCGCCCGGCCCAGCCGCACGTGCGCGTGGAAGCCGGACATCCGCGCGGTCCAGGCCGGATCGCTCGGCGGCAGGCTCATGGACGAGGCCAGGTCGAAGGCCCGCAACGCGTGGTTGGCCACGAACGTCGACACGGACCGGGAGGTCCCGATCATCGCGGTGACGCCCCAGCGGGCCGCCGTCGCGTGCCGGCGGGCCCGTTCGACCTTCGGCAGCCCGGCGTAGGCGACGTCACGGGCCATCGGATGCACGAACCGCCACCGGACCTCGTGCGCCCGCGGCGGGCGGACGAGCTGGCGTTCGGTCAGCACCTCCAGCGCCCGGGTCACCTCGTCGGCGGGCCGTTCGTCGACCATCGGCAACGCCTCGGCGGGGAACCTGCGCCCGAGCACCGCGGCCGCCCGCAGTACCGCCTTGGCAGCGGAGTCGAGATCGTCGATCCGGGCGGCGAGCACCGACTGGACGCCGGCGGGCAGCGGGCTGTCGGCCAGCGCCCCGTCCAGGACCAGTTCGGCGTGCCCGTTGTCGGCCGGCCGCCCGGACGGGTGCAGCAGACGCCGGTCGATGAGCAGGTTGAGCAGCTCCACCAGGAAGAACGGATTGCCGTGGACGCGGGCGAGTAGATCGTCGCGGGTGCGGGGCTCCAGGGAACGCCCGCCCAGATGGTTGGTGAGCAGCTGTCCGGACGCCTCGGCGCCCAGCGGCGCGAGGTCGATGCGATGCACCCCGGGCAGCGTGGCCAGCCGCGGCCCGGCCCGGTCGACCAGGACGAGGAGCACCGGCCCGGACAGCCGAGACGCGAGCAGGCTGATCGCGTCGGAGAGCTGGCTGGTCGCCCACTCCAGGTCGTCGATCACGACCAGGACGGGACCCGAACGGGCCAGGGCGCTCAGCAGCAGCGCGACTGCCTGCACGGTCGCCTCGACCGTACGGTCCTCGGCCTCCTCGACGTGCGAGGCCCGGGCCGCCGGGTCGCCGGGGGTGGCCGCGGGTCCGCCGCTGGAACGACGGTCCAGCGGAACACCGAGCAGCAGCAGCAGCCGATCGGCTATGGCGGCCGGCAGCCGGCTGCCGGTCACGGGATGGGCGAGCCCGGCCACGGTGGAACGCACCCGGTCGGCCACCCGGTCCAGCGAGTCACCGTCGGTGATGCGACAGGCGTTGCGCACAACGTCGACCAGCGGCGCGAGCCCCCGCCCGTCGCCGTGGCGGACCGTGCGGCCCCACAGCACCACCGTGGCGGGCGTGGCCGCCGCTCGGTCGGACAGTTCGCTGGCCAGGCGGGTCTTGCCGATGCCGGCCTCGCCGACCAGCAGCGCCACCTCCGGTGTTCGCCGGGCGACGACCTCGTCGAACAGCGCCTGCAGATCGCTGAGCTCGGCGTCGCGGCCGAGGAACGGCGCGTCATCGGCCAGGCCCGGCCGTTCGACGTTGGACGGTCGCAGGCTGATCAGCTCATAGGCGGGCACCGGCTCCCGTTTGCCCTTGAGCGAGAGGTCGGGCAGCTCCCGCCAGCTTGCCACCGTGCGGGTCGCGATCGCCGTCTCCCGTCCGGCGTACACCGTGCCGATGGAGGCGGCGGTGGACAGCCGGGCGGCGGTGTTCACCGTGTCCCCGATCACCGTGTAGGACAGCGCCGCCTGCACCCCGGCGAGCACCTCACCGGTGTTGATGCCGACCCGCAGACCAAGACGCCCCTCGGCGCTGTCGCCGGCGGTCTCCTGCACGAGCCGGCGGACGGTCTCCTGCATCGCCGCGGCCGCCCGCACGGCCCGTTCCGGATCGTCCTCGTGGGCGGTGGGCGCGCCGAAGACGGCCATGATGCCGTCGCCGGTCAGGTTGTCGACCCGGCCGCCGACCTCGTCGATCTCGTGGGCGAGGGCGGCGAGGACCCGGTCGGTCATCTCGCCGACCCGCTCGGGGTCGCGGTCGTCCGCCCAGCTGGTGAAGTCGGACAGGTCCCCGAACAGGACCGTCACCACCCGCCGCTCGGGGACGTCCGGCGTCGCCGCCTCCACCGAGGCGAACTCGAGTCCGCAGTGATAGCAGAACCGCCCGCCCGGCACGGCCGCAGACCCGCAGCGCGGGCACTGCGACGGTCCGGTCGGCGGGGCTGCGATCACCATGCGACCGACCCGATGCCTCGAGGCCGCAGCGGCTGTCCGGTCTGTCCGGGCGTTCCGGGCTGTGTGGGCACCCTCATCGTCGGGCCTTCCGCGGTGTCGGACCTCACTGGAACCGGGCAGGTACGGCCAGCCGGGCGATGCCCCCCGCGCTCCGGCGGCGTGGCCCCGGGCTGGTCGCATGAAGTCGTCATCCTGCGCACGAGCGGCTCCCTCCACCCTCCAGTTTAGTGTCCTGCGTCTCGTTTACCCGTCGACGAGTAGTCAAATGTTCGGCTCTGACCTCATATGTCCGGACCATGGGGACGGGCGGTGGACGCCGGCGGGGGGCCTGATCGCGCCGAGGGGAGGCCCGAACGGGCCAGCCAGGCGGACGTGAGCTCCGCCCCACCGGGGCAGATCCCCCCGAACCCGCTTCGGCTGGACCGAACCCACCGCGGGTCGCCTGGCCAGCGGGTAGGCTACCCGGCCCGCGCCCGCAGGCCGGTTCCCTCGATATGGCCCGTTCAGGGGAGGGTGGGATGCTCCCGGAGGTAGGCGAGCTGCGCCCGCACCGATAACTCGGCGGCCGGCCACAGCGCCCGGTCGGTGTCCGCGTAAACCTGGCGGACCACGGCGGCGGCGTCCGCCTGCGCCGGTGCGACGCCCGCCTCCGCCAGCGCCGCCCGCACCTGCGCCAGGCGGGCGTGCCGGTGGGCCAGATAGTGCCGGGCGGCGGTGCCGGCGGCCGGCAGCTCCGGGCCGTGCCCCGGTAACACCGTCGTCTCGCCCAGCTCCTGCAACAGCCGCAGGCTGTCCAGGTAGTCACCGAGCCGGCCGTCCGGATGGGCCACGACGGTGCTGCCCTGGCCGAGAATCGTGTCCCCGGTGAGCACCGCCGGCCGCCCGGCCAGGGCCGCCCGACCACGGTCGGTGCCGGTGCCGGTGTGGTCCGGACCGGCAGCGTCGGTGCGGGCATCGTGCGCACCGGCATCGTCCCCGGTGAGCAGGAACGACAGCGAGTCGGCAGTGTGCCCGGGGGTGGGCAGGACGCGCAGTTCGAAACCCGGCCGGGCGATCACGTCCCCGGCGGTCAGGCCCTCGTCACCGAGGCGATGGGCGCAATCCAGGGCCCGCACCGGCGCGCCGGTGTGGCGGTGCAGCGCGACCGCGCCGCCACTGTGATCGGCATGACCGTGGGTGAGCAGAATCAGCTCGACGGGCCCGGCGGCGGCGACCGCGGCGAGATGCACCGGGTCGTCCGGCCCCGGGTCGACCACCACGACGCCGGTCTGCCCCGGCGCCCGCAGCAGCCAGGTGTTGGTCCCCGCCAGGGTCATCGGACCCGGATTGGGCGCGAGCAGGACGGCCGCCAGCGGCGTCACCTGCCGCGGCACACCAGCGGACGACGGCACACCAGCGGACACACTTTAGATGCTAGTGCGATCGGCGCTCAGGCGCGGGCGACGACCTCGATCTCCACCGGTGCGCCCAGCGGCAGCGCGCCGACCCCGACGGCGGAGCGGGCGTGCCGCCCGGCGTCCCCGAAGACCTCGACAAACAGGTCACTGGCCCCGTTGACGACGCTCGGCTGCCCGGTGAACCCGGCGACGCTCGCCACGAAGCCGACGACCTTGATGATCCGGCGGATGCCGTCGAGCCCGCCGGCCTCGGCCGCGACGGCCGCCAGGGCGTTGAGGGCGGCGATCCGGGCGAGCCCCGCGGCCTGCTCGACGGTGACCTCATCGCCCACCAGACCGGTCGCGACCAGCCGACCGTCGACCAGGGGCAGCTGGCCGGCGCTCCAGATCAGGTCCCCGTCGCGCACGGCGGGGACGTAGGCTCCGGCCGGCGTGGGGACCGGTGGCAGCGTCAACCCGAGCGCGGTCAGGCGTTCGCGGGCGGTCGCCATGGTCAGCCCTGGGTCCTGGGCCGCTTGAAGTAGGCGACGAGCCCCTCGGGGTTGTTGGGAGCGGGGATCACCTGGACCAGTTCCCAGCCGTCCTCGCCAAAGGTGTCGAGGATCTGCTTGGTGTTGTGGATCAACAACGGGGCCGTGAAGTACTCCCACTTCGTCTGCATGCCACCGGACCCTAGAGCATCCACCGGTCGGCCCTGGAACGGCTCGGCACCTGGGCACGGACGGTCACGGCCCGGAGGGTCATGTCGACGTGGGCGTTGCGGCCCGGCTCGCGTGGCAGCAGCCGTCGGCCCGGGTACGGTCGAGCCTGTGAGCGGCAAGCGCGGCGCGGCCGAGGATGTCCCAGGCGACGACGGGTTCGCCGAGGAGGGATCCGCCGACGACGGCATCGGGTACGACGGCGGGTACGACGGCGGCGGGTACGACGACGGCGAGGGGTTGATCGAGGACGCGGGCGGTCCGTGGGAGCGTCGGCTGCACATCGTCACGGGCAAGGGTGGAACGGGCAAGACGACGGTCGCCGGCGCGCTCGCGGTCGCACTGGCCACGGGCGGGCGCCGCGTGCTGCTCACCGAGGTGGAGGGTCGCCAGCAGATCGCGCAGCTGTTCGATACCCCGCCGCTGCCCTACCAGGAACGCAAGGTGGCCAGCGCCCCCGGCGGGGGCGAGGTGTTCGCGCTCGCGATCGACGCGGACGAGGCGCTGCTGGAATACCTCGAGATGTTCTACAACCTGCGCAGCGCCGGGCGGGTGCTCGGCCGGATCGGCGCGGTCGACTTCGCCACCACGGTCGCCCCCGGGGTGCGCGACGTCCTGCTCACCGGCAAGGTCAAGGAGGCGGTGAACCGTCCCGACGGGACCCGTCCCGGCGGGCTGGCCTACGACGCGGTGGTGCTCGACGCCCCGCCCACCGGCCGGATCGCCCGGTTCCTCGGGGTCACCGCGGAGGTTGCGGGGCTGGCGAAGGTCGGGCCGATCCGGGCGCAGGCGGACAGCGTGATGGCGGTGCTGCGTCCGGATCGGGCGGCCGTGCACCTGGTGACGTTGCTGGAGGAGATGCCCGTCCAGGAAACCGTGGACGGGGTCACCGAGCTCACCGCGGCCGGGCTGCCGATCGGCGGGGTTGTCATCAACATGGCGCGCTCGCCGTTGCTGAAGGTCAGGGAGTCGATGCAGGCGCACCGGGGCGAGCTCGACCGGGAGGAGATCGCCGCCGGGATCAAGGAGGCCGGCGTGGAGCCGACCCGGGAGCTGGTCGAGTCGCTGGTCTGGGAGGCCGCGCAGCACGCCGACCGGGTGGCACTCGAGACGGCTCAACGCGCCGAGGTCGTCGCGCTCGGCCGGCCGGTGTACGAGCTGCCCCTGGCGGCGGACGGAGTCGACGTCGGCACCGTCTACCGCTTCGCCGAGCTGTTGCGAGCCCAACAGATGGTGGGATGAACCGTTGACCGCAAAGCCGAGATCGTCGGGACCATCGACATCGTCCGGACCGGCGGGACCGTCGAAGTCGCCGGGAGCGGACGGCCCGGCGCGTGGCCGACGCCCGAGCCGCTCGTCGGGCGCCCGGTCAGGGGGGCCGGCAGCGGCGAAGGACGTGTCACCAGCACAGGACGCGCCGGGGACGGTCCGCCGGCTGCGCCCACAGCCTGCCGGGGTGCCGTACTTCGATGTGGACGAGATGCTCGACACCGAGCGCATCGTCGTGTGCTGCGGCTCCGGCGGGGTGGGCAAGACCACCACCGCGGCGGCACTGGCGTTGCGGGCGGCCGAGCGCGGGCGCAGGGTGGTCGTGCTGACCATCGACCCGGCCCGCCGGCTGGCCCAGTCGCTCGGCCTGACCACGCTGGACAACACTCCGCGGGAGGTCGCCGGGATCGATCTGTCCGCCGGCGGTCGTCTCGACGCGATGATGCTGGACATGAAGCGGACGTTCGACGAGATCGTCCTGGCACACAGTTCGCCCGAGCGGGCCCAGGCCCTGCTCGACAATCCCTTCTACCAGACGCTGTCCTCCTCCTTCGCCGGGACGCAGGAGTACATGGCGATGGAGAAGCTCGGTCAGCTCGACGCGACCGACGAATGGGACCTGATCGTCGTCGACACCCCGCCGACCCGGTCGGCGCTGGACTTCCTGGACGCGCCGACCCGGCTCGGCACGTTCCTCGACGGCCGGCTGCTGCGGATTCTGTTGGCCCCCGCGAAGGCCGGTGGCCGCGCGTACGCGAAGGTTCTCGGCGCGGGCATCGGGATGTTCACCCGGGTGCTGACGAAGGTTCTCGGTGCGCAGCTGCTCACCGATCTGAGCGTGTTCGTCGCCGCGCTGGAAACGATGTTCGGTGGATTCCGTGCCCGCGCCGACGAGACCTACCGGTTGCTCGGCGAACAGGGCACGTCGTTCGTCGTGGTCGCCGCGCCGGAGGCGGCGGCGCTGCGCGAGGCGTCCTACTTCGTCGACCGGCTCGACGCCGACGGGATGCCGCTGGCCGGCCTGGTGGTCAACCGGACGCACCACAGCGACGCGTCGACACTGACCGTGGAGCGCAGCCTGGCCGCCGCCGAGAACCTCGATGAACACGGGGAGCATCCCCTGGCGGCGGCGGTCCTGCGCATCCATGCGGAACGGGCTCGGCTGGCCGAACGGGAGGCGCGGCTGCGGGAGCGGTTCACCAGCGCTCATCCGGACACCCCGCTGGTGGAGGTGGAGGCGCTGGCGGAGGATGTGCACGATCTCGAGGGCCTGCGGGAGATCGGCTGCGCTCTTGCGCGGGTGGATCGGCTGGAGCAGACCGGCTGAGCGAGGCCGCCCCGCGGAGCTCGGTGGGCCGACTGCGGGTGGGCCGACAGTGAGCACCTGGCGGCCGGCGGGTGATGGCCCGCGGGCGGTGGCGCAGGGACAGCGGTGAGGTCCGGGCCGGGACGTCGTTGTCCTCGGACGGAACCGCAGACCGGGCGGCGATGGGCCGGGTCGAACAGACCCGGAGCTACCCGGCGGAGGCCGATCGGTGGTCGGCCTGAGCATCCGCAAGCAGCTTGCGCCAGGACGTGACGTCCGGACGGCGACGAAGCAGCGCGCGGCGCTCCCGTTCGGTCATGCCACCCCAGACACCGAACTCGACGTGGTTGTCGAGGGCGTCGGCGAGGCACTCGGTGCGGACAGCGCAGCCGAAGCACCGGGTCTTCACCCGGTTCTGGGCGGCGCCCTGGACGAACAGCTCATCGGGGTCGAGGTCACGACAGGCGGCGTGAGCCGTCCAGTCGCCGTCGACGGTGGAGCCCACCAGAGGAGCTGGGTTGGCACGAAGGGGACTGACGGCGGGGGCCAGGCTTCTGGTCATGCCACCTGCCTTTCTTCTCGAGGCCGGGTCAGGGGTCCCGTGCGGGTGGTGACGTGGCGTTGACCCGAAACCGTACGGAGTGGCGTGGCCACGGCCCAGACCCCACACGGGTGGTTGTCCAAATGACTAGTCCGGGCCATTGATCCGGATCGCGGCGCTAGTGCTGTCTGTGACATCAAGATGTCTGTTGCGTGACAATCTGATGGCTGTGCAGCGTAGGGGCACAGTTGCCATCCCGGTATGTCTGGCCGGAAACCTGGCCCGGTGACCACCCCGCCCCGGATGGGGTGGTCCGAAGGTGACTCGTTCGGCGGACGTTCGACACCTGATTGATGTGGATGTCGTCACGTCGGTCCCGGGCACGCCTTGGTGGCCCCGGCGAGCGCCGACTGTCAGGAGTGCCCCTGCCCAGGTCGGGACGATTTGGGCAGGTCCAGTGGGATGCTCCTGCACAGTTGTACCGGTCTGGGTCCACCCGTCAGGTGTGGTTGATCAGATGTTGGCCCGTATGCTGCGACTGGTGTCCCAGCCTGGCTGGACGGAGGTCCGCCGATGAGCACGCCCCCCGGGCCCCCGGCGCCCGACGGGCCCGCACGGCGGCTCTACCGACCCGGATTCGGATCCGACGGCCCGCTGCGCCGAGGCCGCCGCACCGTCGCCTTCTGGGCTCGGCGGCTGTCCGGCGTCGGGCTGATCAGCGTGCTGTCCGGAGTGCTCGTCGGCATGCTCGCGCTGCCGGTCGTCGGTGCGGTCGGGCTGACCGCCAAGAACAGCGCGGACGACTTCCTCAGCCTGCCGGAGAACCTGGTCGTACCGCCGCTGGCGCAGGCCTCCCGCATTCTGGACGCCCGTGGCAACCAGATCGCCGTGCTCTCCGGTGAGCAGGACCGCGAGGTCGTCTCGCTCGGCCGGGTGTCCCCGGTGATGCGCGAGGCCATCGTCGACATCGAGGACTCGCGGTTCTACGAGCACGACGGGCTCGACTACAAGGGCCTTGCCCGCGCCTACCTCACCAACCGGGAGAACGGGTCGGTAACCCAGGGTGGATCAACTCTGACCCAGCAGTACGTCAAGAACGTTCTGCTGATGTCCGCCACCACCGACGCGCAGCGCCGGGCAGCCACCGAACAGACGGTGCAGCGCAAGCTGCGCGAAGCCCGCTACGCGCTCTATCTGGAAGCACACCTGAGCAAGGACGAGATCCTCGAGCGCTATCTCAACATCGCCTATTTCGGGGACGGCGACTACGGCATCCAGGTCGCCGCGCGGCGCTACTTCAACGTGGACGTCGACAAGCTCACCCTGGCCCAGGCGGCGCTGCTCGCCGGCCTGGTGAAGAATCCGACGGCCTACAATCCGGTGCTGCACCCGCAGGCCGCCGTCCAGCGGCGCAACGTGGTGCTCGACCGGATGCGCGAGCTGCACCACGTCAGCGACGCGGACTTCCGCACCGCGCACGACAGCCCGTTGGTCCTCAACCGCCCGGCCCGCTCGGCCGACCCGTGCGCCGACTCCGGTGCCCCGTTCTTCTGTGCGCTGGTCCGCCAGGAGCTGCTCAACGACAGAACCTTCGCCCCGACCGAGGACGATGCGCGAAGGCTGCTGTTCGAGGGCGGTCTGACCATAACCACCACCCTGGAGCCCGTGGCCCAGCAGGCCGCCCAGTCCGCGGCGAACGAGGTCATCCCGGTCGGCAACCGGGTCGCGGCCGGGGTGGTGACGATGCAGCCCGGTACCGGCCAGGTGCTCGCCGTGGCGGAGAACCGCGAGTACGGCCCCACCGCCGACGGGTTGGTATCGAGCCTGTCCACCGACTTCGTGCACACGAAGGAGGTCTATCCGGCCGATGAGGACTCGTTCAGCCCCGGTTCGACCTTCAAGGTGTTCACGCTCATTTCGGCGCTCAAGGCCGGAATGCCGCTCTCGACGACGCTGCACGCGCCGCTCTGCTACCAGTCGAAGGTCTTCCCGAACCCACAGCCGAAGAACTGCTACGGCAACGCCGATCCGAGCGAGGACGGTTTCTACTCACTGACCACGGCGACCTGGGACTCGGTCAACACCTACTACATCCAGCTCGCGGAGAAACTGGGTGTGCTGCGCACCGCCCAGATCGCCCGCGACATGGGCGTCACGTCGTGCCGGATCCGCCCCCAGGGCAACAGCGATCCCGAGTGCAAGGGGGTCGACGGGATCAGCTCGTCGGACGGTTCGGCGATCCTCGGCTCGAACGAGATCAGCACGCTCGACCTCGCGACCGCCTACTCGACGCTGGCCGCCCGCGGTCGCAGGTGCGCGCCCCGCACCGTCACCGCCATCAGCCAGCGGATCGGCGGTGCCGACCGGCCGCTGCCCTTCAACGCCGGCGCACCCTGCGAGCAGGTGCTCGATCCGAAGATCGCCGACACGGTGAGCTCGGTCCTGGAGGGCGTGATCAGCCACGGCACCGCCAGCGGCAACGCACAGATCGGCCGGCCGGCCGCCGGCAAGACCGGGACCGCCGAAGGCTTCAGCACCGCCTCGTTCGCCGGCTACATCCCGCAGCTGGCCACCGCGGTCACCCTCGCGGATCCGCGCGGTCCGACCGCACATCCACTGACCAACGTGCTTGGCCGCAACGTGTTCGGCGGCGGCTACCCGGCCCAGATCTGGGCCCGCACGATGACCCGGACGATCGACGGCCTGGGTCTCCCGGTGGCGCCGCTGCCGCCGGAGGACGGCACCCTGCCGCAGGTGCCGACCAAGCCGGTGCCGAACGTCGTCGGCCAGCCGCAGGCGATGGCCGAGCAGATCCTGGTCCAGCAGGGCTTCCACGTGTCGTCGCAGCCCGTGGTCTGGCCCGGCCAGCCGGGCATCGTGGTCGGCATGACGCCACCGGCCGGCAGCGTCGTGTCCCTGAACACCGAGATCCACCTGGCCATCTCCGGGGGTCTCACCGGCGCCCCGGTGCTGCCCGGGGGCTCGCCCCCCGGTGGCATCGGCCTCGGCATCGTGCAGCCGCCGGCAGCCGCCCCGGCCAGTGACGGGGGCCTCGCCGGCCTCCTGGCGCAGCTGTTCCCCCGTAACCAGCTCGGAGCTCGACTACCCGGCAACGCGGTCGAACCGGCGCTGGCCCCCGACCGCCGCGCCCGGCGACGCTGACCCGCCGGAGCGGACACCGCCCGAACGAGATCAGCGCGCGCCGACCGTGCGTCCGGACCCGGCCCGTCCTGGCCCGGCCCGGTCAGACAGCGGTCAGCCGCCGGTGAGACGGGCCTTCACCAGTGCGGCGACCCGTCCGCCCTCGGCTCGGCCGGCCACGGCGGCCTGCACCGCCTTCATCGCGGGGCCGATGGCCCGGGGCCCGCTCAGGCCCAGCTCACCCAGGGCCTGGTCGATGATCGCGGTCAGCTCGTCGTCGCCGAGCTGGCGGGGCAGGTAGGTGTTGAGCACCTCACCCTCGGCGCGTTCCCGCGTGGCGGCCTCGGCCCGGCCGGCGTCGGCGTAGGCCTGCGCGGCCTCGCGGCGCTTCTTCACCTCGCGGGTGAGGACCCGCAGGACCTCCTCGTCGTCGAGGATGCGGGCCGTGTCGCCGGCGACCTCGGCCTCCTTGACAGCGGCGAGTGCCAGCCGCAGCGTGGACGTCCGCAGCTCGTCGCGGGACTTCATCGCGGCCGTCAGATCGCCGCGCAGTCGCTGCTGCAACGATCCCGCCTCGGTGCGCTGGCCAGGCTCCGTCGGGGTACTCATAGTCAACGCAGCCTATGGGCTCCACCCGGCGAACTGGTCACCTCCGACCACACATCGACGACACCGACGACCACTCGGCGACGTCGGCGATGTCGCAGCGCCGGTGCGACGGGCGAGGTGAGACGGTAGAAGTGCGGCGCCGCCCCCGGGACTGGCCCGAAGGTGCCAGGCGGGCGCAGGTACTGCTCGACGGCGGGGGTCCCCGAAATCGTGTTCCCCGGGAAAGGTCTGGTCTGGATGCATGGTGTGTCACTGGGCTCCGCCGGTGGTGGTGTCGCCCGAGCCGGTGGTGCTCGTCGTGCCGCTCGAACCGGTGGTGCCGTCGGTGCGCTCGGCGCGGGTGTGCTGGCCTATGGCGCGCTGGTCGAGCGCACGTCGTACACGCTGCGGCGGGTGCCCGTGCCGGTGCTGGCGCCCGGCTCGCGGCCGGTGCGGGTGCTGCACCTGTCCGATCTGCACGTCACCGCCGGCCAGCACGGCAAGCTGGCCTGGCTGTCCGATCTGGCCCGGCTCGTCCCCGACCTGGTGGTGCTGACCGGGGACATCGTCTGCGCGGACGAGGCCCGCGGCCCGCTGCTGGCCGCGCTGGCACCGCTCTACTCGTTTCCGGGCGTGTTCGTCCCCGGCAACAACGACTACTTCGCTCCCACTCTGCGTAGTCCGCACCGCTATCTGCGCCGCGCCGCGTCGGCGCCGGCCGATCCGCGGGGCACCGAGCTGGACTGGCCAACTCTGGCCGGCAGGCTCGCCGCCGCCAGCGGCTGGCTGGAACTGGCCAACACCCGGACCGTCCTCGAGGCCGGCGGTCTGCGTCTGGACCTGCGCGGCGTGGACGACGCCCGACTGCGCCGGGACCGCCCGGTCGCGGTGGCGGGCCCGCCGCGGCCGGGCACCGATCTGGCGATCGGGCTGTCGCACACCCCCGAACCCCGGGTCCTCGACGCCTTCGTCGCGGATGGCGTGCAGCTCATCCTGTCCGGCCACACCCACGGGGGGCAGATTCGGCTGCCGGGGATCGGCGCGCTGGTGGCCAACTGCGGCCTGGACCGCTCGCGGGTGCGCGGCCTGTCGTGCCAGGTGGGCGGTACCAGGTCGGCCTGGCTGCACGTCTCCCCGGGCCTGGGGACCTCGCCGTTCGCGCCGATCCGGCTGGGCTGCCGGCCCGAGGCGACGCTGCTGGGACTGGTGGCGGCGACGGCCTGACGATTCGGGACGCCCCACCCGCCGCACGCCCCGCCGCGTCGGGTATGCTTCTGTTCGGTCGCGGGGTGTGGCGCAGCTTGGTAGCGCGCTTCGTTCGGGACGAAGAGGTCGTGGGTTCGAATCCCGCCACCCCGACCAGGGTCAGGGGCATGATCGGATTTTATCGATCATGCCCCTGACGCATGTCCGCCCGCAGCGCAGGCTCATGTGATCTGCTTTTCGCTACCGGTTTCGGGCATTTCGCACCGACCGGGACGTCCGGCGAACCCGGGGGGCGGGTGTTCTACCGTGTACCCAGCACCGACGAGTTTCATGATCGGTCTTACCATGATCGACCAGTGTGTCCGGCGCGTTAGGATCGCACGATGGAAAAGGGGAAGCGGGAGACTGTGGCCAAATACCGTCGAGTGGTCGTAAAACTGAGCGGCCGGGCGATCGCCGGTTCCGCGGAATTCGGGTTCGACTCCAACGCGCTGGAGCATCTCGCCCGGGAAATCATCGCCGTCCGGCAGTCCGGCGTCGAGGTGGCCATCGTCGTGGGCGGCGGGAACCTGTTTCGCGGCAACCAGTCGGACCGCTGGGGCATCGACCGGGTCGAGGCCGACAACATCGGCATGCTCGGCACCGTGATCAACAGCCTGCTCCTGCGTGGCAAACTGACCGCCCTCGGCGAGGACAACCTGCGGGTGATGACTGCGGTCCCGGTGCCCGCGGTGGCCGAGCCGTACATCCGGCTGCGCGCTGTGCACCTGCTGGAAAAGGGCGCCACCGTCATTCTCGCCTGCGGCAACGGCCAGCCCTTTCTCACCACCGACTATCCGGCGGTCCAGCGGGCGCTGGAGCTCGGTGCGGACGCGGTGCTCGCGGCCAAGGACGGCGTCGACGGTGTCTACGACAGCGACCCGAAGCTCAACCCAAACGCGGAGCGGTTCTCCCATCTCAGCTACGACGAGGTGATCAGCCGCGGGCTGCGGGTGATGGATCAGTCCGCGTTCATCCTGGCGCGTGACTTCGGTATCCCGCTGCACATCTTCGACATCGAGCAGCAGGGTGCGATGACGGCGATCTGTCGGGGCGAACATCGCGGCACCGTCATCACCAGCACCGGGGAGGACGCGGAGACCGCCGCGATGGTCGGCTCCACCGAATCGGTGGGGTAAGCGGCCCGGCCAGACCCCTGCGGGGCCCGACCGGGCGGCTACCTGCCGGTGCCACGACCTGCTTCGTTGACCGGGTTCGGGGGTCAGCCCGGGCCTGAGTGCCTGGACCGCCCCGGGCGGTCGATCAGGAACAGGTGTAGGTGAGTGCCGAGGAGGTGTCCGTGGCCCGGGCATTGTTCGCCGTGGCGGTGGTGACCGTCTTGAACTGGTTTTGACCGGCGAACGCGCACGGAACCGTCGCGCTGTCGCCGACGCCGGCGCCGCCCCAGAACGACTTGCTCACCGGCTCGCCGACGTTCGTCCACTTCCCGTTCGCGTACTTCTTCAGCTGGTTGCTGATCGTCATCGAGCCGGTGTACCAGTTGTCGCAGATCACCGCGCCGTTGCCGGAGATGGTCGACCCGGTGATCGACGCGTTCCCGGTGGGTGTCAGGGCGGAGACGCTGCAGCCGGTGCCGGGTAGCGCGGCCGCCGCGGCGGACGCTGGCGTGGCGGTGCCGATGAAGGCCACCGCCACGGTGCCCGTGGCACCGATGGCCGCGGTCCGCAGGGCTGTGCGGGTACGGGGCACGGAATCCTCCTGAAGGGGTCGGTGCTGCTGGTGGGCGGTGCTGCTGGTGGGAGGTGCAGGCGGTGGGGCGGTGCTGCCCGGTGGGGCGGGCGCCTGCTGGTGCGGCGGCAGGCTCAGCCGCGCGGGCTGCCGTAGGTGGGGCTGCCGTAGGTGGGGCTGCCGTAGGTGTAGGTACGGGTCAGTGGCGGCGGCGGCCCGAAGAAGGTGCTGATGGATGTCAGGCCGGTGTGGTCGAACGTGGTCACGTCCAGCCCGGCGAGCACGACCTGACCGATGCTGTCGCGCAGCCCCCACTCCCAGCGGGCCCGGTCGTGGTGGACGTCCACAGCGCTGACCCGTACCGGACGGTGTCCCGGATAAGGCCCGAGGAAGCCGCCGATCAGGTCGCTGAACCCTTCGACACCGACCGCGGCGCCCAGCGGATTCGCGTAGCTCACCCGGTCGGCGCAGCAACCGGCCAACAGCTGCGTGCGGGCACGCCCGTCGGTCTGCGCCCAGGCGGCGTACAGGCGGTCCGCGAGCGTTTCCAGCCAGGCCTGCACCTGCGCTGTCGGCTCGGCCTCGGTCGGGCGCCAGGACGCGTCCCCGGTGCCGGGCGAGCCGGCGGGGCCGGGGACGTGAGGGGTGTGCGCGGGGTGGGTCACGGGGCGAATCTCCGCCGGGCCTCGGCGCGTTGCAGCTTGCCAGAGGGGGTCTTCGGGACCGAACCGGGCGGCAGCACGATCACCTGGTGTGGTGTCACGCCGATCGCGGCGCGCACCTCGTCGGCCACCGCGTGCCGCAACGCTTCGTGGTCATCGCCGCGGGTCTCGACGGCGACGGCGAGGCCCTCACCGTCAGGACGAGCGGGCCGTTCGACCGGAAAGGCGACGATGTTGCCGGCCCGAGCGCCGGGGGCCCGGGCGGCCGCCCGTTCCACGTCCTCCGGATAGATGTTGCGGCCACCAAGAATGATCACGTCCTTGTGGCGACCGCAGACAACGAGCTCGGTATCGACGAGGTAGCCGAGGTCGCCGGTCGCCAACCAGCCGTCGCCGGTGTCGTCACCGTCACCGTCACCGGTGCCGTCAGCGTCGTCGCGCGACCGGGCCGCGGTCGGTGGCTCGTCGTGGTAGGCGCCCACCGAGGTGCCTCGGACCTGCACCTCGCCGACCGTCCGCTCGGGTAGCACCACGTCGGTCTCGGGATCGACCACGCGGAGGGCAAGCCCCGCGATCGGCTCGCCGAGCAGCACCAGGCGCCGGCTTCGAACAGGGCTGCCGTCGTCCGGATCGGAGGCCGGATCGACCGGACGGGCGGTGCCGGCGGTGAGGGCGTCCGCGTCGACGAGATCGTAGCGCGGGCCCCGGCCGAGGGCGGAGAAGGTCACGGCGACCGTGGCCTCGGCCAGACCGTAGGCCGGCATGAAGGCCTCCGGGTGGAATCCGTGTTCGCCCGCGGCGGCCAGGAAGTCATCCACCACCCCCGGGTCGATCGGCTCGCCCCCGCACAGGGCGTAGGCCAGGCAGGACAGGTCAAGGCGCGGGCCGGTACGCAACAGGCGGGCCGCCAGCGCATAGGCCGATCCGGGGCCGACCGTGGTGGTGGCGCGGTGATGGGAGATCTGCTGCATCCAGCCTGCCGGCCGGGCGAGGTAGTCGGCGGGGGAGGACAGCAGCGTGTCGCAGCGCCCGCATGCCATCGGCAGAACGAGTCCGCCGATCAGCCCCATGTCATGGGACAGCGGCAGCCAGGACAGCATCCGTCCGTGCACCGCTTCGTGGCCGGTGGCCACCCGGATGCCCTCGATGTTCGCCGCAAGGTTGCCGTGGCTGATCCGGGCGATCTTCGGTGCGCCGGTCGTGCCACTGGTGAGCTGCAGGATCGCCGGGTCGTCGGCGGTCAGGGACGGTGGTCGCCAGGATGTGCGCGGCTGGGCGCCGACCACCTCGGCCAGCGTCACCACCGTGCCGGCACCGCCGGACAGCGCCGCGATCGCCTGCTCCCACGGGGAGCCGACCAGCACCAGCGGGTCGCCGAGGGCGTGGAAGCGCTCGCGGGTGTCGGCCAGGTAGCGGGCCAGGTCGACGGTGCGCGCCGGCGTCGGTGCGAGCGTGACACTGGCACCGGCGAGCCAGGCGGCCATGGCCGCGGTCACCGTGGGCCGACCGGTCGAGGCAAGCAGGACGACGGGCCGCCCCGGCCGTACCCCGCGTTCCTGCAGGTCGGCGGCGACGCGGCGGGCATCGTCGTGGAGCACGGCCCAGCCGATCCGCTCACCGCCGTCCGGCGCGAGGAACGTCACCCCGTTCGGACCCGCACTCGCGCGTTTCATGCGATCCAGCAGATACACCATTGTTGCCGGCTTTCCTGGGACGGGTGGGCAGGCGTCGTGTGTTTTTCGGCGGCTCGGTCGCCTGTTCGGTGGCGCTGTCGAGGGAGGCGCGGTCAGCGGCCGGCGTCGGTTTTCTCCGGGCTGTCCCGGCTCTGTGGGTAGGCGGCGAGGACCAGGCGGTCCCAGTATCGACCGCGATAGTAGTCGTGCCGGCGCAGACGCCCCTCAAGCTCGAGTGGGCCACCCGCCGCATTCTCCCGGCCAGCCCCGGAAAACTGCGGATAATTAAATTCCGGCAGCTCGAAGTACAGTTTCCGAAACGGCCAGATATCGAAGATGTAGCGGACGAAGAGATCCAGCGCCTCGACCGCGAGACCGGACCCGGTGTAGTCGGCCGACACGGCCGCACCGATGTACGCGAAGCCGAGCGTGAACTCCGGGTTGTAGCAGATCGCGTGCCCCACCGGCCGGCCGGACTCGATCGACTCGATCACGAACTGCGCCAGCACTCCCTGCCACAGTTCCTGCTCGAACTGCGGGTACGACGGCACCGATCCCCGGTAGCGCCAGCGGAAGCCGACCTCCGGTGTGACTGCCAGCTCATACAGGAACGGCGTGGACGAGGGCAGCACCGGCATCAACCGCAGGAACCGCCCGGCCAGGCAGGGCGCCGGGGGCGCCGGCCCACCGCGGTCGGCCGGGGCCGGGGCGGCGGTGGTGACCGAGACCGGGGCGGCCGGTGCTGTGGTCGCCCCGACGTGTGTCGCCCGTGCGGGGTCGCCGGAAACGGCCGTCCCGCCCACCCCGGAAAGGGCGGAATCGGCGGGGCGCCCGGCACGATAACAGCCGTACAGCTCGCCGATGGTCTCGACCTCCAGCCAGTTCGCCTCGGAGATGTCGGCACCGAGCTCCGTGACGAAAAGGCACAGATCGAGCAGGCGGAAGGAATCAAGGCCGAGATCGGCGTGCAGCCGGCTGTCGGCAGTCACCAGCGAGCCGGAAAAACCGAGCCGGTGGGCGACGAGCTGTTCGAATTCGTCTGGTCGGAGCATGCTACCCGTTCTGCGGGAACGTAAGGCAAAACGTCATGACGATTTCGGACAGGTGGGATGTCGCTGACGTTAGCAAGGGAGCCGAACGACCGCAATGTCGCTGACCCGTTTCGGCTAGCGCGCCCGGTCGCCGACGGGCCGAAGGACCCGCGTCACGTGCCCCGCGCCCGCGAGCGGGTTCGGCACCCCGGGGCCGGGTCGTCGAGACCTGGACCCCGGAGGTGCCGGGTAGCAGCCGGGAATCAGTAGGAGCGTGCGATCAGGGCGACGAGGTCCTCGGCGGGGGTGCCGGCATCGGGGATCGCACCATCAGTGGTCTGCAGACAGCGGACGGTGAGCGCATCCTCGGCCAGCCTCGCCTCGCCCTCCTCGCCCACGGCGGACCAGGGGATGCGGGCGAACCCGGTGGCGGCAGCCGCGGCGGCGTCGGCGACGGTGGCCACCTCCGTGGTTCGACTGTCGCGTAGTGCCACGGCCTCGGCGTACAGCCCGGCCTGGACGTCGTCGAGCGCCGCCGGCACGCGCGCGGTGACCTCGGCCAGGGGGACTGGGGTCTTCACCGACGTGTCGCGGCGCACCACGGTGACGGTGCCGGCGGCGAGGTCGCGCGGGCCGACCTCGACCCGGACGGGTATGCCCTTGATCTCGGCGTCGGTGACCCGGCGGCCGAAGGACAGGCCCGGCCGGGCATCGAGCTGGACGCGCAGGCCGGCACCGGTCAGTGACGTGACGAGCTCCCGGGCGGCAGCCACCACGGCCTCGTCGTCGCGGACCGGCAGGACGACGACCTGGGTGGCGGCGAGCCGCGGCGGGATGCGCAGGCCGTTGTCGTCACCGTGCGCCATGATCAGGCCGCCGACCATCCGGGTGGAGCAACCCCAGGAGGTCGTCCAGGCCAGATGGCGGGCGCCGTCGGAGCCGAGGAAGTCGATGTCGAAGGCGCGGGCGAAGTTCTGGCCGAGCTCATGGCTGGTCGCCATCTGCAGCGCCTTGCCGTCGCCCATCATGCCCTCGCAGGTCATGGTGTTCGTGGCGCCGGCGAACCGCTCGCGGCGGGTCTTGACCCCGACGAACACCGGGATCGCGAGCACGTGGGTGAGGAAGTCGCGGTAGACCTCCAGCGCGATGCGACGAGCGTAGGCGGCCGCGTCGGCGGAGTCGGCGTGCGCGGTGTGCCCCTCCTGCCAGAGGAACTCGCTGCTGCGCAGGAACAGCCGCGGACGCAGTTCCCAGCGCACGACGTTGGCCCACTGGTTGAGCAACAACGGCAGGTCACGGTAGCTCTGGGTCCACTTGGCCAGATACTCGCCGATGACGGTCTCGCTGGTGGGCCGCACGACGACCGGCTCTTCGAGCTCCTTGCCGCCACCGATGGTGACGACGGCGAGCTCCGGGCTGAAACCCTCGACGTGCTCGGCCTCCCGGCGCAGATAGCTCTCCGGGATAAACAGCGGGAAGTAGGCATTCTGTGCCCCCGCCGCCTTGATCCGGGCGTCGACCTCGGCCTGCATCCGTTCCCAGAGCGCATAGCCGTACGGTCGGATCACCTGCGTGCCGCGGACGGGGCCGTTCTCGGCCAGCTCGGCCTTGGCGAGCACATCCTGGTACCAGCGCGGGAAGTCAGTTGCCCGGGGAGTGAGTACAGCCACCGCACCACGATATTGCCTGGGCCGGACAGTTCCGCGCCGGGACGCCGCCGGCGCCGCAGCGGGCCGGGCGCCGGCGGCGCCGTCACCCGCGGGGCGGATCGTCCGGCACGCCGCGGGGGACCTCCCGGAAGACCAGCGAAACGTCCACGTCGCCATGGTGACTGATCAGGCTCGCGGCCGGCGGAATCAGGATCATCGCGGTCGTCAGGTCGGCCGCGGTGGCCCCGGGCGCAAGGGTCAGCTCGTGCCGCACGGCCGGGCCGTCATGGACGGTGACCATCTCGGCGAGAGACGGGGGACGTCCCCCGAAACCCGGGCGGGGCTCGGGCAGGAGAGCGTCGCTGTCGACGGTGTTCATCTTCGGGCTGTCCTCCGGTGCGTCGTTCAGGTGGGCAGGGGCGGCGCGAGGTGGGACGACAGGGATGGGCTGAGCGATCTGGCGGCCGGGTGTCGGAGCGGTCGGGTGTCGGAACGGCTGGGTGTCGGAACGGCTGGGTGCCGGAACGGTTGGAAATCCCTGCGATACTGTCAGCAACATGGATGTTGCTTGACAGCAAATCACGGGAGAGCCGTGAAGGCTACGGGAGATCTGGGGGCAGATCGGACGTCGGGTAACCGCGGACGAACATCCTGATCATCTGCGTAGCGCCCCGCGCGGCTTGGCCGCTTCGTCGGCTGCGTCCCACTGTGTGGACGGGCACAGTGGGCCAGGTGTGGGCAGGTGGCCCGGGGATGAACATTCGCCGCTGCCGGAACATCCACCGCGACCATCCTGATGACCTTCGATGACACTCAAATGCCACAATTCGGATAGCCGCTCCGGCGGTGTTGTCCCGTTGTGACTGGGTGGTGTGCGGCGCCGTCATCGTTCGCGATCGGGATTGCGGCTGGTCGGACCACCTGATCTTCGGTCGATCTAACCTTCAGTGAGATTGTCGGTGCACGTTGTTATGGATGTGTCGTGCCCGGGAAGGTCAACGGGTCGAAAATCCCCCGACATGGATGTGTTCTGGTTGGTGACTGGTTGGCGTATGCGCCTGTTCATCTTTCGTTCATCCCGAATCGCTTCGATTCTCGCCGGCACCCCGGTCCGGGGGGCGGACGACATTCGGCGCCGGGCTCGGCGCTGGGACGAAGGGTTGCTTGTGAAGCTAGGCAAGCGTCAGGCCGCGGTCGGGGCCGCGATGGTGGCACTGCTCACCGTGGCAGCATGTGGAACTGACGACAACAACGACGCGGGTGGGACCACCGCGGCTTCGGCGAGCGCCAGTGCGATCGCCTGCGCCAAGGGGTCGATCACCGGGTCGGGCTCCTCGGCGCAGAAGAACGCCGTGGACGAGTGGGTCAAGGCGTACCAGGACGCCTGTTCCGGTGCGACGATCAACTACCAGTCGACCGGCTCCTCGACCGGTCGTCAGCAGTTCATCTCCAAGCAGGTCACCTTCGCCGGCTCCGACTCGGCGCTCAAGGACCAGCAGAAGACCGACGCGGACAAGCGCTGCGCGCCCGGCACCGCGGTCGACCTGCCGATGGCCGTCGGCCCGGTCTCGCTGATGTACAACCTCTCGGGTGTCAAGGACCTGAAGCTGTCCGCGGAGACGCTGGCGGGGATCTTCTCCGGCAAGATCACCAAGTGGGACGACGCGGCGATCAAGGCTGAGAACAGCGGCGTGTCGCTGCCGTCCGCGACGATCGCCACGGTGCACCGCTCCGACGGCTCCGGCACGACGGACAACTTCACCAAGTTCCTCAAGGGCGCCGGCGGCAGCGCCTGGACGTTCGACTCCGGCTCCGACTGGAAGGCCCCGGGCGGCCAGGGCGCCAAGGGCAGTGACGGCGTCACCTCCACGGTGAAGTCCACCGAGAACTCCATCGGGTACGCGGAGCTCTCCTACGCCGAGAACGCCGGCCTGTCCACGGTCAAGGTCAAGAACGCGGCCGGCGAGTACATCGCGCCGAGCACCGACGGTGCCTCCCTGGGCCTGGGCACCGCGAAGATCGCCGACGGCGACGACCTGAAGCTGACCTTCGACTACACGACCGCCACCAAGGGTGCCTACCCCGTGTACCTGGTGACCTACGAGATCGCCTGCACCTCGGGTCTGCCGGCCGACCAGGCCGCGCTGGTCAAGTCCTTCCTGACCTACACCGCCTCGGACGCGGCCCAGTCGTCGATCGGTGACCTCGGCTACGCGCCGCTGCCGGACGCCGTCGCCAGCAAGGTCCGCGCGGTCATCGCCAAGCTCGCCTGACCGATCCACCGCACCACCTGATCCACCGCACCACCTGATCAACCCGATCCACCTGCATCACCGCACGGCCAGCACCACCTGACCGGACCCGGCCGAACCCGCGGTGGGGACTACGTGCCCCGCCGCGGGTTCGTCGGCGTATCAAGGAGAGGACCATGACGACGGAGCCGGACAGCTCGGCGCAGTCAGCCGAGCAGCGGGGGGCCGCTTCGGCGACGGTCCCGCCGACAGACGGGCCGGACGGGGACCCCACCCGTGGGTCCACCACCGGCGGCCCGGCCCCTGAGCCGGCCGCGCTCGCCCCGCCGCCGGCCGCGCCCGCGGGCAAGGCCACGATCGGCAAGGCCGACGTGGCCTTCAAGAACCTCACCCGGGCCGCCGGCCTCGGGCTGCTCGCGCTGATCGTCGCGATCGCGCTGTTCCTGGTGCTGCGGGCGACGCACGCGCTCGGGCAGAACGACGGGAACTTCCTGACCACCCAGGAGTGGTTCCCCAACCAGGACCCGCCGAAGTTCGGGGTGGCGGCCCTGCTGTTCGGCACGATCGTGACCGCCGCCATCGCGATGGTCATCGCGGTTCCGGTGGCCGTCGGGATCGCCCTGTTCATCACCGTCTACGCGCCCCGCCGGCTCGCCTCGCCGCTGGGTTACATCGTCGACCTGCTGGCCGCGGTGCCCAGCGTCGTCTACGGCCTGTGGGGCCTGCTGGTGCTCGCCCCGCACATGAAGGGCATCCAGCTCTGGCTGAGTGACTACTTCGGCTGGATCCCGCTGTTTCGCGCGGACTCGGTGGGCCGGTCGTTCTTCGTCGCCGGCGTCGTGCTCGCGATCATGATCCTGCCAATCGTCGCGGCACTGTCGCGCGAGGTGTTCCTGCAGGTGCCCACCGCCCACCGCGAGGCGGCCCTGGCGCTGGGCGCCACCCGCTGGGAGATGATCCGCACGGCGGTGCTGCCCTACGGCAAGCCCGGGGTGATCAGTGCGTCGATGCTGGGCCTGGGCCGGGCGATGGGCGAGACGATCGCCGTCGCGCTGGTCCTGCCCGCCTCGTTCAAGATCTCCTGGAACTGGCTCGAGCCCGCCGGTAACACCATCGCGGCCAACGTCGCGAACGGCTGGGGTGAGGCCAACGACATCGGTCGCGGCGCGCTGATCGCGTCCGGCCTCGTACTGTTCATCGTCACGATGATCGTCAATATCATCGCGCGGGCCATCGTGGCGCGTCGCCGTGACTTCTCCGGGAGCTCCGCATGAGCACCGCGACCGTCCCCGAGCCCACCGCTCCCACCGCGGACGGTGAGGATCGGCTGAACCTGCGCGGCGCGATCCTGCCGCGCTTCGTCCCGTTCGCGGTCGCCGCGGGTTCCGTGGTCGTCGCCCTGCTGATCTACCTGCTGACGCCGGTGGACAGCGAGATCCAGATCGTGCTGATGGCAGCACTGATCTTCGTGGTGGCGATGACCGCCGTCTCGACCTCGATCGAGGGCAGCCGCCGGGCCCGCGACCGGTTCGCGACCACCCTGGTCTACGGCGCCTTCCTGCTGGCGGTGATCCCGCTGGTCGCGGTCCTGGCCAGTGTGATCGGCAAGGGCGCGGCCCGGCTGAGCCCGTCGTTTCTCACCCACTCGATGAACGGCATCGGCGCCCGCGACTCCGGCGGCGGCATCTACCACGCCATCATCGGGACCGTCGAGCAGGTGCTGATCGCCAGCGCCATCGCCGTGCCGTTCGGCCTGCTGGTGGCGATCTACCTGGTGGAGTACGGCCGCGGCCGGATCAGCCGGACGATCAGCTTCTTCGTGGACGTGCTCACCGGTCTGCCCTCGATCATCGCCGGTCTGTTCGTGCTGGCGTTCTGGATCCTGGCTCTTGGCCAGGGCTTCTCCGGGTTCGCGGGTTCGCTGGCGCTGGTCGTCCTGATGATTCCGACGGTGGTGCGTTCGGCCGAGGAGATGCTCAAGCTCGTGCCGAACGAGCTGCGCGAGGCCGGTTATGCGCTGGGCGTGCCCAAGTGGCGGACCATCCTGCGGGTCGTCGTCCCGACCGCCCTGCCGGGCATCGTGACCGGCGTCATGCTCGCCGTCGCCCGAGTGTCCGGCGAGACGGCACCCGTGTTGCTTACCGTGTTCGGCACGAACCTCATCAACGCGAACCCGTTCTCCGGTGAGCAGAGCTCGCTGCCGCTGTACATCTACTCACAGGCCGGCCAGCCGCAGCAGTTCGCGATCGACCGGGCCTGGGCCGCCGCGCTTGTCCTGATCATCATCATCATGGTGCTCAACCTCGTCGCCCGGCTGTTCGCCGGCCGCAGCCGGTTGAAGTAACCCCGACCCGGGCTGGCGGTGCGTACCGCCACTGCCGCCGAAGCCACCGCCGGCCCGCTCCGACATGCTTCACCCAGCCGTTCCCAGCATCCTGTCAGGAAGCCGCAACCAACCACCCGGCGGCCGTCCTGCCAGGTAACAGCGTCCAGCCACCGAGCAGCGTCCAGCCAGATCGTGAGTCGAGGTTGTCATGGCCACCCGCATCGAGGTAACCGGGCTGACGGCGTACTACGGCAAGTTCAAAGCCGTGTCCGACGTTAATCTGACTATCGAGCCGAAGAACGTCACCGCATTCATCGGACCGTCCGGATGCGGAAAGTCGACCGTGCTGCGCACACTCAACCGGATGCACGAGGTGCTGCCGGGAGCCCGGGTCGAGGGGCGTGTGCTGCTGGACGGTGAGGATCTCTACGGCGCCGGGATGGACCCGGTGAACGTCCGGCGGACCGTCGGCATGGTCTTCCAGCGGCCGAACCCGTTCCCGACAATGTCGATCTACGAAAACGTCATCGCCGGTCTGAAGCTCAACGGGATCCGCAAGAAGGCGCTGCTTGACGAGCGGGTCGAGGAGTCGCTGCGCGGTGCGAACCTCTGGGACGAGGTCAAGGACCGGCTGAACCGCCCCGGCGCCGGCCTGTCCGGCGGCCAGCAGCAGCGGCTGTGTATCGCCCGGGCGATCGCCGTCGAGCCGCAGGTGCTGCTCATGGACGAGCCCTGCTCGGCGCTCGACCCGATTTCGACCCTGGCGATCGAGGACCTCATCAACAAGCTGAAGTCCAGCTTCACCATCGTCATCGTCACCCACAACATGCAGCAGGCGTCCCGGGTCAGCGACGCGACCGCATTTTTCTCCCTGGAGAAGACCGGCGACCCCGGCCGTCTCGTCGAGTTCGACAAGACCTCGAAGATTTTCACCAACCCGTCGGAGAAACGAACCGAGGACTACGTGTCCGGACGGTTCGGCTGATCGCCAGCGAAGTTCTCGGACAGGACGTCACCATGGTTCCGACGTGGACGGGCGCAGGTCTGTCGGCGGCGGAGCGCGGGCCGGCGGGTGACCGTCGGCCGACGGGGGAGCGCGAGCCGACCGCGGACGATTGCGGGTCGCCCCGCGATCGGCGCCGGACGGCGGGGCCGGGGCCGGAGCGAAGACCGCCCGCACCGGCCCTGCTCATCGCCGACTCGGAGGTCGAGCAGGAGATGCTCGACGCCATCGTCGGCGGCGGCGTGGAGGTCAGCGTCGTCGCCGACGGGGCGCTGGCCCTGTTGGAGATCGGCCTGCGCCAACCCGATGCCCTGATCATCAGTGCCCGGCTACCCGTCGTCGACGGAGTGACCGTGGTGCGCACCGTGCGCAGCGTTGCCGGTCACGACGACATCCCGATCCTGCTCGCCGTCGGCCCCGACGACCGCCCGGCCGCCGCCGCCGGCCTGGACGCCGGGGCGAGCGCCTGCGTCGGCAAGCCCTACCGGGTCACCGAGGTCCTCGCGATGGTCGGCGGTCTGCGCCCCGACCGGTCCGGGGCCCAGCCGCCGCATCCGGGTGGCACCGAGGTCCTGCGCGGCGGCCCGGTCCTGCTCGACCGCGCCGCTCACGAGGTGCGCCTGGACGGCACCCTCGTCTCCGTCCCGCCCCGGGAGTTCCGGCTGCTCGCCCTGCTGTTGGAACAGGCCGGCCGGGTCGTCCCCCGGGAGACCCTGCTGCGCGAGGTCTGGGGCTCCACCCACACCGAGACGAACACCCTCGCCGTCCACGTCCGCCGGCTGCGCCGTCGCCTCGGTGAGGCCGCCGGTGAACCCACAGTGATCGAAAGCATTCGTGGCGTCGGCTACCGCTTCCGTGCCGTGCCCGGCTAGCGTCCCGGCGCTCCCGGCCGGCCGGGCAGGGCGTAGACACCGGGGGCGACCTGGGCGGCCAGGCCGTCGGCGAGCAGACCCGCCAGCGCCCGGTCCCGCTGGACCGGCTCGTCCCAGACCTGGTCGAGCAGCTCCTGGTGGACGGGGTGCGCCGCGTCGCGCAGTACGGCGAGCAACCGGCCGCGGACCTGCCGGTCGGTGCCGGCGTAGCCCTGGGGGCGACGGGCCGGGCCGGTGGCCGGGGGACTGCCC
>NZ_JAMQQG010000289.1 GCF_023716925.1 Frankia sp. R82
GGGGCGGGGCGGCCGGCTTGGGGTCGAGGGGGACGGCGCCGGCGAGGCGCAGGCCGCCGAGGCTGTCGGGCAGTCGCCCGGGTCGTCCCGGGCCTCCCGCGCCCCGCGGCACTCCGGATGGAACTGGTGGCCTACGTTGCATGCCTCCATCGTGACATCCGCCGCGCGTCCACGGAGGTGCCGGCGGCGGCCAGTTCGAGCCCGATGCCCGGCCCGCCCCGGTCCGGGGCTGCGCAGGCGCTCACCCTGACCATCCGCGAGGGTGTGGTCTACTCGTCCTCGGCGGTGAGGATGCGTTCGATGCTGGCCACCTTGCTGTGCAGCGCGTCGTCCACACCGGCCCGCAGGTCGGCCTTGAGCACGAGGCTCACCCGGCCCGCGTGGGCCGAGACGGCCTCGGTCGCGCGGCGGACGACCTCCATGACCTCGTCCCACTCACCCTCGACGGTGGTGAACATCGCGTTCGTCTCGTGCGGCAGGCCGCTGGCGCGCACGACGCGGACCGCCTCGGCGACCAGCTCGGCGACGCCCTCGCCGGCTCCGATGGGCGTGACACTGAAGGCAACCAGCATGAAGCACACCTATCACGCCCGACCGTGGACGAGCCATGGCCACACCGCCGGCCCGACGGCGGCGGGCCTTGCCCACACACAGACCTACCGGCGTCTCCGGAGGCCCGACACCCGCCTGCTACCGTGACAAATCCGGGCGGCCGGTAAGCTGTCGACATGTCACCAGAAGTCACGGGTGGCACACCGAACGGGCGATTGCGCAAACCCGGGACAACAGGGCCTGGCGACACGCCCTACCATTGCCCGCCGTGGGGTGGACGAAGACGGATAACGAGGCGTAGGTGGGGCCACGCACGCTGCTCGACGCGCTGACGGACCTTGCGGTGGTCGTCGGCGCGGACGGCCATGTCACCGACATGGGTGCAGCCGCCCGCGCGTTCCTGGCCGACCGGGTACCGCGGGGCCCGCAGGTCACCGATCTGCTCGAGGTGGTGGACCCGGCGTTCCGGGTGGCCCTGGTCGAGGCGGTCACCGCCGGGCTCGCCCACAGCGATCAGTGGCGTGGTTCGGTCGGGCTGGTCACCAGCTCCGGGGCCACCGTTCCACACCACGTCACCGTGCGCCGTGATCCCGCGGACGGGCTGGTCATCATCGCCCGGGACACCAGCGACAGCCGGGCCCGGGAGGTCGCCGAGAACGAGTCGCGGGCCAAGGACGAGCTGATCGCCCGGCTCGGCCACGAGCTGCGCACCCCGCTGAACGCGATGCTCGGCTTCGCCCAGCTTCTCGAGCTGGAGCCGCTCGCTCCCGACCTGCACGACGACGTCGAGCGCATCATCACCGGCGGCCGGCACATGCAGGCACTCATCGACGATGTGCTCGACCTCGCCCGGTTGCGCGCCGGCCGCGGCGACATCAGCAAGGGGCCGGTGAACGTCCTCGACATCGTCAGGGGCGTGGTGGAGCTGGTCGAGCCGCTGGCCGCGCCGCGCAGCATCCGCCGGGTGATCCATCCGGCCGAGCCGCTCATCGCCGACGCGGACCGCCGCCGACTCTGGCAGGTCCTGCTGAACCTGGTCGGCAACGCGCTGAAGTACGGCCGGGAGGGTGGCTGTGTGCGGGTCGGCATCGTCCCGATCACCGGCTCGCGGATCCGCATCGAGGTCGAGGACGACGGGGTCGGCCTGTCCCCCCGCGCGATCGACCGCCTGTTCCGCCCGTTCGAACGCCTCGGTGCCGAACGCAGCGGCATCGAGGGCAGCGGGCTCGGCCTCGCCCTGTCCCACGCCCTGGTGACGGCGATGGGCGGCGTGCTGACCGTGGCCAGCCGCCACGGCGTCGGCAGCGTGTTCGCCGTCGTCCTGGACGCCGTCGACATGCGGTTCGAGGATCCCGACGCCGACGATGACGACGGTTTCGACCAGCCCTACGGCGGTCCCTCCAACGGCTACAGCGCCTCGAACGGCTATGGCGCCTCGCACGGCTATGGCGCCTCGAACGGCTACGGGGGTTCCGGCAGCTACGGCAGCGGTGAGGGCTATTCCGGCTACGGCGGCTACGGCGGCGATGCCTGGCCGGGCCGCACCGGGAACGGTTCGTCCGGCTCCGGCGCGAGCGGGCCGGGCGGGGCCACGAACGGGTACAGCGGTGCGGCGGCCGCACTCGCCCCCGGTGCCGGCGGGCGGCGGTCACCGTCCGACGATCTGCGGGTGGTGCACGTCAGCGGCGATCCCGCGGTACGCTCCGCGGTCGCGAAGGTCCTGGCCGACGTCCTCGGCGCCGACACGGTCACCGTGCCCCGGGCCGGGCTCGCGCTGGATGCGGTCCGGCGGGCCCGGCCGGCGTTCGTCCTGATGGATCGGGAGCTTCCCGACGCGTCCGCGCCGGAGCTGCTCGCCCAGCTGGCGGCGGACCCGACCGGCAGCGCCGTCCCCGCGTTCGTGCTCGCGGAGGACACCGACGCCCACGAGCGCACCCGGCTGCGCCGGGCCGGTGCCGTCGACGTCCTCGACCTTCCGTTTGTCCCCGCGAGCCTCACCGCCGCCACCACCGCGCTGAGCGCCACCGTCCCGGCCCACCGCTGACCCGGCCCCCCAGAGGGGGCTGGAGCGCCCCCAGGGGGCTGGAGCGCCCTCAGGTGAGGGCAGCGAGCAGGCGATCGGCCGCGCTTGCGGGGTCGGCCGTGCCCGCGGCGACGGCCCGGGCCAGGGAGTCGAGGTCGACCTGCTGTTCGGCGGCGGCCAAGCGGGCGCGCAGGGCGGCCAGGGCGAGCGCTCGGATCTCGGCGGCGGC
The DNA here is from genome assembly GCF_023716925.1 of Frankia sp. R82. Classification (GTDB taxonomy): domain Bacteria; phylum Actinomycetota; class Actinomycetes; order Frankiales; family Frankiaceae; genus Frankia. The sequence goes on from NZ_JAMQQG010000289.1 coordinate 2,805, forward strand.
CCGGGCGACCCGACGGTGCTCGAGCTCACCGGTCGCGGCGAGCCCCCGGCGATGGGCGGCGATCCGCTCGACCAGGGTGTCGATCCCCTCGCCCTGCGCCGCGGCCAGCCGGACCACCCCCGGAGGGGCCGACGCACCGGCGTCCACCCGCAGTCGGAGCATGGCGGTCAGGTCGGCCACGGTGCGGCCGGCACCCGGCTGGTCGATCTTGTTGACGACGAGGATGTCCGCGACCTCGAGCAGGCCGGCCTTGACCGCCTGCACGCCGTCGCCCGCTCCGGGGGCGAGCAGCAGGCAGGTGGTGTCCGCGAGGGCGACGATGTCGGCCTCGGCCTGGCCGACGCCGACGGTCTCCACGAGCAGCGGGTCGAACCCGGCGGCATCGAGCACCCGCAGGGCCTGAGCGGTGGCCAGCGCCAGGCCACCGAGGTGGCCGCGGCTGGCCAGGGACCGCACGAAGATCCCCGGATCGCCGGCGAGCTCGGCCATCCGGATCCGGTCGCCGAGCAGCGCGCCGCCGGTGACCGGCGAGGACGGGTCCACCGCGACGACGCCCACCCGCCGCCCGGCCGCCCGGTAGGCCCGGGCGAGCGCGGCCGTGGCCGTCGACTTGCCGACGCCGGGCGGGCCGGTCAGACCGATGATCTCGGCCGAGCCGGTATGCGGGGCCAGCGCCGCGCCGAGGGCCGGCCAGCGGGACGGGGCGTTCTCCGCCCACGACAGCAGCCGCGCCACCGCCCGCCGGTCACCCCCGACCGCGGCCGCGACGAGTCCCGTCACCTCGACATCGAACTGCCGGCCGTCCACCGGGTCGGGGGCGGCGGGACGGGCGGGGGCTGGACCGGACGCGGTCAGACCGCCGGGACGCGCAGGACGAGGGCGTCGCCCTGGCCGCCGCCGCCGCACAGGCCGACCGCGCCGAGACCGCCACCGCGGCGGGCCAGCTCCCTGATCAGGGTGAGGGCGATGCGCGCTCCGGAGGCGCCGAGCGGGTGACCGATCGCGATCGCGCCGCCGTTGACGTTGACGATGTCGGGGTTGAGGCCGAGTTCGCGCACCGACTGGACCGACACGGCGGCGAACGCCTCGTTGATCTCGACGAGGTCGAGGTCGGCCGGGGTGAGGCCCTCCTTGGCCAGCGCCGCGGCGATCGCGTTCGACGGCTGCGAGTGCAGGGTGGCGTCGGGGCCGGCGACGAAGCCGTGCTGGCCGACCTCGGCGAGGATCGGCAGGCCGAGCTCCTCGGCCTTGGCCCGGCTGGCCACGATGACCGCGGCGGCGCCGTCGGACAGCTGGGAGGCGGAGCCGGCGGTGATCGTGCCGTCCTTGCCGAAGGCCGGGCGCAGCCGGGCGAGCGACTCGGCGGTGGTGTCGGCACGCACCCCCTCGTCCGCGCTGATCACAAGAGGTTCGCCGCGCCGCTGGGGCACGGTCACCGGGACGATCTCGTCATCGAACAGGCCGTTCTTGGCGGCCGCGGCGGCCCGCTGGTGCGAGCGGGCGGCGACCTCGTCCTGCTCGGCGCGGCTGATGGACAGCCGCCCGTTGTGCCGGTCGGTGCTGGCGCCCATCGAGACCTGGTCGAACGCGCAGAGCAGCGCGTCAGCGTCGATCGAGTCGGTCAGCGCCGAGTCCCCGTACTTCACCCCGGCGCGCAGGGAGCGGACCAGATGCGGTGCCGCGGTCATCGACTCCATTCCGCCGGCGACGACCAGGTCGAACTCGCCCGCGGCGATGTAGGTGTCGGCCAGGGCGATCGCGTCCAGCCCGGACAGGCACAGCTTGTTGATCGTGATGGCAGGTACCTGCATCGGGATGCCCGCCTCGACGGCCGCCTGCCGGGAGGCCATCGGGCCCGCGCCGGCCTGGATGGCGTGCCCCAGGATCACGTAGTCGATCTGGTCGCCCGTGAGCCCGGCCCGTTCCAGCGCACCGCGGATGGCGATCCCACCGAGCTGCGCCGCGGTGAAGCCCTTCAGCGCCCCCGAGAGCTTTCCGATCGGTGTCCGCGCACCGCCCACGATCACGGAACCCGGCATGCCCGCCTCCTCATCGTCCCACTGGTCCGAGCCGCCCTGGACCCGTCATGTCCCGGGACACCACGGTCGTTCCCGTGGACACCACGATAACGTGATCTTGCTTGCGGTGCCCGGGTCGCGCCGTCCGGACAGCACCGGTCAGACCGGGCCCGTCAGGACCGAGCCGGTCAGGACCGGGCCCGTCAGGACAGGGAACCGCAGGCCGGGGTGAAGGGGGAGGGGTCCGACGGCAGACGCACGGTGCTCGAGGCCGGGGTACCGGTGGCGGTCAGGCCGTCCCTGCTTAGGGTCAGTGCCGTGGTGGTGACGGAGAAAGCACTGCCGTCACTGGAGGTCCCGGCGCTGATCTCGAGGTCGTGACCGCCGCAGCGGAAACCGTTGGCGGCGTTGCCGCGCACGCCCGACGTCAGGGTGAGCCCGGTCGGCAGGGCGACCGGGACGAGGGTGTCCAGGCCGATGTAGTGCAGCAGTGCGTAGCTCTTCGTGCCGCCGGAGTCGGCGGTCTGCACCAGCAGCTCGCCGAAGCCGTCACCGTCGATGTCGACGACGGTGGTGGTCAGCGGCACGGAGATCTCCGCCAGCGCCACCCGCGCGACCGTCGAGTCCCGGGAGAACGCCACCTTGACCGTGCTGCCGTCCGCCGAGATGTCGTCGGCCCGGCCGTCACCGTCGATGTCGCCCGACCCCGCGGGCCTGGCGACCGGGGTGGGCAGCGGCGGGCTGTTCACCCCGGGATTCGCCGAGGACGACGGCGAGGGGGGCGTGGTCGTCACCGTCGGCGATTCGGTCACCGGCGAGGACGGCCGCAGGGTCGACGGACTGGACGGTGTGGTGGTGCCCGAACCGGTACCCGCGCCCGTGCCGCGCGTGGACGAGTGGCCACCGCCGCCCGACGAACCGGAGCCGGTATGGCTGGGCCCGGCACCGGCCTGGGTCGGATCGGAGTAGGTGCTGGGCATCACCGGGGGCGCCGCGGGCTCGACGACCTGGTTGGACGGACTTGGCCGGATCGCGACCACGGCCAGCGCGATCAGTGCCGCCATCACCATCCCGCCGAGGGTGAGCGCCGGCAGCCGCCACCGACGGCGGCGGTCGATACCGGCCCGGATCTGCCGATAGGCCTCCGCCGAGGGCCGGATCGGCTCGACCGCCTCGCTGAGCAGCCGGGTGAGCTCGTCCGGTTCCAGCGCGCTCACCGCAGACCCTCCAGCTTCCCGCTCAGGGCGGACAGTCCCCGAGAGGTGTAGGCCTTCACCGAGCCGACGCTGCAGCCCATCACCGCCGCCGCGTCCGCCTCGGACATGTCGGCGTAGTAACGCAGGACGACCGCCTCTCGCTGCCGCCGCGGCAGCTCGCGCAGTGCCTGGATGACGGCGGCCCGCTCCACCAGAGAGTAGGCCCCCTCCTCCGCGCTGGCGGCATCGGGCATCGGCTTCGGGGCATGCTTGAGAGCGACGAGTCGACGACGCAGCGTGGAACGTGCGAGATTGACGACCGTCTGCCGGAGGTAGGCCAAGGCCTTGTCCCGGTCCTGCAGGCGCCCCCAGGCCGCGTGAACGCGGATGTAGGCGTCCTGGACGACCTCCTCGCACAGGCCGATGTCGTCCAGCAGCAGCGCGGCGAGGCGCACGAGTGACCGGTAGTGCTCGGAGTACAGGGCGGTCAGGGCGGCGTCCGCGTCCCGCGCGACCTCGCTACGGGCGGCGTCGCTCCGCGCAGGCACGGGCCGCCACCCTTCTACGACAGTCATGGGCGCGGTCACGCCACGTTGGACGCCGGCCAGGCCCTGGAAGTTGCCCCGAAGTCTGCTCGGGTTGTCCGAATCGTTCTATCGCGTCGCGTGCCAAACAGACACCCCCAACCTCCTGCCACCGCCCGTCGTACCGCCACCGGACCCCGCCACCGCGGGGCCCCCAGGACCGCCCACCCGCCGCTGGAGGCCGACCGTGAAGGACATCGTCGAAGCGATCATCGCCGCACTCCCGCCATCGGCTGCCCGCCATGCCGAGTTCGCCCAGTTCACAGTGCCCGAGTCGTACCGCGCGGTGGTGGTACGACGGGACGAGACGGCGATGTTCGACGGGCTGCCCACGCGGGAGAAGGACCCGCGCCGTTCGCTGCACATCGACGAGGTGCCCACGCCCGAACTCGGCCCCGGCGAGGCACTCGTCGCGGTCATGGCCTCCTCCGTGAACTACAACACTGTCTGGACATCGATCTTCGAACCCGTACCGACCTTCGGCTTCCTGTCCCGCTATGGGCGGACGTCCGCGCTTGCGGCCCGCCATGACCAGCCTTACCACGTGGTGGGGTCCGATCTGGCCGGAGTCGTGCTGCGGACAGGACCCGGGGTGCACGTCTGGTCCCCGGGGGACGAGGTGGTGGCGCACTGCCTGTCGGTCGAGCTCGAACACGCGGATGGGCACAACGACACGATGCTGGATCCGGAGCAGCGGATCTGGGGTTTCGAGACGAACTTCGGTGGCCTGGCCGAGCTGGCCCTCGTCAAGGCCAACCAACTCATGCCCAAACCCACCCATCTCACCTGGGAGGAGGCCGCGGCCCCCGGGCTGGTCAACTCGACCGCCTACCGGCAGCTGGTCTCCACCAACGGCGCGGCGATGAAGCAGGGTGACGTCGTGCTGATCTGGGGCGCCTCGGGCGGCCTCGGGTCGTACGCCACCCAGCTCGCGCTGCATGGCGGCGCGATTCCGGTCTGTGTGGTCTCCTCACCGGGGAAGGCACGGCTGTGCCGATCGCTCGGCGCGGAGCTGGTCATCGACCGCGCCGCCGAGGGCTACCGGTTCTGGCGCGACGAGCACACCCAGGATCCGTCCGAGTGGCAGCGGTTCGGCCGCCGCATCCGCGAGCTCACCGGCGGCGAGGATCCGGACATCGTCTTCGAGCACCCCGGCCGGGAGACCTTCGGCGCCTCCGTCTATGTCGCCCGACGCGGCGGGACGATCGTCACCTGCGCGTCAACAAGCGGATTTCAACATGAGTTCGACAATCGTTACCTGTGGATGCATCTCAAGCGGGTCGTCGGTACACATTTCGCGAACTACCGGGAGGCCTGGGAGGCCAATCGGCTGGTCTGCCGGGGGATGATCCATCCGACCCTCTCCCGGGTGTACCCGCTGACCGAAACCGGCCAGGCCACCCGGGACGTGCACCGCAACACCCATCAGGGCAAGGTCGGCGTGCTGTGCCTGGCGCCGGCGGAAGGCCTTGGCGTCCGGGACGAACAGCTGCGCGCCCGCCACCTGAGGGCAATCAACCGGTTCCGCGGCGTGTAGCCGTGGAATTCGCGACGGTCCCAAACACCGGCTGGCCTCACGCTCCGCCGAACGGTCTGAGATGCTGAGGTCCTATGACCGAACACACCGATCTCATCCCGATGGCCGGCGAGTCCGGCGGGACCCCCGCGTTCGACCTGGTGCGTCGTGGCTACGACCCCAACCAGGTCACCCACCATGTGAACTGGCTGACCGAGCAGCTCCACGAGGCCGAGGCGCACCGGGCGGCAGCCGAGGCCGCGGCGTCGGAGGCAGCGAGCGAGGCAGCCCGGGTGCGTGACGACCTGGCCGCCAACCGTCCCGCCTGGGAGGAGTTCGGCGGCCGGGTCACCCAGATCCTCCAGCTCGCCGAGGAGGAGGCCGCCACCGTCCGCGCCGAGCGAACCCGGGAGGCCGAGGCCCGGCTCGAGGAGGCCCGGCGGATCGTCACCGAGGCCGAGGCCGCGCGGGAGAAGACCCTGCGCGACGCCGACGAGCAGGCCGCCTCGATCGTCTCGACGGCCCGCGCCGAAGCCGAGCGGATCGTGGACATCGCCCGCTCGACCGCCGCCGCGGCCGAGGACGAGTCCAAGCGTCGCCTCGGTGACCTCGAGCGCCAGCGCGAGCAGGTCACCACCCAGCTCGCCGCCCTGCGCGACCAGGTGACGACCCAGCTCGGTGCGCTGCGCGACAAGCTGACCGCCGCCAGCGCCTCGATCGCCTCGATCGAGGCCGCCCCGATGGACGACCGCAAGGCGCTGCCTGCCGAGCCGGCTGCCCTGCCGGCCCCCGCCGGCGTCAGCGGTCGCGGAGTCTGACCGCGCCCGCTGCACCGCCGGCCGCGTTGCCTTCGCTCGGATGCTGCGCGGTCGGGCCATACGGACGTGAGCGCTGTTCGGGTTCGGTCAGCCCCGCGGCCGGGCGTCAGCCTGCCTGAGGTGGCCGTCAGCCTGCCTGGTCCGGCCGTGGTCGGGACGCGCGGCAACGGCGCTCCCAGCAGCCGCGGTGCCAGTGTCGGCGGTCGTCGACCCGCTCGGACTGCCACACGACCACATGCGGTGTGCCGGGCCGGATCTCGTGATCACAGCCAGGACACCGGTAGACCTTCACCGACGCCGCCCCGCTGAGCGCGCGGACGGTCCATTCCCCGTCGCGCAACCGCACCACCGGATCCGAGAACCACCACACGCCCGCCCGCGGCCCGGCGCCGTGCCTACCGTCCGTGTCGTGCTTGCCGCCAGCCCTGTGCTCGCCGCCAGCCCTGTGCTCGCCGCCAGCCCTGTGCCCGCCGCTGCGCTGCCCGCGCCCGGATCGCCGCCGCTGTGCGCCCCCGCCACGCCGCGCCCCGCGGGTCACGAGCGTGTGGTTCCACCTGACGGACCCGACCGGTCGTGGCCGCGGTCCCGCCACGGCCGCCGGGAGCCGGACCCCGAGCCGCCGCTTCCACCGGCCACGGTGGGTTCACTGGAGTCGGCCACCCAGTCCGCTCGGCTCACGACCTCACCGTCGACGATGCGCGGCTGGTCTCCCGCCGCCGCGCCCTGCCGGGAGCCACCCGGACGGACCCGGTCGATGCCGGCGACGACCAGGGAACGGGCCACCTTCGCCTTGCGTACCGCTCCCGCGGGGCTCGCCAGCGCCGCGGAGGCACCGATGAGCACCTGGAAACCGCGTTCGCTCCCGCGCCAGTGCTCCCGCAGAATCGGCTCTCCGGCGCCGACCACCAGCCGGCGGAACGCGAACGCCACGATCGCCACGTCATCGAGCTGACCGACCACGGGAATCATGTTCGTCAGCCGGTTCTTCGGGGACGCGAGATAGGCCAGCGCCGCCGCGGCCTCCACCTTCGCCGAGTGCGGCACCCGCGGATCGGCGACCACCCGACGCAACATGATGACCAGGTCGGGCAGGAACGTCACGACCTCCCGACCAAAGGTTCGCAGGGCATCCCTGTCTAGCGTGGCCATCGCCGCCGCGTCACCTCCATCTGCGAGCCGAGCTGTCTGCGAGCCGGGCTGTCCGCCGGTCCGAGGCACCCGCCAACGGGTCACCTGCAGATCGGTTACCCACCTGCCGGGCCGCAACGCACACCGGGCCACAACGCACACCGGGCCACAGTGCACACCGAGGCACAGTGCACGCCGGGCCGCGGCCCCAACCGGGGCATCCGGTCAACCGGCCACATTCTAGTGCGCGCTGCCGGATCTCCTCGGCTTTCCACCCACCGGTCGGGGGCCTTCCGGTGGCCTCGGAGGGCGTGGTGCGCAGCGCTCAGTGCCGACGGTGCTCGCGGAAGCCGCGTCCTGCCTTGCGACCGAGAAAGCCCGCCCGGACCAGCTGCTCGAGCAGCGGCGCGGGCGCGAGGCCCGGCTCGTGGAACTGCTCGTACAGCGACCGGGTGATGGCCAGGGTGACGTCCAGCCCGACCACGTCGGCGAGGGCAAACGGGCCCATCGGATGGGCACACCCGAGGGTCATCGCCGTGTCGATGTCCTCGATCGTGGCGTAGTGCGCGGCCACCATCCGGATCGCGTCACCCAGATACGGGAACAGTAGGGCGTTGACGATGAAACCCGCCCGGTCGCCGCAGCGCACCGGGTGCTGACCGGCGGCCCGGGCCAGCGCCAGCACGGTGTCGGTCGCCGCAGTCCCGGTCAGCACGGTCGGCACCACCTCGACCAGGCGCATCGCGGGCGCCGGGTTGAACCAGTGCATGCCCACGACGTCCTCGGGACGGCCGGTTGCCGTGGCACACTCGATGACCGGTAGCGACGAGGTGGTCGTCGCCAGCACCGCCCCGGGTCGGGCCACCTTGTCCAGATCGGTGAACAGGGCTCGCTTGACCGCCAGGTCCTCGACCACTGCCTCGAGCAGCACGTCGCAGTCGCCGAGCTCCCCCAGATCGGTCGTCGTGCGCAGCCGGCCGAGCGCGGCCACCCGGTCGGCCTCCGAGCATCGTCCGCGGGCGACGGCGGCGGACAGCGCCGCGTCCAGGCGTCCCCGCACCCCACCGGCCGAGCCGGGATCGGCCGGTTCGCAGCGCCGCGCCCGCACCACCACCTCATGTCCGCTCCGCAGCAGGACCTGCGTGATCCCCAACGCCATCGTGCCGCTGCCGACCACCCCGCACACCCGCACCGGCCCGGCCGGCGTCGAGTCTGATTCCTCGACCGTGGACGGCCCCGAGCCCGGCGTGGACGATCCCGGCGTGGACGATCCCGGCGTGGACTGCCCGCGGCCGGCGGAGTGTGGGTAGGTGTGGAAGCCCCGACCGGACTTGCGTCCCAGCAGGCCGGCGGCGACGAGCTGGCCGAGCAGCGGCGCCGGCGCGTGGCGGTGGTCGCCGGTCCGGGCGTACATCGAGGCGAGGATCTCGCGCGCCGTGTCCAGCCCGATCAGGTCGAGCAGGGCGAGCGGTCCCATCGGATGCCCACAGCCCAGGCGCATCGCGGCATCGATGTCGGCCGCGGTGGCGAAGCGGGCCTCGGCCATCCGCACCGCGTCGTTGAGGTAGCCGAACAGCAGGGCGTTCGCGATGAACCCGGCCCGGTCCGCGGCGACGACCGGCGTCTTGCCGGCCGCCCGGGCCACCCCGACCACCAGGTCCAGCGCGTCGGGATCGGTCACGACCGTGCGCACCACCTCGACCAGCCGCATCACCGGCGCCGGGTTGAACCAGTGCATCCCGAGGACGCGCTGCGGCCGGCCCGTTCCGGCGGCGAGCTCCAGCACCGACAGCGAGCTGGTGTTGGTGGCCAGCACCGTGTCCGGCGGACAGATCCCGTCCAGCCGGGCGAGCAGCGCCGCCTTGACGTCCATCCGTTCCTCGACCGCCTCGATGACCAGCCCGCAGCCGGCCGGCACCTCGCACCCGCTGGACGGCCCGGTCACCCTCGCGGAGGCGATCGCCGCGGGATCGGTGCCAAGCTGCAGCCGAGCGACCACGGCATCGTGGCCGGCGGCCACACGTCCGGCGGCGTCGTGCCCGGCCGAGGTGTGTTCGGCCGAGGTGTGTTCGGCGGTGCCAGGGCGACCCTGCGCCGCGGCCCGCTCGCGTGAGCGCGCCAGTCGCTCGCGGCCGCGGCGCAGGGCGTCCTCGTCCCGCTCGATGCCGATCACCGTGAAGCCCGCCCGGGCGAGCGCCTCGGCGATCCCCGCGCCCATCGTGCCCAGCCCCACGACGGCGATCGGCCGTCCCGTCAACGACATCTCGGCCATGCCACGTCCCCCGTTACCGAAGGTGATACCGCGGACCCGCCGATCCTCCCAGCCCACCCCCGACCCGGCCCGACGATCACCCGCGCGGGGGCGGGGGCGGCACCGCCGCCGTCCCCGCGCGGTTCCGCGGAACCGCCCTGTCTGCCCGCTGAAGACTTCACCGGCCTGTTGGTCGGCAACGCAGGCTCACCCACCAACCAGGATCACGTTCTGTAACGGCGCGACCGGAACAGCGGACTCGGGGGGCGGACTGCGGTGTGCGCAGTCAACCCACAGACTCACCGTGAAAGAGAAGCGAAACGCCCCTTTCCGCAACCATGACGGGGACCATGGGACGGTCAGCGGCGGGTCAGAACAGGGTGGGAATGGACGGCTCGAGGCCGCGCAGCTCGTCGTAGTCGACGACGGCGCAGCTCAGGCCGCGGTCGGCGGCCAGCAGACGGGCCTGGGGGGTGATCGACTGGGCGGCGAGGATGCCCCGCACCGGGCGCGGCAGGGCCGGGTCGTCGCGCAGACGGACGAGGTAGCGGGTGAGCTGCTCGACGCCGTCGATCTCGCCCTTGCGCTTGATCTCGACCGCGACCGTGGAGCCGTCGCTGTCCCGGCAGAGCAGGTCGACCGGGCCGATGCCGGTCTCGTACTCCCGACGCACCAGGGTCAGCCCGGGGGCGATCGCGTCCGGACGGTCGGCGAGCAGGACCTGTAGGTGCGCCTCGACGCCGTCCTTGCGCAGGCCCGGGTCGATACCCAGCTCGTGGGTGGAGTCGTGCAGTACTTCCTCGAGGTTGATGACGAGCTGCTCGGACGCCTTGTTGGTCACCCGCCACACGCCCGGCTCCTCGGCGATGACGCAGGGTGGGCTCATCCAGTTCAACGGCTTGTAGGCCCGGCCGTCCGCATGGATGGACACCGAACCGTCCGCCTTGACCAGTACGAGCCGCACCGCGCTCGGCAGATGGGCGGTGAGCCGCCCGACATAGTCGACGCTGCACCGAGCGATCACCAACCGCATGCGGTCACGCTATCGCGCCCGGTCCGTCCCCTTGCCTCGACCCCGGCAGCGGACCACGGTCACCGGATGCGACTGTCCACGTCCGCAGCCGCGCTCCCGTCCAGACCCCTGTCCGGCCCCCGGCCCGGCCCAGGTGCGGTTCAGCCGCTGGTGGCCGGAACTCGGCGGACTCCCCCGCCGGGCGGTCGCCGCTGCCGTCCGGCCTGCTCACGGTGACCGGCGCCGGTCGGATGCCTGCTGCTGTTCGGCGACCAGGTCGTCCAGCAGGGCCCGTCGGCCGGCGTAACGTGCGGCCAGGTCCAGGGACCTCCGCGCGTCCAGGCGGGCCAGCCGGACGGGATCGGAGTTGTCCTGTATGTCGGCATGTTTCACGACGACGGCCAGTGGGTCGGCGGCGACCCGGGCCAGGTAGTCGCGGATCGACTCGTCCGGACGGTGCGAGAGCGCGTCGACCGCGGCGACGACCGGGGCGGGATACCCGGCCGCGGTCAGCTGCTCCAGCGTGATCTCGCTGTCCTCGACGACGTCGTGCAGGATCGCGGCGAACTGGGCGGTGAGCGGGTCGACCCCGGCGGGTCCGGCAGTGCGCGACACGGTTTCCATGACGCGCCGGGGATGGCCGATGTACTCCTCGCCCGCCTTGTCGCGCTGGCCGGCATGCATCCGGGTCGCCAGCGCCACCGCATCCGCGAGCGTGGGGGCGGCCGGTGCGGCGGGTATGGCGGGTATGGCGGTGGCCCCGTCAGGAGCGGTGGCACCGTCAGGAGGAGTCGAGCCCATGGGTTGACCGTACGACCTGCAGAATGTCCAGGATGATGGCGTCCAGCTCGTAGTCACGGGGAGTGAAGACGCCGGCCGCGCCGAGCCGAAGGAGACGCTGCGCGTCCGCGGGCGGGATGATACCGCCGACGATCACGGGCAGGTCGGCGGCGCCGGCGGCCTGCAGCCCACCGATCACCTCCGTCGCCAGATCCAGGTGTGCGCCGGACAGGATGGACAGCCCCACCACGTGGACGTCCTCCTCGATCGCCGCGGCCACGATCTGCGCCGGGGTCAGCCGGATACCCTGGTAGATCACCTCGAACCCGGCGTCGCGGGCCCGGACGGCGATCTGCTCGGCACCGTTGGAATGCCCGTCGAGGCCGGGCTTGCCAATCAGCAGCCGGACCGGCCGGCCGAGCTCGGCGCGGGTGCGCACGGCCAGGTCACGTAGCTCCTGCGCCCGCGCAGGACCACCAGCGCGCGTCTCCTCGGCCCTGGCTCCGGCCGCGCCGGTGGCACCGGCGACGCCGGTCGGGGCACGGTACTCGCCGAAGATCTCCCGCAGGGTGTCGGTCCACTCTCCGGTGGTCACCCCGGCGCGGACGCAGGCGAGAGTGGCGGGCATCAGGTTCGCCGTGGTCGCGGCAGCGGCGCGCAGGCCGGTCAGGGCCGCGCGGACGGCACCTGCGTCCCGTCCGGCCCGCCAGGCGGCGAGCTCGCGCCGCGCCGTCTGCTCGGCCTCGGGCTCGACGGTCTGGATCGCCGCGTCCAGTTCGGCAAGCAGGGGGTTCGGCTCGGTCTCGGTGAACCGGTTCACGCCGACGACGATCTGCGTGCCGTCCTCGATCCGGGCCCGGCGTTCCGCCTGGGCGGACACCATCGCCGACTTGAGGTAGCCGCTCTCCACCGCGGCCACCGCCCCGCCCAGCTCCTGCACCCGGTCGATCTCCGCTCGGGCCTGCGCCACCAGCTCGTCGACCCGGGCCTGCACCACCACCGAGCCCTCGAACAGGTCCTCGTACTCGAGCAGGTCGGTCTCGTGGGCCAGGATCTGCTGGATGCGCAGCGACCACTGCTGGTCCCACGGTCGGGGCAGGCCCAGCGCCTCGTTCCAGGCGGGCAACTGCAGAGCCCGGCAGCGGGCGTTCTTCGACAGGGTCACCCCGAGGGTCTCCAGCACGATCCGGATGATGTTGTTCTCCGGCTGGGCCTCGGTCAGGCCGAGTGAGTTGACCTGCACGCCGTAGCGGAACCGGCGGGCGGCCGGGTCGGTCACCCCGTAGCGGGTGCGCAGCAGGTCGTCCCACAGGGCGACGAACGCCCGCATCTTGCACATCTCCTCGACGAACCGCTCGCCGGCGTTGACGAAGAACGACACCCGCCGGCAGACCTCGCCCAGCTGCTCCGGCGGGACGGTCCCGGCGGTGGCCACCGCGTCCAGCACGGCGATCGCCGAGCAGATCGAGAAGGCGAGCTCCTGCACCGGCGTGGCCCCGGCCTCCTGCAGGTGGTAGCTGCAGATGTTGATCGGATTCCACCGCGGCAGTTCCGCGAGCGTGTAGGCGATGACATCGGTGACCAGCCGCAGCGACGGTCCGGGCGGGAAGACGTAGGTCCCGCGGGACAGGTACTCCTTGATGATGTCGTTCTGCGTGGTGCCGACGAGCTGCGCGGGATCGGCCCCCTGCTCCTGCGCGACGACCTGGTAGAGCGCGAGCAGCCACATCGCCGTGGCATTGATCGTCATGGACGTGTTCATCCGCGCCAGCGGGATCCCGTCGAACAGCCGGCGCAGGTCACCCAGATGCGCGATCGGCACCCCGACCCGGCCGACCTCGCCGCGGGCCAGCGGATGGTCGGGGTCGTAGCCGGTCTGGGTCGGCAGGTCGAAGGCCACCGACAGGCCGGTCTGCCCCTTGTCCAGGTTGCGTCGGTAGAGCTCGTTGCTCTGCGCGGCGCTGGAGTGCCCCGCGTAGGTCCGGAAGATCCATGGCCGGTCCGGCGCCGCTGGCGCCGCCTGGCCGGAGCGTGGCTCCAGGATGGTCGCCGGCGTGTGCACGTCCGTCATCGGCCGAGACTACGACCACACGCCCGCCGACGCCCACCGAACGTGCAACATTCATCACCCACAGCCGCAGGGCGGCGGTGATCAGCCCAGGCAGGGGGGCGGCAACGAACCCTTCCACACGTTGATCAGGGCCCGGGGAATCCTGTCGCAGGCGTCGGCGCCGTGGCGCACGATCGTCCAGGGCCCCTTCCCCACCCGCTGCCACACGTACGGGTTGTCCGGCGCGGTGGTGATGCCGGTGGCGAACTCGATCCGGCCGATCGCCCAGTACTGGTCGTGTGCGGTGTCAGCCCCCTCGACCGCACCGAAGTACATGCCCTCGCGCACGGTCACCTGCGCCGCGGTGAGGGTGCTGGCCCTGTCGGCGGCTTTGGCCGCCGCGGCCACGGTGTACTGCAGGGCCAGGCGGAGCGCCACCGGATTCGGTTCGGAGGTGAGCACCATCTGGTGCGCCGTACCGGGACTGCGGCTGTTGGCCCAGGACGGCGTCGCCTGGATCGGGGTGAGCTCGGGCGCGGGTGTCGCGGCGGTCGCGGTGGCACCGGAGGACGGACCACGATCCGCAGTGACGAACCCGATTCCCACCCCGAGCACGATCGCGACGACGAACGCCACGATTACCACGACCGGCCGCAGCTCACGCGTGGCAAGCAGCCCCGCGGGCCGCGCACCGCGTTCGCCGGCGATATTCACCTGCGCGGGCACCTCCACGTCCTGCACGCCTCCGTCCAACCTCCACCGTGCCGTGATCGGCGATCCGCCACCCGTAGGCCGAACCCGATCAGCACGTACCCGGCAAGCATGCCCCATCGAACAGGCGCGCGGCAGGCAGGCACACCCTGGATGACACACCGCTCTCCCTTGGGTTCGATCCGCTTACCATCCGCCCGGATCTCGCCTGTACCATCATCCTCCGCGCCCGGCACCGCACCACCTGATTGCGCAACCGACCCGTGCGGCTCCGCCCACCTGGATCATCATGTCGTCCAGGCCCGACCGACGGAACCGCCGAAGGTGGTCGATCGCAGGGTCGCTCGGACGGTCGAAGAATGGCGGATCCGCCCGAATCGGACGGGAACCCGCCGACTCCACCGAACGTCTGGGACGATGGATGCCGGGCCGGACGAGCCGCCTGGGCGTCAGGCCGGTGACCCGGTCGGGGTGTCGGGAGGTGTCGTGCGGCCGTGACCACGGCGGAGTACCTCATCGGGCCGACGGTGGTAGTGGTGGTGCTGGGGTTGCTGCTCATCGCGGCGCGGTGGGCGAGCACCCCGCTTCGGGCCCTGCCGCGTGGCGTCCCGCTCGGTCATGACTTCGGGCTGCTCGTGCCCGTCGCCGTCGTCGACACCTCGGCCGAGGTGAGCCTTGCCCAGGCCGTCCTGTGCACCCAGGGCATCCGTTCCACCTGGGCGATGGCGATGACCCCACTGCACATCGACGCGGCCGGCAACATCCTGTCCCGCCCGCGCCACCGCCGCCACGTCCTGGTCTTCGGCTCGGACGCGGCTCGCGCCGCCCGCACCCTGCGACCGCCCCGCGGCGGGCAGCTCCCGCACGTCTGAGCTACCTACCGCGCGTCTGAGCTGCCTCCCGCACGCCCCATGGCGCCCTCAGACGACGGCGAGGCTCTGGACGCGGGTGATGTCGGCGCCGAGCCCGCGCAGGTCCTCGACGAAATGGGCGTAGCCGCGGTCGATGTGATGCACCTCGGTCACCTCGGTGATCCCATCGGCGACCAGACCCGCGAGCACCAGGGCCGCCCCGGCCCGGACGTCGGAGGACATGACCCGGGTACCGGTCAGCCGCGTCCCGGGGCGCACGACCACATGATGACCGTCGGTGCGCAGGTCGGCGCCCAGCTTGTGCAGCTCGCGGCAGAACACGAACCGGCTGTCGAACACGTTCTCGGTGATCAGCGAGGTCCCGGAACTGATCGCCTCCAGTGCGATCACCTGCGGCAGCAGATCCGTCGGGAACCCCGGATACGGCAGCGTCACGACGTCGATCGAGCGCGGCTGCTCCCGTCCCACCACCCGGAACCCGTCCGCCCGCACGTCGACCTGCGCACCGGCCTCGACCAGCTTCTCCAGCACGATCGCGAGATGGCCGGCCCGGCCGCCCCGGACCAGCACATCCCCGCCGGTCATCAACGCGCCGACTGCGTACGTCCCGGCGACGATCCGGTCGGGCACCGTCTCGTGCTCGACCGCGGCCAGCTCGTCCACACCGTCGACCACCAGGGTGGACGAGCCCGCCCCGTCGATGCGCGCCCCCATCGCCGTCAGCATCGCGCACAGGTCGGCGATCTCCGGTTCCCGGGCGGCGTTGTCGATGACGGTCGTGCCCTTGGCCAGCACCGCCGCCATCAGCAGGTTCTCGGTGGCCCCGACGCTGGGGAAGTCCAGCCAGATCGTGGCACCCTGCAACCGCCCGTCGCTGCGCGCGACCAACACCCCGTCCTCCATGTCGACGACCGCGCCCAGCCGGGTCAGCCCGTTGACATGGATGTCCAGCGCCCGCGACCCGATCGCGTCGCCGCCGGGCAACGCCACCCGCGCCTCACCGCGGCGCGCGACCAGCGGCCCGAGCACCGCGACCGACGCCCGGATCCGCCGCACGAGATCCCCGTCGGCCGCGCCCTGGGCCTCGTCCGGCATGTCGATCCACAGCCGGCCACCGGCCGTACCCGCTCCTCCCTGGCCTGGCACCCGCTCCTGCGGCGCGCGCGTGACCGTGGCACCGAGGCCGGTGAGCACGTCCGCCATCACCGTCACGTCGAGGATGTCGGGGACCGCGGTCAGGGTGGTGCGACCGGTGGCCAGCAGGCTCGCGGCCATCAGCTTCAACACAGAGTTCTTCGCACCCGGAACGGCGACCTCACCGATCAGCCGGGTGCCGCCAGTCACCACGAAGCGTTCCACGGATCTCGATGCTAGGTCCTGACCGGAAGATCTTCACCGGCCCCCACCACTTTGACTATCATCACACCTAGTAATCTACTTATTCCGTTGCGCCCATGTTGAGCACGGACACCCCGTCATGCATCCGCACGAAGGCCTCACCCTGACCCGCCAGGGCGTCCCTCACCCGCACCGCGAACGCCGGAACGAACCGCGCCGCCACCTCGTCCGACGAGAGCCAGGCGACCTCGGCCGACTCCTCGGTGCTGGCTGCGATCGTGTCGCCCACGAGCTCGCAGCGGAAGACCATGGCCACCACCGCTCGCGGCAGGTTCAGATACACGCCGGTGAGCCGAACGGGCTGGACGAGCGCGCCGGTCTCCTCGACAATTTCCCGCCGCACCCCGTCGTGGATCGACTCGTCCCGTTCGAGCACCCCACCCGGGATCTGCCACTCCCCGGTATCCCGCCGCCTGATCCCAAGAATTTTCCCGTCCGCGCGGACCACCACTCCCGCTACGCTCGCAGGTCCCGGGGTCGTCTATGCGCAGGCACAGGCCACCAACCGGGAGCGCCGGAGCCGGCGCAACACCCCGGCCGGACTGTGGGTACTCGCGGACGTCCCAGAAGCGGCCGAGCATGCGTTCGTCACCACGGTTCCGGTCACAGCAGGGATGGAGGTAGTGGTGATGTCCGATGGTTATGCCCGAGCACTGCATCCCTTCGGCCTGGTGACCGATGCCGACGCGCTGCTCGACGAGATCATCGCCGGGCGGGCCGAGACACTGCTTGACCGGCTGCGTGCCGCGGAGCGGGCCGATCCGGCTCGGGTGCGCTTTCCCCGGTTCAGCGTCAGCGACGACGCCACGATGCTCCATGCACGGCTGCGGACCGAGGCGGCCCGGGCGCCGGATGGGGTGGATTCCTAGACTGGGGGGCATGGCGGTACACCTCACCCGGATCTACACCCGCACCGGTGACGACGGAACGACCGCGCTCGGGGACATGTCCCGGGTGGCGAAGACGGATCCGCGGCTGGCCGCCTACGCCGACGTCGACGAGACGAACGCGGCGATCGGCGTGGCGCTCGCGCTCGGCGGACTGGCCGACGAGGTGCGTGCCGTTCTGGGCCAGGTGCAGAACGACCTGTTCGACGTCGGCGCCGACCTGTGCACCCCGGTCGTGGCGGACCCGCAGTATCCGCCGTTGCGGATCACCGAGAGCTACGTCGAGCGGCTGGAGGAGGCGTGCGACCGGTTCAACGCCGACCTGCCGAAGCTTGCCTCGTTCATCCTGCCGGGCGGGACGGCGGGGGCGGCCCTGCTGCACACGGCCCGCACGGTCGCCCGGCGGGCCGAACGGTCGGTCTGGGTGCTGCTCGACGCCGACCCGGAGCACACCGGCCCCCTGCCGGCCCGCTACCTCAACCGGCTCTCGGACCTGTTGTTCATCCTCGCCCGGGTGGCGAACCCCGGCGGCGACGTCCTGTGGCAGCCCGCCGCCCACGCCTGACCGCCGACCGCCGACCGCCGACCGCCGAGACCCTTACCGGAGAGTCGACAGGTCAGTCGACCCCGCTGTTGACGGGCGATCAGCGGAACGTGCAACGGGCGCGTCCCCGTACCTCGAGGAACGCGCCCGTGAGAAACCCGGCCGACTGACGGCAGCCCGCTGGGCCGGCCCGTCGGCCAGGTGATCAGCCGGTCAGCGTGGCGGTTTCGGCCAGGATGCTGACGCCCTGGCGGGTGACGGAGATGAAGCCACCGTCCACCGCGGCGGAGATCTCCCGGCCACCGGTCTTCACCCGGACCGTGCCCCCCGGGGCGAGCACCCCGAGCAGCGGCACGTGGCCGGGCAGGACACCAAGGTCACCGTCGGTGGTGCGGGCGACGACCATGTCGGCCTCGCCGGACCACACCTCCTGCTCCGGGGAGACGATCGCGACCCGGATGGGCATCAGAGGTTCTCCGCGTTCTTCTCGGCTTCCTCGATGCCACCGCACATGAAGAACGCCTGCTCGGGCAGGTGGTCGAAGTCGCCCTGGGTGAGCCGCTTGAACGAGTCGATCGTCTCGTCCAGCGGGACGAACTTGCCGGGGATGTTGGTGAACTGCTCCGCGACGAAGAACGGCTGCGACAGGAACCGCTGGATACGACGGGCCCGGTTGACGAGGATCTTGTCCTCTTCGGAGAGCTCATCGATACCGAGGATGGCGATGATGTCCTGCAGGTCCTTGTAGCGCTGCAGGATCCGCTGCACCTCGCGGGCGGTGTCGTAGTGGTCCTGCCCGATGTAGCGCGGGTCGAGGATCCGGGAGTTCGAGTCCAGCGGGCTGACCGCGGGGTAGATGCCGAGGTCGGAGATCGACCGGTCGAGCACCGTCTGGGCGTCGAGGTGGGTGAACGTCGTCGCCGGCGCCGGGTCGGTCAGGTCGTCCGCGGGGACGTAGATCGCCTGCAGCGAGGTGATCGAGTGACCGCGGGTGGAGGTGATCCGCTCCTGCAGCACACCCATCTCGTCGGCGAGCGTGGGCTGGTAGCCCACGGCCGAGGGCATCCGGCCGAGCAGGGTGGAGACCTCGGAGCCGGCCTGGGTGAACCGGAAGATGTTGTCGATGAACAGCAGCACGTCCTGCTTCTGGACGTCCCGGAAGTACTCGGCCATGGTCAGCGCGCCGAGCGCGACCCGCAGCCGGGTGCCGGGCGGCTCGTCCATCTGGCCGAAGACCAGCGCGGTGTCCTCGATGACGCCGGCCTCGGTCATCTCCAGGAACAGGTCGTTGCCCTCACGGGTGCGCTCGCCGACGCCGGCGAACACCGACACGCCACCGAACTCCTTGGCGACCCGGCGGATCATCTCCTGGATGATGACGGTCTTGCCGACGCCCGCGCCGCCGAACAGGCCGATCTTGCCACCGCGCACGTACGGGGCGAGCAGGTCGATGACCTTGATGCCGGTCGTGAACATCTCGGTCTTCGACTCGAGCTGGTCGAACGGCGGCGCCGCCCGGTGGATCGGCCAGCGGGTCTCCGCGTCGACCTTCTCCACGTCGAGCGGGGTGCCGAGCACGTTGAACACGTGCCCCTTGGTGGCATCGCCGACCGGAACGGAGATCGGAGCGCCGGTGTCGCGCACGGGCGCGCCGCGCACGAGACCGTCGGTCTGCTGCATCGAGATGGCCCGCACGGTGTTGTCACCGATGTGCTGGGCGACCTCGAGCGTCAGCGTCAGGGTCTGGCCGCCGATCGTGCGGTCGACCTCGAGTGCCTGATAGATCTCGGGGAGCTCGTCTGGTGCGAACTCCACGTCGACGACCGGTCCGATGACTCGGGCGACCCGGCCGACTCCCGGGGCCCGGCCCTCCGCCGCAGCCGGCGAGCTGGTGGTGACGGTCATGGCGTCCTCAGTTTCCCATCGTTGCCCGTCGCCGCAGCCTCGGGCTAGCCGTTCTCTGGCACCTGGGGCACTGCGCCGGCGCGGCGGGCTCGTCCCAGCCCGCTACACCGGCGCCGTACCGTCTTACAACGTTGCAATCGTTCCGTTAGTGCCGGCCGCCGGCCCGGAAGTGATCATCCGGCCGACGCCAGGGCGTTCGCCCCACCGACGATCTCGGAGATCTCCTGGGTGATGGCGTCCTGCCGGGCGCGGTTGGCCAGGCGGCTGTAGATCCGGGCGAGGTCCTCGGCGTTGTCCGTGGCCGACTTCATCGCCCGTTGCCGCGCGGCGGACTCCGACGCCGCCGACTCCAGCAGTGCCGCGTAGAGCCGGCTTTCGACATACCGGGGCAGCAGCGCGTCGAGCACCGCCTCCGCGGACGGCTCGAACTCGTACTGGGGCAGCGGCGTGCCGGCCGAGGTGGTGGACGCCCCGTCCGTCTCGCTGAGCACCATCGGCAGCAGCCGGTTCGCGACGGCCGTCTGGGTCAGCGCCGAGACGTACTCGGTGTGGACGAGGTGGATCTCGTCCACCCCGCCGTCCTCGCCACCGGCGACGAACGACGAGATCAGCGCGTCCGCGACCGACTTGGCATCGGCGTAGGACGGCTGCTCGGAGAAGCCGGTGTACTCGCCGTCGATCGTCCGGCCGCGGAAGCGGTAGAAACCCACACCCTTGCGTCCGACGACGTGCAGTTCGATGTCCTTGCCCGCCGCACGCAGCGTCTCGGTGAGCTCGCCCGCCCGCTTGAGCGCGTTCGAGCTGTACCCGCCGGCCAGGCCGCGGTCGCTGGTGACGACCACGACCGCCACCCGGGGGGCGTTCTCCCGGCCGGTGGTCAGCGGGTGGCTGGTCGTCGACTGCGACGCCACCGCCTCGATCACCCGAGTGATCTCCTCGGCGTACGGGCGGGCCGCCGCGACCCGGGCCCGCGCCTTGGCGATCCGGGAGGCGGCGATCAGCTCCATCGCCTTGGTGATCTTCTTCGTCGACTGCACCGAGCGGATGCGCCGCCGGTACTCACGAAGCTGCCCCGCCACGGATCAGCCCTCGTTCCGGGCCAGCGGCTGCCCGTCGGCCAGCGTGAACTGGTTCTTGAACGTGGCGATGGCCGTCTCGAGCGAGGCGATCGTGTCGTCGCCGAGCTTGCCGGTGGCGATGATCGAGTCGTAGATCGGGCCGTGCGAGCGGCCGACGTAGTCGAGGAACTCCCGCTCGAACCGGCGGATCTCGCTCACCGGCACGTCGTCGAGCTTGCCGGTGGTACCGGCCCAGATCGACACGACCTGCCGCTCGGTGGCATACGGCTGGTTCTGCGGCTGCTTGAGCAGCTCGACCAGCCGCGCACCGCGGGCCAGCTGGTCCCGGGAGGCCTTGTCCAGGTCGGAACCGAAGGCGGAGAACGCCTCCAGCTCGCGGTACTGGGCGAGGTCCAGGCGCAGGCGGCCGGCGACGGACTTCATCGCCTTGGTCTGCGCGGACCCGCCGACCCGCGACACCGAGGTGCCGACGTTGATGGCCGGACGGACACCCTGGTTGAACAGGTCCGATTCGAGGAAGATCTGGCCGTCGGTGATCGAGATGACGTTCGTCGGGATGTAGGCCGAGATGTCACTGGCCTTCGTCTCGATGATCGGCAGCCCGGTCAGCGATCCGCCACCCAGCTCGTCGGACAGCTTCGCGCAGCGCTCCAGCAGACGGGAGTGCAGGTAGAACACGTCACCGGGGTAGGCCTCACGGCCCGGCGGGCGGCGCAGCAGCAACGAGATCGCCCGGTACGCCTCGGCCTGCTTGGACAGGTCGTCGAACACGATCAGCGCGTGCTGGCCGTTGTACATCCAGTGCTGGGCGATCGCCGAACCCGCGTAGGGGGCGATGTACTTGAAGCCGGCCGGCTCGTCCGCGGGGGCGGCGACGATGGTGGTGTAGGCCAGCGCGCCGGCCTCCTCCAGGGTGTTCACCACCTCGCGGATGGTCGTCTTCTTCTGGCCGACCGCGACGTAGACACACTTGACCTGGCGCTTGGGGTCGCCGGATTCCCAGTTGTCGCGCTGGTTGATGATCGCGTCGATGGCCACCGTGGTCTTGCCGGTCTGCCGGTCACCGATGATCAGCTGGCGCTGGCCGCGGCCGATGGCGGTCATGGCGTCGATCGCCTTGATGCCGGTCTGCAGCGGCTCCTTGACCGGCTGACGCTGGACGACCGTCGGCGCCTGCAGTTCGAGGGCACGGGTGCCCTCGGTCTGGATCTCGCCGAGGCCGTCGATCGGCCGCCCGAGCGGGTCGACGACCCGGCCGAGGAAACCGTCGCCGACCGGGACCGCGAGGATCTCGCCGGTGCGGCGGACCTCCTGGCCCTCCTGGATGTGCTCGGCGTCGCCGAGGATGACGCTACCGATCTCGCCGACCTCGAGGTTCAGCGCGAGACCGAGCACGCCGCCGGAGAACTCCAGCAGCTCGTTGGTCATCGTGTGCGGGAGACCTTCGACCCGGGCGATTCCGTCGCCGGTGACGACGACCCGGCCGACCTCCTCCCGGCCGGCGGAGGTGGCCTGGAAGGAGTCGACGTACTCCCGTAGGGCGTCGCGGATCTCCTCCGGCCGGATGGAGAGCTCAGTCATCGCTTACGTCCTTCGTCGTTCATCGCTGGCAGAGTTCGCCGCTGGCAGAGTCTCGTCGCTGGCCGATCCGTCGCCGGCCGAACCGTCGCTGACACAGTCGTGGTCGCCACCGGCGACTACCGGAGCATCGCCCGGCGCGCGGCGACCAGACGGCGCAGCACGCTGCCGTCGACCACCTCGTCACCGACCTGTACCACGACCCCGCCCAGCAGGGTGGGATCGAGGTCGACCTGGAGTTGGATCTGGCGGCCGAAGTACCGGCTGACGGCGCCGCCGAGACGGGTGACCACCTCGTCGGACAGTGGCACCGCCGAGCGGACGACCGCCACCACCCGGTTCCGACGGGCCGCGGCGATCCGGCTGAAGTCGGCGAGGCGTCGCTCGACGTCCCCGTGCACCCGGTCGGCCGCGGCCTGCTCGGCGAGCTTGAGGGTCACCGGGTGGGCCCGACCGGTGAGCAGGCGGGCCAGCAACCCGTTCTTCACCGACGCGGGCGCGGCCGGGTCGGTGAGGGCAAGCGCGAGCTGCGAGTTCTGCCCGAGAATCCGGCCGAACCGGAACAGCTCGTCCTCGACCTCCTCCAGCGCACCGTCCCGCTCGGCCTCGACCAGCAGTGCCTCGACGCTCAGTTCGAGCAGTGCGAAGCGCAGATCGGTCTGCCGCGACCAGCGGGCGCTGACCGCGGACTGCACGATGGCCAGGCTCGCGGGGGCGAGCTGACCACCGAACAGCCGGGCGGCCAGATCGGTGCGCGCCGAGACCGGCGCACCCGGGTCGGTGAACGCCCGGCGCACGGTCGGCTCATGGTCGAGCAGCGCGGCGACGGATCGCAGGTCCGCGGCGACCCGCCCGGCATCGGCGGCGGTGGCCGCGACGATGCCGGTCGGAGTTGCCATCACCTGGTCGAGGGTTGCCCGGGCGGAGGCAAGGCCGTGCCTGCTGGCTCCCTCCACCCGTCAGCCCCCCGGCCCGACCGGCGCAGCGGCGCTGCCCGCGGCCGAGTTGTCCAGCGCGGCGATGAAGTCGTCGATCAGCCGGCTCTGGGTGGCGGTGCTCTCCACCTGGTAGCCCACGATCTTCGACGCGAGTTCCACGGCGAGGTCCCCGACCTCCCGGCGAACCTGCGCCACGATCTGCGCCCGGTCGGCCGTGAGCTGGGCGTCGGCGCGCGTGCGCAGCTCGGCGATCTCCCGCTGGGCCTCGTCCCGGAGTTCAGCGGTGATCTGCAGGCCTTCGCTGCGCGCCTCGTCCCGGATGCGCGCGGCTTCGGCCCTGGCCTCGGCAAGCTGGGCGCGGTACTCCTCCAGCAGCGCCTGCGCTTCGCGCTGCGCCGCCTCCGCGCGGGCCAGCCCGCCCTCGATGCGGTCGGTGCGTTCCTGGTAGACCTTCGAGACCTGCGGGCGGATCTTCCAGAAGAAGAAGGCCACCAGCAGCCCGAACGCCACCGTGCCGATGATCAGTTCGCTCAGCGGCGGAATCAGGACGTTCTCGTCATGGCCACCACTTTCGGTGGCGGCATACACAAGGGCAGCTGTCACACTCATGATCGCTCCCCCGGTTTACGGGAAGACGAAGGGAACGACGAAGCCGATGAGCGCGAGCGCCTCGGCGAGCGCGAATCCGATCAGCATGTACCGGAAGGCGACCTGCTCCGCCTCGGGCTGACGGGCGATCGCCTGGACGCCGAGACCGAAGATGAGGCCGATGCCGATACCCGGGCCGATGGCTGCCAGACCATAGGCCACTGCGCCGAGGCTGCCGGTGACGGCATCCTTCGAGGCCAGAACGTTGGTGACTTCGAGCACGGACACGGTGCATTCCTATTCAGTCAGGCACCGGTCACGCCGGTGCAGGTAGGAGGGAGGAGGGAAATCAGGCGTGTGCCGCCGCGGGCACGCCCACCGGGGCGTGCTCGGCGAGATCCTCGGACGGAGCGACCTCGTGCTCTCCGTGCGCCATCGCGCCACCGATGTAGGCGGCGGTGAGGATGGTGATGATGTAGGCCTGGAGAGCGTCGATGACAAGCTCGAACGCCGTAAGGATTATCGCCACGAGCAGCGACGCGACACCGAAGACGAAAGGAGGCTTGGGCAGCAGATAGTCCGCGCCCAGGGAGAAGACCAGCAACAGGAGGTGACCCGCGAACATGTTCGCGAACAATCGGATGGCCAGCGTGAACGGCCGCACGATCAGAGTCGACAGCACCTCGATCGGGGCCAGCAGCAGCCGGATCGCGAACGGCGCGGTCGGCGCCGGGTCGATCATCTCCTTGAAGTACGCACCCGCACCGTTGGCCTTGATGCCGGCGTAGTTGAACATCACGTAGGTGACGACCGCGAGGATCATCGGCACCGCCACCCGTGACGTTGCCGGGAACTGGGCCCCCGGGACCACCGCAAGCGAGTTCGCGACCAGGACGAAGCTGAACAGAACCAGCAGGTAGGGCGTGTACCGCGCGCCCTTCTCCCCGATGACGCCCCGGGCGATCTGGGTGTCGACGAAGTCGTAGGCGGACTCGCACAGGTTCTGGAGGCCGCGAGGTATGATCCTAGCTTGACGGAAACCCAACCAGAAGATCACGCCGACGAAGAGAGCGGCGAAGATCGTGAGCCCGGTGGCCTTGTTGAGGTACAGATGCGCGGAACCGACCTCGATGTCAAACCAGTGCGGGGTCTGAAAGACCTCCTTCGTGGGTCCTTCGAAGCCCTCATCAGCGAGGACCGGCACGACTGACACCTCCATGATCGATTAGGTAAGGCACCCACGGCTCAGCGAGCTTGCCGTGCCGGCGGCAGATTGCCCCCACCCTACCGGGTTCGCACGACACGCCCACACCGAAGAACGACTCGTAGTCAACCGGCGGTAGCGCATCGAAGGACGCCTCGGCGCACCCGAACCCTGACGGGTGTCGACCGCCCGACGTCCTGTTGACCGCGATACTATCCACACCCGCCCGCCGTAGGCACGAACTCGCTTCGAGGTTCATCCTGGCCCAGGCGCGCGTTGTCCGCGGGTTTCGCTCCGTTGATAACGATTCCACATTGCGTGACCACCTTATGACGTGGCGTTCGGGTGGTCGCCCGACCGCAGGTCGCTGCTCGTCCTGGTGGCGGGCCGGACGCACGGTGCTGCCATCTCACCCTCGCCCCACCTCCCACCTGGCGCTGCCGCCTGTCCCCACTCTCTCCGATCGTGCCCCCGCCGTCGATGACCCATGAGGTCATGACGAAGCGGACAGACCGGTTCGCGCAGGTCGTTCGCCGCGGCATTCCTGGTGGCCGGTGGGACCGCGGCGAATCGGACCGGCAGCACCCATCGAACAGCCGAGAATGCCCGGCAACCAGGTCCCTCGGGCAGGAACGGTCGGGTCCATTTGGAACACCGCCGACGGGACCATCGGAACGCCGTAACAGGCCACGCGACCAGCCAATGTCTCATCTATGAACAAAAGGTGCACGGCACCCCTTGACGCTCCGAGTTCCGCACTCCTGCTGTTCCGCACCGTCAGGTTCCGCACCGCCGCGGCCCCGCACCGCCCGCCGACGACCGGCAGGCGGGGACGCCGCCGCGGGTCGAGCGAGTCGCGGCGCGGCGACCGCTAACGTCTGGTCAGGCGGTAGATCACGAGATACATGGCCGCACCGATGCCGACCGCCAGCCCGATCGGCAGGAACAGGGCTCGGAACCCCAGCAGGCGATCGACGCCGAACCCGACCGCACCCCAGAACGCGAGGCCCGCGGCCAGCGTCCCGAAGATGTTCCAGGCCTCACTCGGATGCTGCGAACGCTGCGCCGGACCCGCCGCCCGCCCTGAGCCCGCCGGGCCTGCTGGCCGTCCTGGCCGTGCCGGCCGCCGCACCTGCCGGTCAGATCCGATCGAGCGGGAAGGCGTGCCGCCCTTTTCTGCGCCGGATTCGGAGCGTGGCTGGCCGGAGCTGGCACTTTCGGGCCGTTCACCAGCACCACCACCGGGTTTCCGACCGGCGCCGACCTCGCGGTCGGAGCCGGAACCGCCGGTGCCACCCGTACCGGGTCCGGGCGTGGAGCCGGGTGTCATCGGACGGGTGGGCGACGGCCGGCGTCCCAGGCACCGGGCCGCTGCGGGTCGTAGAACGGCACCCGGGTGTGGGTGGCGACCCACAGTTCGGCGCCCATCCAGACGAACACCCCGACGAAGATCGTCCAGGCGAAGGCCGGCAGGTCGAGCGTGTCGGTGTCCTGGATTCCGAGCAGCAGGGCCCCAAGCAGGCCGATTTTCAGCGCATAGGTGCCAAGTGCGGCGGCCAGCAGATGGTGCGGGGCGCGGCGGGCGACCGCACCGACAGCGAGTTTCGAGATGCTGAAGAACGCCACCACGATGGCCAGTCCCACCACGACACTCACCACTGCGGTGCCCCCGCGCAGCACGGCGGCCAGGGCGATGGCGGGCAGCGCGAGCGCGCCGGTGAGCAGCAGGCCCAGCCGAATCACCCGGGCGGCCGGCACAATCATGCCTTTGCCGATCTCTGCGTGCTGACCAGCAGGGCGAGCAGCGCCGCCAGCCCGACCCCGACGGTGGCGACGAGGATCGGCAGCGGGGACGCGGAGAACGACGCCGCGACTCCACCGAATCCGACCAGAGCCGCCCAGAAGTACATGAACAGAACCGCCCTCACATGCGAGTTACCGATTTCCAGCATTCGGTGGTGGAGGTGCATCTTGTCGGCCGCGAACGGCGACCGGCCCGCCCGCGTCCGACGGATCACCGCAAGCCCCAGGTCCAGAAACGGGACCGCCAGGACGGCCAGCGGGATCGCCAGCGGGATCAGGGACGGATACGACCGGGAGGGTCCAGCGTATCCCCCGTACGCCACCTGGCCGGTCACGGAGATCATCGATGCGGCCGAGAGCAGGCCGATGAGCATGGAGCCCGAATCGCCCATGAACAGCCGGGCGGGATTGAAGTTGTGCGGCAGGAAACCGATACATACTCCCGCGGTGACCGCGGCGAGCAGCGCCGCCGGAGACGCCCGGTAGAACCCGTCGATCACCGCGATCTCGTAGGCGAAGTAGAAGGTCGCCAGCGACGCGATCGCCGCGACCCCGGCGGCCAGTCCGTCCAGGCCGTCGATGAAGTTCATCGCGTTGATGAGCACCACCGTGGCCAGGATCGACAGCGGCACCGCCGTCTCCGGGCCCAGGCTGAGGGTGATCTCGCTGTCCCGGTTGATCGCGAACGACCACTGGACACCGAGCAGCACCATGATTCCCGCGGCGGTGAACTGACCGGCGAGTTTGGTCAGCGAGTCGAGCTCCCACCGGTCGTCGGCGACACCCAGCAGGCAGATCAGCGTCCCGGCGACGAGGACCGCCCGCGTCTCGGACCAGTCCTGCGAGACGACGGACAGAAACGGCAGCCGGTCCGCCACCTCCAGGCCCGCGTACAGTCCCGCGAGCATCGCGAGCCCGCCCAGGCGCGGGGTCGGGGTGGCGTGCACGTCCCGGGCGCGGACTCCGGCGACGGCGCCGATCCGCAGGGCGAACGCCCGGGCCAGCGGGGTGGCCAGGAAGGTCACCGCTGCCGAGACCACGAAGACGAGCAGGTACTCGCGCACCGTTCGGAATCTCCCACCACTGTTCGTGGACCTGTCGACTGTTCGCGGAGCTGTCGGCGACCGCCGCTGCCCGCCGCGGCCGGACTACGGTCGGGGGTAGACGGGATACCGGCTGACCAACGCGGACACCGCCGCCCGGACCTCCCCGGCGGCGCCCGGGTCACGGACCGCCCGGCCGATCAGCGTGGCGATGTCCTTCATCTCACCCTCGCCCATACCCTGGGTCGTCACCGCCGGAGTGCCGACCCGGATCCCCGAGGAGATCGCGGGTGGCTGCGGGTCGAACGGAATGGCGTTCTTGTTCAGCGTGATCCCCGCGGCGTCGCACCGGCTCTCCGCATCCCGCCCGCTGACCCCGAGTTCACGCAGGTCGAGCAGGGCGAGGTGGGTGTCGGTGCCGCCGCCGACCGGCCGGATGCCCTCGGCACGCAACGCCTCGGTCAACGTCTGCGCATTCGCGACGACCCCACGAGCGTACCGCCCGTATTCGGGCGTGGCGGCCTCGCGCAGAGCCACGGCCTTCGCCGCGACGGCGTGCATCAGCGGACCGCCCTGGCTGAACGGGAACACCGCCTTGTCGATCCGGCCGGCGAGCTCCGCACGGGCCAGGATCATGCCGCCCCGTGGGCCGCGCAGCACCTTGTGCGTGGTGAAGCTGACGACGTCCGCATACGGCACGGGGCTCGGGATCGCACCGCCGGCCACCAGGCCGATGAAGTGGGCCGCGTCGACCATCAGCCAGGCACCGATCTCGTCGGCGATGGAGCGGAACGCGGCAAAGTCGATCAGCCGCGGGTAGGCCGTCGCCCCACAGATGATCATCTTGGGTCGGTGCTGCCGGGCCAGGTCACGGACCTGGTCATAGTCGATGAGCTCGGTGTCCTCGCGCACGCCGTAGGCCACGACGTCGAACCACTTCCCCGAGAAGCTCACCTTGCTGCCATGGGTGAGGTGCCCCCCGTGCGGCAGCGACATGGCCAGCACCGTGTCCCCGGGGGTGAGCAGCGCCGCGTAGACCGCGAAGTTCGCCGACGCACCGGAGTGCGGTTGCAGGTTCGCGTGCTCCGCGCCGAACAGCGCCTTCGCCCGGGCGATCCCGATCTCCTCGGCCCGGTCCACCACCTGGCATCCGCCGTAGTAGCGCCGGCCGGGATAGCCCTCGGCGTACTTGTTCGACAGCGTCGAGCCCAACGCGGCAAGCACCGCGGGCGAGGTGAAGTTCTCACTGGCGATCAGCTGCAGTCCGCTGCGCTGGCGGGCCAGCTCGTCCAGCACCACCTCGGCGATCTCCGGATCGGTGCCGGCCAGCTCGTCGAAGTCGGGACCCCAGAACGACGTGCTCATGACGTGGCTACCTCCCTGTGCCCGGATGCTCGTGCCTGTCCTACCCCGTACCCGTCACCGCGTCGTACCCCCGTCAGGAGGTGGCTGGTTCCCGCACCAGCGGCAGGACCTCGCGCAGCGCGTCGAGGCTGATCGCGCCGGCACGCAGGACGACGGGGACCTCGCCGGTGCAGTCGACGATGGTGGACGGGGTGGCCGCGGCGCAGCGACCGCCGTCCAGGTAGACCTCGGCGGCCCCGCCGAGCTGGGCGACGGCGTTGTCAGCGGTGGCGGCGGGCGGCTGGCCGCTGATGTTCGCGCTGGACACGGCCATCGGGCCGGTGCGGCCCAGCAGCTCGATCGCCACGGGGTGCAGCGGCATCCGGATCGCAACGGTGCCGCGGGCGTCGCCGAGATCCCAGCGCAATGACGGGACGTGGCGGACGACCACGGTGAGCCCACCCGGCCAGAAGGCCTGGATCAGGTCCCGGACCTGCGGCGTCACCCGGTCGATGAGGCCGTCCAGGGTGCGCCAGGCGCCGATCAGGACGGGCACGGGCATGTCCCGGCCGCGACCCTTGGCGGCGAGCAGGGCGGCCACCGCCTCCGAGTCGAACGCGTCGGCGCCCAGTCCGTAGAGCGTGTCGGTGGGCAGCACGACCAGCTCACCCCGGCCGACGGCGGCGACGGCCGCGTCCAGGCCGGCGGCCCGCTCGGCCTCGTCGGAGCAGTCGAAACGCTGCATCACCCGTGCTCTCCCTCCCCCGGCCGGGCCATCCGGCCGGTGACGAACCGGTCCCGACCGCCCAGATCGGGGTGGTCGGCCACATCCTGCCAGCGCCCGTCGGCGCGCAGCAGCGCCGGTGCGCTTGCGCCGTGACCGTCGGCGTGTTCGACGACCAGCAGCCCACCGGGCCGCAGCAGCCGCGCCGCGAGCCGCACGACCGCCCGCACGATCTGCAGACCGTCAGGGCCGCCCCACAGCGCCGCCGCCGGATCGTGCACGCCGACCTCGGGCTCCACGGTCGCACGGTCCGCGTCGGGCAGGTACGGCGGGTTGCTCACCACCAGGTCGACCGCTCCCTCGAGCCGGGCCAGCGACGACGGCGGTGCGGCGGTGACGTCCGCGGCATGCACCTCGACGGGCAGCCCGGTGGACCTCACGTTCCGGCGCAGCCAGCCGAGCGCCGCCGGGTCACCTTCGACGGCATGCACCTGTGCCCCCGGGATCTCCCCGGCCAGAGACAACGCGATCGCCCCGCTGCCGGCGCACAGATCGACGCACACCGGCCCCGGCGCGGTGGTCGCGACGGTGGCGGCGCGCAGGGCGTCGATGGCCCAGCCGACCACGGATTCCGTCTCCGGACGGGGGACGAACACCCCGGGGCCGACGGCGAGGTCCAGGTAGCGGAACCCGGCGACACCGGTGAGGTGCTGCAGGGGCTCCCGGTCGGCCCGCCGGCGCACCAGCGTGTCGAACCGGACCGCCGCGGGCCCGGGCAGCTCGTCCACGAGCAGCAGCCGGGCCCGCCCGAGGCCGAGCACGAACGCCGCCAGCTGCTCGGCATCGGCCCGGGGGCTGGCGACCCCCGCCGCCGCAAGCTGCGCCGTGGCCGCCGCGATCCGCTCGGCGAGCGCCGTCCGGCTGCCTGCGACCGGGGGGTTCACGAGGCCTGGGCGGACAGCCGGGCGTCGAGGTCGGCGGCGGCGAGGGCGTCGAGCACCTCGTCGAGTTCGCCGTCGAGCACCTGGTCGAGGTTGTGGGCCTTGTAGCCGACCCGGTGGTCGCTGATCCGGTTCTCGGCGAAGTTGTAGGTCCGGATCCGTTCGGACCGGTCGACGGTGCGCACCTGGCTGGCCCGCGCCGCCGACGCCTCGGACTCGGCCTGCTCGCGGGCGGCGCTCAGCAGCCGGGCCCGCAGGATGCGCAGCGCCGACTCCTTGTTCTGCAGCTGGCTCTTCTCGTTCTGGCAGGACACCACGAGACCGGTGGGCAGATGGGTGATACGCACCGCCGAGTCGGTGGTGTTGACGCTCTGTCCACCCGGTCCGGACGAGCGGAACACGTCGATGCGCAGGTCGTTCTGGTCGATGTCGACGTCGACGTCCTCGGCTTCGGGCAGCACCAGCACCCCGGCCGCGGACGTGTGGATGCGGCCCGCCGACTCGGTCACCGGCACCCGCTGGACGCGGTGCACCCCGCCCTCGAACCGCAGCCGGCCGTACACGCCGGGGCCGGTGTCGCTGCCACGGGCCTTCACCGCGACGCTGACGTCGCGGTAGCCACCGAGATCGGAGGCGTTGGCGTCGAGAATCTCCGCCTTCCAGCCGCGCCGCTCGGCGTAGCGCAGGTACATCCGCAGCAGGTCGCCGGCGAACAGAGCCGACTCCTCTCCGCCGGCACCGGCCTTGACCTCGAGGATCGCGTCCCGGGCGTCGTCCGGGTCGACCGGGACGAGATAGGCCCGCACCCGGTCGTTCAGGCCGGCGAGTTCGGCGTCGAGTTCCACCACCTCGCCACGGAAGGACGCGTCCTGGGTGGCGAGCTCGCGGGCGGTCGCGAGGTCACCGGACACCCGCTCAAGCTCCCGGGCCAGGTCCACCACCGGAGCGAGCTGGGCGTAGCGACGGCTGAGGGCACGAGCCCGCGCGGGATCGTTGTGCACCGCCGGATCGGCGAGCTGCCCCTCGATCTCGGCGTGCTCCGCGACGAGGCCGTCGAGTGGGGACGTCATGCTTTGGTACCTCTTCGCACGTCACGGTCCCGACGCGCGGCATGGCGCCGGGGAACGGATGAGGCCGGGCTGGCACACCAACCCGACCGGGACGCAAACGGCGCCCGCCCGGGAGTCCGGACGGGCGCCGAGGCGTCACTACTT
Organism: Frankia sp. R82; assembly: GCF_023716925.1. Lineage (GTDB taxonomy): Bacteria > Actinomycetota > Actinomycetes > Frankiales > Frankiaceae > Frankia. Next base: position 34,931 of record NZ_JAMQQG010000289.1, read on the forward strand.
CGCGCCGCCGACCTTTTCGCCGGGGCGACGCCGGCCGAAGCGGCGCTCGAACTTCTCGACCCGGCCACCGACGTCGAGGATCTTCTGCTTGCCCGTGTAGAACGGGTGGCACTGCGAGCAGACCTCGGCGTTGACGACGCCGTTCTCCTTGGTGCTGCGGGTGGTGAAGACACTCCCACAGGTGCAGGTCACGGTCGTCTCGTGGTAGGTCGGGTGAATGTCAGGCCTCATGGTCCCTCATCTTCGAAAGGTGGCCGCCGGGTCGCCATCCTCGGTGTGGACGGCGTGAACCGGAGCCGGTCTGCTGCCAGTCTGCCAGAGCGGGGCGCCGGGGCCGTCACGACTCCGGCGCGTCCCACCGCTGGCAACGCTCGCTCTCCCCCGCCTGTTCCCCGCTGACCCGCCACCTGGGGAGGGATGTCGGATCAGTCCTGCGGCGGAGCGGTCTTGGCGATCTGCATCAGGAACTCGTAGTTCGTCCGGGTCTGCTTGAGCCGGTCGAGCAGGAGTTCCAGGGCCTGCTGGTTCTCCCGGGTGTGCAGGACCCGCCGCAACTTGTGCATGATCGCGAGCTCGTCGGGGGCAAGGAGGATGTCCTCCTTACGGGTGCTGGAGGCATCGACGTCGACCGCGGGGAAGATGCGCTTGTCGGCGATCTTGCGGTCGAGCTTGAGCTCGGCGTTACCGGTGCCCTTGAACTCCTCGAAGATGACCGTGTCCATCGTCGAGCCGGTCTCGACCAGAGCGGTCGCGATGATGGTCAGCGACCCGCCGTCCTCGATGTTGCGCGCCGCGCCGAGGAAACGCTTCGGCGGGTAGAGCGCGGTCGAGTCGACACCACCGGACAGGATACGACCGGACGCGGGCGCGGCCAGGTTGTAGGCCCGACCCAGCCGGGTGATGGAGTCGAGCAGCACGACCACGTCGTGGCCGAGTTCCACCAGGCGCTTGGCCCGTTCGATGGACAGCTCCGCGACGTTGGTGTGGTCGGCCGGCGGCCGGTCGAAGGTGGAGGCGATGACCTCACCCTTGACCGAGCGCTGCATGTCGGTGACCTCTTCCGGTCGCTCGTCGACGAGGACGACCATGAGGTGCACTTCCGGGTTGTTGGTCGCGATCGCGTTGGCGATCGACTGCAGCACCATCGTCTTGCCGGCCTTGGGCGGGCTGACGATGAGCGCGCGCTGCCCCTTGCCGATCGGCATGACCAGGTCGATGACCCGGGTGGTCAGCAGGTGCGGCTCGGTCTCCAGGCGCAGCCGGTCCTGCGGGTAGAGCGGGGTGAGTTTGGTGAACTCCGGCCGCCCGCGGGCCTCCTCCGGCTCCATCCCGTTGATCGTGTCGAGCCGGACGAGCGCGTTGTACTTGTCGCGGCGCTGCTCGCCTTCCTGCGGGGCGCGCACCACGCCGGTGATGGCATCGCCGCGGCGCAGCCCGTTGCGGCGGACCTGGGCGAGGCTGACGTAGACGTCGGTCGGCCCGGTCAGGTACCCGCTGGTCCGCACGAAGGCGTAGTTGTCCAGCACGTCGAGAATGCCGGCGACGGGGACGAGGACGTCGTCCTCGCGCACCACCGGCTCGTTCTCCGCCGGAGCCTGGCCGCCACGGCCGCGGTTACGGCCACGCTCGCGGAACCGACCCCGCCGGCTGCGGCCCAGATCGTCGTCGCTCTGCCCGCCCTGGCCCGAACGGTCGTTCTGGCCCGAACGGTCGTTCTGGCTTGCACGGTCGTTCTGGCTTGCACGGTCGTTCTGGCTTGCACGGTCGCCGCTCTGCGTGCGATCGGAGCGGCTTGCGCGCTCACCGGCCTGCCGGTCGGAGCGGTCTCCACGATCGGAGCGGTCTCCACGATCGGAGCGCTCACCACGATCGGAGCGCTCACCACGATCGGAGCGGTCGGCCCGGTCCCCGCCGGAGCGGCGATCGGTGACCTGCCGGTCGTTGCCCGTACGCTCGCCGGCGTCGCCCGAACGGCCCTCACCGGACCGGCCGTTGTCACCGGCGCGATCGCGGCGGTCCTCACGGGTACGCGGGCCGCCGTCGCTGTGGCGCCCGGCGGCGGGTGGGGTCTGGACCGGGGCGGTGACCGCGGCTGCGGCCGGCTGCGCCACGGCGCCCGCCCCGCTCGTCGCCGATCCGGTCGACTGCGCCGGGGTGGTCACGGCCGGGGTCGTGCGGGTCTCGACCGCCACGTCGCCGCCCGCGTCGGGCAGGGTCGGCTGCTCCGCGGCGGGGCTCGCCGCCGAGCGGGAGGCACCCCGACGGGTGCGGGTGCGGGTCGACGTGGCACCGGTGGCGGCCTCGCC
>NZ_JAMQQG010000290.1 GCF_023716925.1 Frankia sp. R82
ACACCGCCGGGGGCGGGGGGCAGCCAGTGGGGGAAGGGGGGGGGGGGCAGGGGGCCTCGACCGAGCATCTCGCGGGGCACGACCCGCCGCCGTCCGTCCACCCGGGGGGCGCCTGGCCGGGTCGCGGGATGGACGGCCGTCATGTCCGGTGCGGGCGGCTCGGGATCGCGCAGCCAGGATGGCACCCGACCGGTCGCGGTGCGGGCCCGGATCGGACGTGTCCCGGGCTGGCCGAACGGCGGGGCGCTGTCGGTGGCTCCGGTGATGGCCGGTGGCGGCGCCGGGTACTGGGTGGACGGACGGTATTCGTCGAACTGGTCGTCGTACGTGGGCGGGGCTCCGCCGGGCCCGGTCGAGCGGCCAGGTCCGGCCGGCCCCATCGGCCCTGCCGCCAGCGGTCCCGCAACGCTCGGTCCCGCAGCGGCTGGCCCTGCGATCCTCGGCCCCGCGATCGATGCTCCGGCCACCGTTGGTCCGGCCACCGTTGGTCCGGCCACCGTTGGTCCGGCCACCGTTGGTCCGGCCACCGTCGGTCGCACCGGCACGGTCGGCTCGGGTCGGATGGCGAGGGGGAACTGGTCATAGAGGGGATCGAACGTACGCGTCTCCATCGGCAGCACCCCACGGCCCGAACCGTTGGCCGAGGCGACATCTCCCACCGACCAGCCCTGGCCGGCCAGGGCCGCAGCCGAGCCGTTCCACATCGAGCTGTCGACCGGTCCGCGACCGGCGGGCGGCCCGCCCGGCTCGCCGCCGTTGCTGTGCCCACCGTGGGTGGGCTGGCTGGTCACGGTCGGATACCCGGTCGGCGGATCGTCGTGGACGCCGTCGACCCGGATGGAGCCGAGGTCGTGGCGACCGTCCGTCCACGGAGCATGTGATGGCACGCCGCCCGGTGGGGTCGGTCCCTCCGCGAAGTTCAAGGGTCTCCCTCCAGCTGGTCGGCCCGGGCTGCCTGGCCGGGTGTTCTGCGCTCCGGCGCGAGCGGTCGGTCCCACGCGGCGAACACAGGCGCCAGGGCAGCGCAACCGTTCGACGCAGATGTGCGGTCCGTCGCACCGGACGGATTTGACCAGAATGACACGCGTCCAACGGGATCGCACGGACCGCCCAGCTCGAGTCGGTGGATCGAGTCCGGTCGGACCCGCCGGACGCATCCGCGATAGCCACATCCGGGGGTGGGCAGAAGGCCCACAGGAGGTGGACACCAGAGATCGGCTCCGAGGGCTCGAATCGCCGAGGCCGAGCCCGGGGAAGGCCGAACAGCTGGGAAAACCGGCGACCGGGGGGCAGCAGGCAGCGACACGACGGTGACGGAGGCGCGCGGGGCGATGCGGACGACGGCGCGGTCGGGGCCGCGGACCGGCGATCGCGCCCGGCCGTGGCCCTGGCCGGTGGGGGTGGTGGTGGCCTGCGGGCTCGGTGTGCTGCTGCTGGCCGTGGCCGTCTGGGTGCCGTGGGCGGCCTGGGTACGCCTCGACGCCGAGCTCACGGCCACGCTGGTGCGAAGCTCGGATCGCCACGACGTCCTGGCCGGCGTGCTGCGGTGGGTGAGCGTCATCTGCGCTCCCACGGTGTGGCGGGTGCTCGCGGCTGTTGCGGCCGCCGCGCTGTGGTGGCGCGCGCGGGTTTTCCGGGGGATCGGCGCCCGCGATCCAGATCTCACTCGCCGACTTGCCACCTATGTGCTGGTCACGGTGGAGATCGGGGGCCTGGTCTCCTGGGTGGGCAAGGAAGTCGTCCGCCGGCCACGACCGCTGTTCGACGATCCGGTCGCATCGGCGGCCGGGTTCGGCTTTCCGTCCGGCCACGCCTTCGGGGTGATGGTTGCGGCGATCGTGCTGCTGGTCGCCGTGCGCGCGCTGACCGGGCGGTCGGCTCGTCCGCTGTGGTGGTGCGTGGGCGCGCTGGTGGTCGCCGGCACCGGCCTCGCCCGGGTGGGGCTTGGCGTGCACTACCCGTCGGACGTCGTCGCCGGCTACCTGCTTGGTGTGGTGTGGGCGCTCGGCCTGGCCACCTGGTTGCGGTTACCGATCGCCGGGCGCCATCACCGCGCCCGGGGCGGGACGCTGGTCGACGGCTGAGCGTTGCCACTCCCGGACCATCAGCGCGACGTTGCGGACCGCACGCACCTCGCTGTGCCCCCGGGTGGCGGTGAGCAGCTGGTCCGCACGGATGGAGACGGACGCCACGGTACGTCCCCAGGAGATCTCGATGGCCTCGGTGGCCAGTGTGCAGACCCGCTCGAGCTCGAGGCGACCCTGCCGGGAGAGGGCGAGGGCCAGGTCGAGCCGGATCACCGAACGGAAGCCGGGCACCTCCATCGCGTCGAGCCTGGGCAGTGCGAGCTCCGCATGGTCTTCGGCCGCCTTCGGCCGGCCGAGCAGGCACATCGCTGTCGTTGCGTGGTAGGGCACCTCGACGGGGTGGAACGTCTCGAACGCCGGCCCCGGCCGTCCCCACTGGTCGGGGGGAATAAGATCAACCAGGTCATAGGCCTGTTCCAGGGACTGGGCCGCACCGCGGACGTCTCCCAGGGCGGCCAGGGCCCGGGCCGCCTGACAGACCAGTCGGGCCTGCACCGGACCGTCGTCGACGCAGGCCAGGCCGTCGCGGGCCAGCCGCAGGGCCTCGTCCGGACGCCCGGCGTAGAACTCGCCCACCGCGGCGATCTCGCGGGCCGATCCGCACAGTGCGCCGTCCCCGACCTGCTGGCCCACCCGGAAGCCGAGCGCGGCCAGGGAACGCGCGGTGGCGTTGTCGCCGAGCTTGAACGCCGCGTCCGCACCCAGGACGGCGACCCGCCCGGTCAGCAGGTCCCGCCGCCGGGCGTTGGGGCCGGGCACGGAACGCCGGGCCAGCCGATCGAGCCCGCGGCGCAGACGGACGGTCTGGGCCAGGATGTGCGCCGGGGGCGTCCGTTCGTGCGCGGCGATCAGATCGCCGAGCATGTCCTCGGCGCGTTCCAGGGCAAGATCCACGGGGCTCGCGGCAAGAACGTCGGAGACCTCCATGATCTGGCCCTCGGCCAGGATCGCCGTCATCATCGTGGCGCCCGCGTACCCGCCGGGCCGGGGCGGCTGCTGACTCGGCGCCCGCAGGCCGGCGGCTGCCGGCACACCGGTCGCCGCGGTCGCATCGGCTACGGATGCCGTGCTGACGGCCAGGGGCCTCGCCGGGGTGCCGGGCTTCGGCGGGGCGAAAGCGGCCTCACCGTGGTGGGCGACGGGTAGCAGCGCGGGCACGGCAAGCTCGCTGCGGCGGGCGAAGGCCGCGAAACCGAGCGCGTACGGGTGGCGGGCGGGCGCGGCGCAGGAGGGCGGGGGTGGCGGGGGTGGCTCCATCGGATAGTCCTCAGGACTGTCGTCCGGCGGGGTACGGGCCGGTGGGATGTGGACCGACTCGCCGGACGCCGATCGAACCGGGTGCGGGCCGGGACGACCGGCCGAACCCGGGATCCCGCGCTCGGGACCACGGTCCGGCGAGGATCCGTTCGACTGCGGCATGCCGCGCGTCCTTCCTTCCGACAACACCACGGTCAGCGACCGTGCCGACAAGGTAGCGGGAGGGGCGGCCCGCTGCGAGGGGTGACGCAGTAAAGGCGCACGGTGAGACCACGCGGCTGGCCCGGCCCTCCGGTCCGTCGGCGGCGGTGACGACGGTGAAGGTCAATAGTAGGAGCAGTCCTGCGTCGGAGGGTGACGATGGGGATCGCGAAAGGATCCGGCCATCGTGGCTCTTCGTGGTGTTTCTCGCGGGTTTCCCCGGCCGATCTTGACTGTGGGGCCGGGGGTTGCCATCCAGCGGCGGTGTGACTGATCCGGTCAGGGGGCGTACGGACGAACGAATGCACGGCGTGAGCAGGTCGATGGACGGAAGCCCTGTGCACCGGCGCGGGAATGTGCCTGCGCTGTTCGTCGTCGGCGCGGCGGACGGACCGGACGTCAATCCTCACGGCTCGTTCAAATCGGGACGTGTTTGGAACAATCCGGCAATAGTCTCGCAACTATGTCATTGGGTCATGCGGGCCCGGAGGTGGGAGTGTCGGTGCCAGCGATGCGACCGAGGCCGCCGGTCGACCCGCCCCGCGGGTCGGTAGCCTCGGCACAATGGCTGACGCAGCCCAGCAGGTCCTGCTGACTCGCCCGAAGCGCCGGGAGCGCGCATCCGGCGGTCGATGCAGGGTGCCCGCACACTGCGGAAAGTCCGGTCCGTGCGGGGCGTGGTGTCCGGTTGCGGCCGCTGGCCCGCGCGAGGTTGTCCACACCGGCCGTGGTGTTCCTGCTGGCCGGGGTGTTTCTGCCGGTCATGGTGTTTCTGCCGGCCGTGGTGTTCCTGCTGGCCGTGGTGTTCCTGCTGGCCGTGGTGTTCCTGCCGGTCATGGTGCCTGTGTCTGCCGAGTCGTCCATGTTCGCTGATTCCGGGTCCGGCGCCGACGGCGTGCCGGACGACCGCGGCATGACCGGGGTGGCCGACCCGCTCGTGGCACCCCGCGCCGGGCTCACCGCGGCGGACATGGCCCTTGCCCGCGAGCTCGAGGTGGTCGCGCACCGCGCCTGGCCGCCGCTGCGCGTCACTGAACTGGGCGGCTGGACGCTGCGCGCCTCGGCGGGCGCATCCCGGCGCGGTAACTCGGTGTGGGCCCATGGCGACGTGCCGGACCTGCCGGCCGCGCTCGCCGCGGTCGCCGACTTCTACACCGCGGTCGGCCTGCCCCCCACCTTCCAACAGACCCCGGTGAGCCGCCCCGGGGGGCTCACCGGGGCGCTCGACGCCGCCGGTTTCGACGACACCGGCCCCACCGACGTCTGCACCGCACGGCTGGCCGGCCTCGCCGGGCCCGGCACCATCCGCTCACCCTCGCTGCGGGTGGTGTGCGCGAGCGTGCCCGACGAGGCCTGGCTGACGGTCGCAGGGCGGGTGCTGGCCACCTTCGACACCCAGCGCGCCGGAACCCTGGCGGTGCTGGCCACGCTGCGGTTGCCCACGACCTATGTGACGGCGTCCATGGACGGGGTGCCGGTTGCCGTCGGCCGAGGGGTCGCGGACGGCCGCTGGCTGGGCATCTACAGCATGGCAACACTACCGGCGGCCCGCGGTCAGGGTGCCGCCCGCCGGGTCGTCGCCGCCCTTGCAAGCTGGGCGTCCCAGCAGGGCGCCACCCATGCCTACCTGCAGGTTGAGGAGGTCAGCACCGTGGCCAGGCGGTTGTACGCCGAGCTCGGCTTCCGACCGGTCTACCGGTACTCCTACCGGCGCGGTCCGCTTCCGGTCGCCCGTTCGTCCACCGGGGGGACCGGATGAGCGCGGACGTGGCCGAGCTGTTCCGCCCGGGCGAGCTGACCCGGGTGATGGGCGTGGTCAACGTGACGCCCGATTCGTTCTCCGACGGCGGCACGTTCCTCGACCCGATCGACGCGGTGCGGGCGGGCCTGCGGATGGTTGCCGAGGGCGCCGACCTCATTGATGTCGGTGGGGAGTCGACCCGGCCCGGCGCCCTGCGGGTGCCGGCGGCCGAGGAGATGCGCCGGGTGCTGCCGGTCGTCGCCCAGCTCGCTGCGGCGGGCGTGCGGGTCAGCGTGGACACGACCCGGGTGTCGGTGGCCGCCGCCGCGGTCGACGCCGGCGCCGTGCTGGTCAACGACGTCTCCGGCGGCCGTGACCCGGACCTGCTGGCCATGGTGGCCGACCGTGGGGTGTACTACGTCCTCATGCACGCTCGTGGGCCGAGCGCGACCATGGCCGAACAGGCCGTCTACGGCGACGTCGTGGCCGAGGTGGTCGCGGAGCTCGATATTCGGCTCGAGGCGGTCCTCGCCGCCGGGATCGCCGAAGAACGGGTGATCATCGATCCCGGGATCGGCTTCGCCAAGACGTCCGCCCACAACTGGGCACTGCTCAGCCAGCTCCACGCGTTCGCCGTCTTCGGCCGTCCCCTGCTGGTCGGGACGTCCCGTAAGTCGTTCCTCGGCACCGTGCTCGCCGACGGTCAGGCACAGCCCCGACCGAGCGACGCCCGCGACGACGCCACCCAGGCCACCACTGCCCTGCTGGCCGCCGCGGACGTGTGGGGTGTGCGGGTACACGCCGTACGTCCGGCCGCGGACGCCGTGCGGGTGGTGCGGGCCTGGAAGCGCAGTGCGCAGGCCGCCGGCCCCACCAGGCTGGCCGCGCGCGCCACCGGGATCGCCGGCGCCACCGGGATCGTTGATGCAGCTGGCCTCGCTGACAGTGCTGGCCTCGCTGACAGTGCCAGGATCGCTGACAGTGCCAGGATCGCTGATTCCGGCAGGACGGGATGGTCCCCCAGATGACCGTGGCGACGGAGCCGGCCGGCCGGTACCGGGATCGGATCACGCTGCGCGGCCTGCGGGTGCGGGGCCGCCACGGGGTGCTGTCCGCCGAACGGGAACTTGGTCAGGAGTTCGTCGTGGACGCGGTGCTCTGGCTGGACATGACCGATGCGGCGCGTGACGACGACGTCACCAGGACTGTCCACTACGGCGAGCTGGCCGAGGAACTGGCCGCGATCGTCGCCGGTCCGCCGGTGAACCTGATCGAGACGTTGGCGCACCGGCTCGTCGACACCTGCCTGCGCCCCTCCCGGGTGGTCCGGGCGGAGGTGACCGTGCACAAGCCGGCGGCGCCCATCCCGCTCGTCTTCGGCGATGTGGCCGTGACCGTCGCCCGTGACCGGTCCGAGCTCGGCGAGGGCGCGGTGACGGCATGGTGACGTCGGACGGCCACCGGCCGTGGTCCGCCGGCGGGCCGGACCACCCGGTGAACCATGCGGTGTTGGCGTTGGGCTCCAACCTCGGCGACCGCTGGGCGTTGCTGCGAGCCGCCGTGGCCAGTCTCGACGCCCGGCTCGGCGTGCTGGCCTGCTCGCCGGTGTACGAGACCGCGCCGGTCGGCGGTCCGGCCCAGGACGACTACCTCAACGCGGTCGTCCTGGTGGCCGCCGCCGGTCCGGGTGAGCTGCTGGCGGCTGCCCGTGCCGCGGAGTCGCAGGCGCACCGGATCCGGCAGGTGCGCTGGGGACCACGCACGCTCGACGTCGACGTCATCGCGCTCGGCGCGGTGCGCAGCGACGACCCCGAGATCATCATCCCGCATCCGCGGGCCCACCTGCGGGCCTTTGTCTGCGTTCCCTGGCTGGACGTCGAACCGGACGCTGTTCTGCCCGGTCATGGCCGGGTCGCCGAGCTCGTCGCCCGCATGACGCGCGACGGGGAGCTGGCCGGTCTGCGGCGCAGCTCCGGTTCGCTGCGTTCCGTCGGTGCTGCCGATCCGGCCGGTCCGACGGGCTTGGCCGGTCCGACGGGCTTGGCCGGTCCGACGGGCTTGGCCGGAACAACATTGTGAATCCGACCCGGGGGCGTGACCTGGCCGTGGTGGCCGTCGTCTTCGGGGCGCTCGCCTACCTGCTGCTGTGGTGGGCGTACCGATCGATTCCCGCGCTGCCGCGCACCGCTCCGGTGTCGGTGGTCGTCATCGGGGCGCTGGAGCTGCAGATCGCCGGGCATACCCGGCGCCGGTTGGAGGGTCGTCCGGGGACGCGACCGATCCTGCCGTTGACGGTTGCCCGGTTCGCCGCGTTCGCAAAGGCCAGTTCCGTGGCTGCGGCTGCGCTCGCCGGAGGTTGGGCCGGGACGCTCGGCTACACCATTCCCCGCACGGACGAGTTCGGGACCGCGGCCAGCGACGCGATCACGGCCGGCCTGGGCCTGGCGGCGGCCGTGGTTCTGCTGGCCGGCGGGCTGGTCCTGGAGCGGGTCTGTCGGGTCCACCGGAAATAGCTCCGGTCGCCTGGTTGTTGCGCCGCTCTGGTGGCCTGTCGTGCTGTCGGCCAGGTGTCAGTGGCCGGTCCCCTGGGCCTTCAGCTGCTCCAATTGAGAGTGCGGACGGGCTGTTGGTCGGAGCTGTCACTGGTCTGAGCGGGGTCGTCGCAGCTGGCGGCGCTCGCTGCGGTGCCGGATACGGTGCTTGTTCGGGCTGGTGTCGGGCTGTCGAGGCGGAAGGTGCGGGCGGTGGTCGCTGAGGGTCGGGACCGCGGCGTCGCGGAGAACCATCCGTCTGGCTCGGGCCGACGGCGCCAGACCTTCCGTGCGGTGGCGTTCGGCAATCCGACCGCGGGCGGCGCGGGCGTCATCCGTGCCGCTCCCGTGACGGAGCGTTCCGCCCTCGCCCCGACTGCCTGGCCGCAGAGTCCGGATTCGGGCTCTGTCCCGGTGGCTGAGAGCCAAGCCCCAGCCCCGACGCCGGGCCCGGGCATCCCGCGCCGCCGCGGTGGTCCAGCCGCCCCGGCCGACCGAGGTGGCTCAGCGGACCGGGGTGGCTCAGCGGACCGGGGTGGCCAGGTCGACCCAGGCAGCCCGGTCGTATCGGGTAGCCCGGTTGTATCGGGTAGCCAGGGTCACACAATCAATCCGGCGAATCGGACCGGGGTGCCGCGCCCGGCTTCGGCGGACAAACCTGATGCGGTCCGTTCCACGGTGCTTACCAATGCGTCGCGCCCGAGGAGAGCACCGGACATTCGTCCGGAGCGTGCCGCCGGCCCGGCCGGAAACCGGATGACGCCATCGGCGTCACAGCGTGATTATCGGCTGGAGCCGTCATCGGTGGGACGCGGATATACCGGCCTGCTGGACAGTGTCAGTTCCACCGGCCTACAGCCCGCCCTGGCGGACGTCCCGTCCAAGCGGCCCGTCCCGTCCGAGCGGCCCATCCCGTCCGAGCGGCCCGTCCGGCCGGCCGGATCCGCTTCGCAGGCAGGGCGCGTGCCGCCCGGCGCGCTGGCGGCCACGTCCGCCACGTCGAGTGGCGATCGCAGTGCTGCGTGGACGGGGTCAGCTGCGGCGCGCCGGATGGCTCTGCTGGTGCTGGAGGCCGCGGTCGTGGTCATCGTCCTGCTCATTGGGGTGTCCCTGGGACGGACACTGGCGCTGCCCGGCGATGCCGGGCCGCTGGCCCGGCTCGCCGACTGGGGTCGGGCGAACCACCTGTCCTTTGTCGTCAACCGGGTCGACCGCTCCTGAGCGGTGGCCGGTCCGATCGGGGGGCCCGAAAGGGGGGCTTGGTCCGGCGGACGGCGGCGGACGTCCGCCAACGGCGGCAGCCGCGGCGATGGGAGCGCAGGGCGAGGTCTGTTGTCGTCTGTTGTTGTAATTGTTGTCTTATGGTCACCGATGCGGGCGGTTGAGGCGCTATTCGCCGAGTAGGAGGGTCGAGGGGGCGGTGGCGCTTCGAGGTGGGTGTGGTCCGCCATGTGGGCCATGTCAAAAATGGTCCGTTCTGGTGGCCCGGATCCCTTGCCTGAAGGCGCCTTCGGCGTGTCAAATCGGTATTGGCAGGTCTGTCGTATTCCGTCGACCTCGTCTGGCGAGCTCGTCTGGCGAGCTCGTCTGGCGAGCTCCGCGATCCCGACCTGCCAGAAGGCATCCAGGGAGGCCATGTGCGTCCGAGACCGGTAGCTGCCCCCGAGGTCCCGCTGACTGGTGACGCTGGCTTCGGCTCCTCGCTACGGCGTGGGCTGGGGCCCGGTTCGGCGGGATCATCCCGCCTCGTGTCCGTGGCTGCCGAGGTCACCGACGGGCCGGGCCGTCCGGCCACCGAGGCCGAGGCAAGTGCGATCACCGCCGCGCTGGTGGACAGTCCGCTGGTCCCGCCTGGCGAGTTGCGGGTCAGCGGGATTCGTACGTCCACGGGCGCGCCGGACTGGGCCTTCGCTGTCCTGCGGGTCCCCGACGGGCGTGATCCGTCCATCGCCGTGCTGCGCTGGGATGTCAGCTCCGGCTGGGTGCTAGACCAGGTCGGTATCGCCCGGCTGGGCTGTGCGGTGGGTGGCGGTCCGGTGGCGGGGCGGCGTCCCGAGCTGACGGTCGTCCCGCCGACCGGCCGTTCCTCTGGGGTCCCCCGGGCGCACCGGGAGGCCGCCGGCACTGCCCGTGGCGTGGCGCGGCAGGGCTAACCCGCGACGGCGCTTCGTCGCCTGCGGCGGGCGCCAGCTACCGTCATGAGAGTGACGATGCCGGCTGACGAGGCGCAGGACGAGTCCGTGACCCTGGCGGACTGGCTTCGTGCGCAGCCGGATGAGGTGATCATCCGCCTGCTCCTGCTGCGCCCCGACCTTGCTACTCCGCCGCCGCCGGACTTCGCCGTCCTGGCCGCGCGGATGGAGGTCAGAGTCAGCGTCACCCGGGTGGTGGACCGGCTCGACACCTTCGTCCACGAGGTGCTCCAGGCCCTCACCGTGCTGCCCGCCGGCGTGTCGCTGGCAGAACTGGTCGCGTTCACCGGGCTGCGCGAGGCGGCCTCGGCGGTGCGGCGGCTACGTGAACTCGGCCTGGCCTGGGGCGACGACACGGCGTTGCGGATCGTCGGGATGGCCGTCGACCTGGTCGGCGAGCGGCCACTCGGGCTCGGTCGGCCGGTCCGGCAGTGTCTGTCGAACTACCGGAACGCGCAGCTGAACCGGCTGGCAGCCGCGCTCGGGGGCACCCCGAGCCAGCACTCCGGTGCTGACATCGGTTCCGCCCGATCGACCGGGTCCACCGCGTCCGACCCGGCTGAGCCGGGCGGGCGGGGCTGGGGTGGTCCGGGTGGGCGTCCCGACCTGGTCAGCGTCGTCGGCGCGCTGTTCGACGATCCCGCGCGGATTCAGGGGTGGCTTGACAGCTGCTCCCCGCGGGCCCGTGAGCTGCTGGAGCGACTGGCCACCGAATCGTCGCTCGGCAGCACCACCGCGGCGCACCGGGTGCTTCCCGTCGAGCAGGCCAGCACGCCGATCGAGGAGCTGCTGGCCCGCGGGCTCATCGTCGGGATCGACGACGAGAAGGTCGAGCTGCCCCGCGAGGTCGGCCTGGTGGTGCGCGGCGAGGCACCGGCCGGTCCCCTGCATCCCCGGCCGCCCGCGATCGAGGGCACCGAGGTCGGCGCGGCCGGCGTGGACGGCGCCGCGGCCCTCACCGCGCAGACAGTGGTCCGCTGGGTCACGACGGTGGTCGACGCCTGGGGGGAGACGCCGCTGACCCCGCTGCGGACCGGCGGGCTCAGCGTGCGCGACCTGCGTGCCACCGCCCGCCTGCTCGACTCCGACGAGCGCGTCGCCGCCTTCGTCGTCGAACTGGCCTGGGCCGCGGGGCTCGTCGACGCGACCACCGGCAACGACGTCCAGTTCATGCCGACGGCAGCCTACGACCGCTGGGGCACCGAGGCGATCGAGGTCCGGTGGGCGATGCTGGCCGACAGCTGGTTGCGCGCCCCGGTCGCCGCCTGGCTGATCGGTGAGCGCGACGAACGGGGTCGTCAGATCGCCGCCCTGTCGCCGGACGTGCGCCGCGGCGTCGCCCGGGAGCTACGGGCCGACGTGCTGCGCGCGCTCGGTGCCGCGCCGCCGGCGGTGGCGCCGAGCGCCGCGTCGCTGCGGGCCCTGCTTGCCTGGCGGGCACCTCGGCGCACCGGCACGTTCCTGGACCGGATGATCGAGAGCACGGTGGCCGACGCCGAGCTGCTCGGCCTCACCGGTCGAGGCTCGCCCAGCACGGTCGGGCGGGTGGTCATCGAACAGCTCGAGGCGGAGCTGGCCGATCCCGCCCGCACTCCACTCGCACCGGGACGGCCCGCCGCCGGCGCCACCGACCTGTGCGCACGGCTCGCGGACGCGCTCGGTCCGCTGCTACCCGAGCCGGTGGAGGAACTGCTGCTGCAGGCCGACCTGACGGCCGTCGCCCCGGGGCCGCTGGTGCCCCGGGTCGCCGCCCGGCTGGCCCGGATGGCGGACGTCGAGTCCACCGGAGCGGCCACCGTCTACCGGTTCACCGAGGACTCGCTGCGCCGGGCGTTCGACTCGGGGCTGACCGCCGAGGACCTGCACGACGACCTCGCCCGCTGGGGCCGCACCGGCATCCCGCAGGGACTCACCTATCTGATCGACGACACCGCCCGCCGGCACGGCCGGATGCGGGCCGGTCCGGCCGCGAGCTACCTGCGCTGTGACGACACCGCCCTGCTCGCCGAGGTGGTCGCCAGCCGGGGGACGCAGGCCCTGGGCCTGCGCCGGATCGCGCCGACCATCGTCATCTCGTCGCTGCCGGTGAACGAGCTGCTGGCCGGCCTACGCGCCGCCGGGTACGCGCCGGTCGCCGAGGCGCCTGACGGCCGGGTGCTGCTCAGCCGCCCCACCACTCACCGGACCCCGGCCCGCGCCCGCCCCACCTCGGGCGATGTCGCCGACAGCCGGCTTGCCCAGGCCCGTGACGTGTTGCGGCTGGTGCGTCGCGGCGATGACAGCGCACGCACCCTGCGGGCGGCCAGATCCACCGACATCGCCGGGTTCGGGCTCACCCGCTCCGCGCCGCTCATCCTGACGATGCTGCAGAACGCCGTGCGGGAGAAGCAGCGGATCCTGCTGGGCTACGTCGACCAGCAGGGCACCCCCCGCGACCGGATCGTGCGGCCCACCGCCCTGGACGGCGGCTGGCTCACCGCCTGGGACGAACTCACCGACCAGCCGCGCCGGTTCGCGCTGCATCGGGTCACCGGCATCGCCGAACTGGGTCGCCCGGGTGGTGTCCCACCCGCCCGGGCGGATTCGGACGCACCGCACTGAGCCAACCTGTCGGAGGCCGCCTGTACCGTCGGAGAAGGTCGATGGGCGTCGGCGGTGACCGCGGGCGTCCAAGGAGGCCGCCGGGCGAGTGTGGCCGGGCGGTGCAGCGAGAGGGTGGTGGCGAGTGGCGGACGGCCCTCTGATCGTTCAGTCGGACAAGACCCTCCTGCTGGAGGTCGATCATCCCGGCTCGGCGGAGGCCCGGGCAGCCATTGCTCCGTTCGCCGAGCTGGAGCGCTCCCCGGAGCATGTGCACACCTACCGGATCACGCCGCTGGCGCTGTGGAACGCCCGCGCCGCCGGGCACGATGCCGAGCAGGTCGTCGACGCGCTCGTCCGGCACTCCCGGTATGCGGTCCCGCATGCGCTGCTGGTGGATGTCGCCGACACGATGGACCGTTACGGTCGGCTCCGCCTGGAGAAGGATCTGGTCCACGGCCTGGTCCTGCGGGCGCTCGACCGCGCGGTGCTCGTCGAGGTGGCCCGGGCCAAGCGGGTCATCCCGATGCTCGGTCAGCGCATCGACGACGACACCATCGCCGTGCACCCGTCCGAGCGCGGCCGGCTCAAGCAGGCACTGCTCAAGCTCGGCTGGCCGGCGGAGGACCTCGCCGGCTACGTCGACGGCGAGAAGCACTCGATCGCGCTGGTGGAGGACGGCTGGCAGCTGCGTGACTACCAGCAGGGCGCGGTCGCAGGTTTCTGGGAGGGCGGGTCCGGCGTCGTCGTGCTGCCCGCCGGTGCCGGCAAGACCATCGTCGGCGCCGCGGCGATGGCCCAGGCCGGCGCCACCACGCTCATCCTGGTGACGAACACGGTGGCCGGTCGGCAGTGGCGGCACGAGCTGCTGCGCCGCACGACCCTGACCGAGGACGAGATCGGCGAGTACTCCGGCGAGCGCAAGGAGATCCGCCCGGTCACCATCGCCACCTACCAGGTCATGACGGCTCGTCGCAAGGGCGAGTACCTGCACCTGGATCTGTTCGGCGCCCGTGACTGGGGTCTGATCATCTACGACGAGGTGCATTTGCTGCCGGCCCCGGTGTTCCGGATGACCGCCGACCTGCAGTCCCGCCGCCGGCTCGGCCTCACCGCCACCCTGGTCCGCGAGGATGGCCGGGAGGGCGACGTGTTCTCCCTGATCGGCCCGAAACGCTACGACGCCCCGTGGCGGGAGATCGAGGCGCAGGGCTGGATCGCCCCTGCCGAGTGCACCGAGGTGCGGGTCACCCTCACCGACGACGAGCGGATGGCCTACGCCGTCGCCGAGCCGGAGGAGCGGTACCGGATGTGCGCGACCGCCGCCAGCAAACGGGCGGTCGTGCGGCGCCTCGTCGAGCGGCACGCCGACGACCGGGTGCTGGTGATCGGCGCGTACCTCGACCAGCTCGACGAACTCGGCCGGATGCTGGATGCTCCGGTCATCCAGGGCTCCACCCGCAACCGGGAGCGCGAGCGTCTGTTCGAGGCGTTCCGCACCGGGGAGATCACCACCCTGGTCGTCTCCAAGGTCGCCAACGTCTCCATCGACCTGCCCGAGGCTGGCGTGGCCGTACAGGTGTCGGGCACGTTCGGGTCCCGCCAGGAGGAGGCGCAGCGCCTGGGCCGGGTGCTGCGGCCCAAGGCCGATGGTCGCAGCGCGCACTTCTACACGGTCGTCTCCCGCGACACTCTTGACCAGGAGTACGCCGCGCACCGGCAGCGCTTCCTCGCCGAGCAGGGCTACGCCTACACGATCGTCGACGCCGACGACATCCCCGACGAGCTCGACAGCCCCGACGAGCTGGGCAGCCCCGAGTAGCTCTGCGCCGGCTGGTCGGCCCGCCGGCTAGTCGGCGTCGGGTGGGTCGATCAGTTCGGCCGTGCGCACCGTCACCGGGAAGGGCCGGACGGTGCGAAACGTGGCATCCGGCCCGGTCACGCTGGTGGGGACGTAGGCGCCGGCGACCAGCTCGAACGCCGTGAGCGTCATCGTGTCCGGGTCGACGAGCCAGCAGGCCGGCACGCCCCACTCCCGGTACAGATCGAGCTTGATGGTCCGGTCGTAGCGTCTGGTGCTCGCATCGGCGACCTCGACGACCAGAAACGGCGTCTCCTGGAGCGGCCGGCTGTCCGCCGGAGCCGGACTCGAGGTGACCACCACGTCCGGCACCAGCAGACAGCGCGATGACACCTGCATGCCCACCCCGGCCGTCAGCACCTGCGCGCCGGAGGTCGTCGCATCGGTCAGCAACCGGGCCAGCCGGCTGGTCACCCGGGCACGCAGTGGCGTGGGCCAGGGGCGCACGACGCACAGGCCGTCGATCAGCTCCACGCGGGCATCGTCACCGCTTGCCACGAGATCGGCGACGGTGACCGGTGGGGCGGGGACCGTCACTGACGGACGGCGGACACGGGACTGCGCACTGGCCTGGACCACGCTATCCATCGTGCCGCGCGGATCACCACGTGTCGAAACCGCCAGGCTAATTGTCCGTGTCGCGCAATTCGTCGACTTTAAATGATCAGTCGACGGCAAATTGTCGATAAGAAGTGACATGAAACTCTTGCGGCAGCCTCCTACTCCTTGGTAACTTGCTCTCCGCTACAGGAGATCGGGATTTCACCGACAGAAGGCCGTCTCGGGGAGTGCCTCCCGGCGTCCGCTCCGTCCCGGGCGTTCGCCTGCTCCCAGGCCGCGGTCGCGGTGGTCCGCCTGCGTGGAACCTCCCGTCCACTCAGGCGGGCCCTCCTCCGGCCCAGTCCCATGGCGCCCATGCCTCCTGACACCTGCTGGGGCCGCTCGTTCCTTGCTGGCCCAGGCATGCCGTCTCCTTCGCGGGCCTCAGGCTTCTTCCTCGGTCGGCTGCCGCCACCCCCTGGAAAGGTGCCTTCCTGCTGGTTCCCGCCGGCTCTGCGCGCGGGCCCCCTGGGCGGCTCGCCTGCTCTCCGTCCGGCCCAGCCGAGCCGCCCGTCGGGGGGCCCGTCGACGGTCCCGCACCGGGTGCTGGTGAATGCCTGGCCGGGTTGCGCTGCCATGGTCCGTGCTGGTCCGGGTTTGTCCACCCCGTCTGGGGGAGCGGTCCAGGGTTCGCCTGTACCGGGGTGACGAATACCTCTTTCTGGGATTGTTGCAGCGATTGAGTCGGATCGAAGGATCGGGTACAGAAACGACGAAAGGCGACGCCGCGTGGGAGCGGAGCCGCCTTTCGTCGTTACCATTCGTGCTGAATCGGAGCGGTACGGGTGGTGCGCCGCCCCGCTCCGGTGCGGCCGACCCGGCCGGGTCGGCCGGGGCAGCCAGTGTTACCGAGGTGACGTTCCGAGACTGGAGGAGTCTCAGAAGTCCATGTCGCCGCCGCCGCCGGGGACGGCGGGGGCCGGGTTCTTCTCCGGCTTGTCGGCGATGACGGCCTCGGTGGTGAGGAACAGGCCGGCGATCGACGCGGCGTTCTGCAGCGCCGAGCGGGTGACCTTGGCCGGGTCGATGATGCCGGTGGCGATCAGGTCGACGTACTCGCCGGTGGCGGCGTTGAGGCCGTGGCCGGTGGGCAGGTTGCGGACCTTCTCGACCACGACGCCACCCTCGAGACCGCTGTTGAAGGCGATCTGCTTGATGGGGGCTTCCAGGGCGAGGCGGACGATGTTGGCGCCGGTGGCCTCGTCGCCGGAGAGGTCGAGCTTCTCGAAGGCGGTGATCGAGGCCTGCAGGAGCGCCACGCCACCGCCGGCGACGATGCCCTCCTCGACGGCGGCCTTGGCGTTGGAGACCGCGTCCTCGATGCGGTGCTTCTTCTCCTTGAGCTCGACCTCGGTGGCCGCGCCGACCTTGATGACGGCCACGCCGCCGGCCAGCTTGGCGAGGCGCTCCTGGAGCTTCTCGCGGTCGTAGTCCGAGTCGGACTTCTCGATCTCGTTGCGGATCTGGCTGACCCGACCGGCGATCTGGTCGGGGTCGCCCGCACCCTCGACGACGGTGGTCTCGTCCTTGGTGACGACGATCTTCCGCGCGCGGCCGAGCAGGTCGAGCGAGGTGCTCTCCAGCTTGAGGCCGACGTCCTCGGAGATGACCTGGCCACCGGTGAGGATCGCGATGTCACCGAGGATCGCCTTGCGGCGGTCGCCGAAGCCGGGGGCCTTGACCGCGACGCTCTTGAAGGTGCCGCGGATCTTGTTGACGACGAGCGTGGCCAGGGCCTCGCCCTCGACGTCCTCGGAGATGATGACCAGCGGCTTCGAGGTCTGCATGACCTTCTCCAGCAGCGGGAGAACGTCCTTGACCGCGGAGATCTTGCTGTTGACGATCAGGATGTACGGGTCGTCGAGGACGGCTTCCTGACGGTCGGCGTCGGTGACGAAGTACGGCGAGATGTAGCCCTTGTCGAAGCGCATGCCCTCGGTGAGCTCAAGCTCGAGACCGAAGGTGTTGCTCTCCTCGACGGTGACCACACCCTCCTTGCCGACCTTGTCCAGCGCCTCGGCGATGAGCCCGCCGATCGCCGGGTCGCCGGCCGAGATGGAGGCGGTGGAGGCGATCTGCTCCTTGGTCTCCACCTCCTTGGCCTGCTTGGACAGCTCCTCGGAGACGCGCTCGACCGCGACCTCGATGCCCTTCTTCAGGCCGAGGGGGTTGGCGCCGGCGGCCACGTTGCGCAGACCCTCGCGGACCAGCGCCTGGGCCAGGATGGTCGCGGTGGTGGTGCCGTCACCCGCGACGTCGTTGGTCTTCTTCGCGACTTCCTTGACGAGCTCCGCGCCGATCTTCTCGTACGGGTCCTCGAGCTCGATCTCCTTGGCGATGGAGACACCGTCGTTGGTGATCGTGGGGACGCCCCACTTCTTCTCCAACACGACATTGCGACCCTTGGGGCCGAGCGTGACCTTCACGGCGTCGGCCAGCTGGTTCATGCCGCGCTCCAGGCCGCGCCGAGCCTCCTCGTCGAAGGCAATGATCTTCGGCATGGTTTCTGGGTCCTCCCAGTGGGATGGCAGGTTCGATGGCCTGGCCACAACGACGCCCGCGACGGACGGCTCCCACCAGCTCCGGCCCGGTGCCGAAAACCACCATGACGACCGGGAGGACTGGGTAGCCTCGCCGTTTCAGCCTTGGCACTCCCTGCATGAGAGTGCCAGCTCATGTTTAGCACTCGACTAGTGAGAGTGCAAGCGCGTGCCGGTCGGCGCGCCCGCGTCCGCCGGCTGTTCTCGCCCCCGCACCGCCCCGCAACCGGCCGTGCCACCGCTCGTTCCCTGCTGTTCCCGCCGCTGTCCGCCCCGCATCCCGCATCCCGCCACCCTCGATGCTCCGTGCCCTGGCCCCTGTGCTCCCGACGGACCCCTGCTCCCGACGCACGTCGTGCGTCCGCCCTCGGACCGTCGCTGTCCTCTGTGCGGGACGAAACGAACGGACACCGAGCCCTGTAGAAGAGACGGCGAGCCGCTCAGTCATGCAGGCAGGCGACATTGCGGACCTTTTTCGGACCGGGCGCCGGCATGACCGATTGCATCGTGTGTTCAGATGTCCACTCCATGTTCCATTCGCTTCGAAAAGCTTCCGCGTGACGACACTCGGTATCGATGGGCCGATGTCGGGCACCGAGAGTCGCGGGCGACAGGAACTGATAGTGGCCGGAGTAGTCGGCGCCGGGTCGACACCGGACGGGTCGATGCCGGACGGGTCGATGCTGGACCGGCGGACCGGTGGTTTGCGGGAGGGGGATCGGCGTCAGTCGTCGCCGAGGCCGGCGGCTTCGAAGGCACGCAGGGAGGGCTTGATGGTGGCGGTGGGGCCGCCGGTCTCGACCAGGGGATCGAGGGTCTTCAGGCCGTCACCGGTGTTGTAGATGACGGTCTCGGCCTCGGGATCGAGCAGGCCCTCGCGCAGCAGGCGGCGCAGGGTCGCCACGGTGACACCGCCGGCGGTCTCGCCGAAGATCCCCTCGGTGCGGGCGAGCAGACGCATCCCCTCAAGGATCTCGGGGTCGGTGACGTCGGTGATGGCGCCGCCGGTGCGGCGGGCGACGTCCAGGGCGTAGGGGCCGTCGGCGGGGTTGCCGATCGACAGTGACTTGGCGATCGTCGACGGACGGACGGGGGCGACGGTGTCGACCCCGCGGGTGAAGGCGGCGGCGACGGGGTTGCAGCCGGCGGCCTGGGCGCCGAAGACCCGGTAGGGGGTCGGTTCGACCAGGCCGAGCTTGCCGAGCTCACCGAAGGCCTTGTCGACCTTGGTCAACAGCGAGCCGGACGCGATCGGCACGACGACCTGCTGAGGGAGCCGCCAGCCGAGCTGCTCGGCCACCTCGTAGCCGAGCGTCTTGGAGCCCTCGGCGTAGAACGGGCGCACGTTGACGTTGACGAACGCCCATTCGTATTCACCGGCCAGTTCGCTGCACAGCCGGTTGACGTCGTCATAGGTGCCCTGGATGGCGACCAGGGTGCCGCCGTAGACGCCGGTGGAGACGGTCTTGCCGGCCTCGAGGTCGTGCGGGACGAGCACGACCGAGCGCAGCCCGGCGCTGGCGGCGTGCGCGGCCACGGACTGGGCGAGGTTGCCGGTGGAGGCGCAGGCCACCGTGGTGAAGCCGAGCTCGCGGGCGGCGGACAGGGCAACCGAGACGACCCGGTCCTTGAACGAGTGGGTCGGGTTGGCGCTGTCGTCCTTGACGTGGAGCGTCTTCATCCCGAGTTCGGCGGCCAGGCGCGGGGCGGGGCGCAGAGGCGTCCACCCGGCGCCGAGAGAGACCCGGCGGGCCGGGTCGTGGCCGGCGGGCAGCAGCCCGACGTAACGCCACAGGTTGTGCGGGCCAGCCTCGATCGACTCGCGGGTGACCCGGCGCAGCAGGTCGGGATCGTAGGAGATCTCCAGCGGGGCGAAGCATTCGATGCACACGTGCGTGGGCGACAGCGGATAGGTGGCTCCGCAGTGGCGACAGGACAGCCCGACGGCGGGATTCGCGACGTCAAGGGCGGAAGCGGCGGCACGCTCGGGTGCGAGAGTCATGGAGGAGCTCCTCATCTTTCCCGCGGCAACCTGCCACAGGTCGGAATTAGCACCTGCCGCGCACGCACAGCGTGCGGGTGGTTGCCGGGGCTTCGCCGGGCCGTTCCCTCTGCCCCTCTGGATGAGCCAGATGAAGTTGTCTGTCCGTACTGTAGACCGTGTGCGGGAGATCGTGCACCGATGTTTCCTGGTTCACGGTCGGGCGCCGCGCCGGTCAGCGTGCCACAGAAGGCCAGCCACGGGCCATCCGCAGACCGTCCGCAGACCAGGGAGTACATGACAGTGAGTGTTCGCGTCGTCTACACCGATCTTGACGGCACGATGGTCGGGCCCAGGGGTTGCTTCTTCCTCGCCGAAGGGGGGGAGGCGACCCTGGAGCCGGCCCGGGCGCTCACCGAGCTGCACGCCGCCGGCATCCTGTTGGTGCTGGTGAGTGGACGGACGCGACCGCAGCTGGTCGAGGCGGCGCAGATCTTCGGCGCGGACGGGTTCATCGGCGAACTCGGCGCGATCGTCGGCTGGAACCACGGGCGGGACAGTGCGGTTCTGCGCGGCGCGATGCCACCCGAATGCGAGCAGGTTCCCCCGGCTCTGTTGGACCGGCTGATCGAACGCCATCCCAGGCAGCTGGAACTGCACACGCCCTGGCATGCCGGGCGGGAGATCGACGTGATGCTGCGTGGGCGGATCGAGGTCGCCGAGGTCGACGCGTGGCTGGTCGAGATCGGATTCGGCTGGCTGAGCATGCGCGACAACGGGCTGATCGCGCCGTCGCACATGCCGCACCTCGGCGGCCAGCCGCACGTCTACCACCTGGTGCCCGACGGTGTGGGCAAGGGCGACGCGGTGGCCTACGACCTGCGGCGGCGCGGGCTGTCCCCGGCCGAGGCGATCGCGATCGGCGACTCGGCGAGCGACCTGGAGATGGCCGCGCACGTCGGGCAGATGCACCTGGTCGCGAACGCGCTGCGCCATCCGCACATCAAGGAGCTGCTACCGAAGTACGACAACGTCGTCATCGAGGACGGCTCGGTCGGCGCCGGCTGGGCCAGCGCGGTACGCCAGGCCCTGGCCAGCTGAAGGAGAGCTGGTCGGGCGGTGCTGTGGAGCGGGTCTTCAGGGCGGCGCAGATGGCCTACCCTCCGCTGTGTGCAACACATGTCGGACGTCACATACAGCGCGCCCCCGGAACCTGCACCGGTCGGGACGGCGCGGGTCCTCGTCGCCTCGAACCGTGGGCCGGTCGCGTTCTCCCAGGGCCCGGACGGCAAGCTGCTGCTGCGCCGCGGCGCCGGTGGTCTGGTGTCCGGTCTCGGCCAGGCGGCCGCCGACGCACCGCCGGACGAGGACGTCATGGTGTGGGTGTGCGCGGCCCTGGGGGAGGCCGACCGGCAGGCGGCGGGCCGGGCACCCGGCGGCCGGCTCGACCGGGCCGGCTTCGACACCGGCCGGGCCGCGGTGCGGATTCTCGACATCGATCCGGCGATCTTCGATCAGGCCTACAACGCGGTCGCGAACCGGGTGCTGTGGTTCGTCCAGCACCTGCTGTACGCGCCGGCGTCACAGCCGGTGTTCGGCGCGCAGTTCCGCCGGGACTGGGCCGCCTATGAGGCGTACAACGCCAGGTTCGCCGAGGCCCTGGCGCAGGAGGCGGCGCCGGGCGCCAGCGTCCTCGTGCAGGACTACCACCTGATGCTCGTCCCCGGGCAGCTTCGGCGCCTGCGTCCCGACCTGCGCATCGCGCATTTCAGCCACACCCCGTGGGCGCCGCCGGACTACTTCCGGATCCTGCCCGACGACGTTGGGCGCCAGATCCTGCACGGCCTGCTCGGCGCGGACCGGGTGGGTTTTCTCACCGATGCCTGGGCCGATGCGTTCGAGCAGTGCGCCCAGGCCCTGCCCGGGGTCGCGGTCCGGCCGCGTCAGCTGCAGGTGGACGGCGGGCGGTCCGTCCGGGTCGGCGTGCATTCGCTGGGGGTCGACGTGGGGGAGCTGCGCGACCGGGCCAGGCAGGCGGATGTGGCCGGGCGGGCGGCGGAGCTCGCGGCGTTGGCCCGGGGGCGGCGGCTGATCGTCCGGGTCGATCGGACCGAGCTGTCCAAGAACATCGTGCGGGGCCTGCTGGCCTACCGCGAGCTGCTGCGGACCCGACCACAGTGGCGTGGACAGGTGATGCATCTGGTGTGTGCCTACCCGTCGCGGCACAACCTGCCCGAGTACCGCGAGTACACCGAGGCGGTGCGGCGCCTGGCCGTCGAGATCGACGACGAGTTCGCCGAGGACGACTGGCGCCCGCTGCACCTCGAGGTGACCGACGACTATCCCCGCTCGATCGCCGCGCTGTCACTGGCCGAGGTGCTGGTGGTCAATCCGGTCCGCGACGGGATGAACCTGGTGGCGAAGGAGGGAGCGGCGCTGTCGCGCCGCGACGCGGTGCTGGTGCTGTCCCGGGAGGCCGGGGCGTACGCCGAGATGGGCCGGGCCGCGCTGGTGGTCAACCCGTTCGACGTGCAGGCGACGGCGACAGCCCTGCACACGGCGCTGGTCATGCCGGCCGCCGAGCGGCGGCGGCGAGCCGTGGAACTCGCCGCCGTGGCGGGCCGACTACCCCCGCGGACCTGGTTCACCGACCAGCTCGCCGCCCTGACCGCCCGCCCCTAGACCGGGGCCGCCGGCCGGTCAGCTGCCGAGGCGGTCGATGAGGACCTCCAGCAGGGACACCATGCCGGCGGGGCCACCGACGACGAGATCGGCTCGTTCCCGCAGGACGTTCGGTACCTCGGGGCTGTCGCTGCACACGGTCAACCCCGGCACGCCCGTCGCCCGCAGGTCGTGGACGGCGTCGAACGCCGGGAGGTCACCGAGGTCGTCTCCCGCGACCAGCACCGAACGGGCGCCGCGGGCGGCCACGAGCTCGTGCAGCGCACCGCCCTTGTCGTGCCCCGGGGGGCGCAGCTCGAGGACCCGTTTGCCGGGTGCGGCCTCCAGCCCGTGCTCCTGGGCGAGTGTGGTCAGCGCGGGGGAGAGAGCGGCGAGGGCGGCGTCCGGGTCGGCCGCGCGACGCACGTGCACCACGAGGGCGTGCTGTTTGTCCTCGACGACGGTGCCGGCCGGCGCGTCGCGCAGCATCCCGGGCAGCGCCGCGCGCACGATGGCAACCCCGGGCAACGGCTCGGGGCTGGTGATCTTCCGCGACCGGGAGTCCCAGCGCTGCAGCCCGTACTGGCCGAGGATGACGAACTCCCCGAGGTCGGACAGCTTTTCGAGGCGGGTCAGCTCCAGCACCGCGGCCACCGGCCGGCCGGTGATGACAGCGACGGTGCCCACCAGCCGGGAGATCGCCAGTAGTGCCTCCACCGCTCCCGGCGCCGGCACGGCGTCGGCGGGACGGGCGACGATCGGGGACAGGGTGCCGTCGTAGTCGAGGGCGACCAGCGCACGCTGCGGTGCGGTCAGCAGCGCGGCGAGCCCGGCCCCACCCGCGGGGGTGCGGGGCGCGGGCTGGGCGGCCTGGTCGTAGGCGGGCTCGTGGCGGATGGATTCGGTCACTGGGCCTTCCCGGGTCGATGTCGGAATAGTCGAGTTCCGGCGGACATGCCCACCATGGGACGTCCCGGCGGGACGATCAGGCGATCATTTTTCCGGGTCGGCGGGGAAGTCGCGCGTGATGACGAGGATCAGGGGATCCTCCACGACGATGCGGGTCTCGGATCGGGGCACGATCCGTTCGATTCCCGGGATGGCGTCCTTGAGCGCCTGGGCGGCCTGCGCCTGGCCGTCGGCGTAGAACACCGTCGGCACCGGGACGTTGTAGGTGGACTGGAAGTTGCCGGTCCGCGAGACCTGGAAGCCGGCATCGGTTACCTGTTTGGCCGCCGACTCGGCCAGGCCCTTGATCCGGGAGTTGTTGAGCACCGCGACCGGGGTGGTGAACGAGGCGCCCGGCTGCCCGGCCGGGCCGGCCGCGGGCGGTGCGGCCGACGGCTGCGGTGACGGTGGGGCGGTCGTGGCCGGGCTCGGCCGCCGGGTGGGTGCGGTCGAGTGAGTGGCCGAGGGCGTCACCGCGGCGGTGCCGAGCCCGGCATCCAACGGGGTGCGGCTCGGCGCCGCGATCGGGGCGCTCGGGTCCTTCCCGGCGTCCTCACCGTTGACCAGGTTGACGACCAGGATGCCGACGAGCACGGCGAGGATCGCGATGATCCCCGCCCACACACCGCGCAGCCGCGATCCCCGCCCCGCCGGGGCGTGCCGCCGCCCCGGTGCACCTGTGCCATGTGCCATGCGGGTGCTACTCCTCGTCCCGGTCGCGTCGACCGACTCGCGCCGATCGACGCTGCTCACGCAGCCGACGAAGCCGGCGGACCAGCATCGGGTCGGTGACCAGCGCCGCCTCGCTGTCGATCAGCCGGTTGAGAATCTGGTAGTACCGCGTCGACGACAGGCCGAACTCGGCCCGGATCGCCTCCTCCTTCGCCCCCGGATGGCGCCACCAGCCCTGCTCGAAGGCGAGGATGCGGGCGTCGCGCTCCGACAACCGGCGCTCGGCCGGTTCGGGGCGCTCGGCCGGTCCGGGCTGTCCGGGGCGTTCGGACTTCTCGGGGCGTTCGGGTTGCCCGGACGGTTCGGAGGGCAGGGGAACGGCGGCCTGCATGGTGCTACCTCCTCGGGACGCGGGCGGGACAACGGACACCACCGAAGGTGGACGAACCACGCCCGGTGTCGTTCGCCGCCACTATTTCACCCCGTCGGTCCGACATCTTCGCTTGTCCCCGCCCACACGTCCCACCCACGCACGTGCGGTCCCCATGGCCTGCCCATGGCCTGCCCACATGGCCTGCCCAGCCGGGCCCCGGCCGGCAGCCCCGGCCGGTAACGAGAAGCCGCTTAGGCTGGGGTGGTGGATCGTCGCTTCACTCGCCGGCAGGAGGACTTCACCTGCCTGCAGTGCGGGCTGGACGTGCAGGGTGACGGTTACAGCAACCACTGCCCGCGCTGTCTGTGGTCGCGGCACGTGGACCGCAACCCCGGCGACCGGGCGGAAGGCTGCGGTGGGGCGATGCGGCCGATCGCCGTCGAGTTCGGCGCGGACCGAGCAGTGCTCACGCATGCCTGCGAGCGCTGCGGAAACTGGCGCCGCTGCCGCACGTCGCCGACGGACGACGGGGACGCGCTGTTCGCCGTCGCCGCGACCGCCGCGGCCGAGGCCGCCCGGACCGGCCAGCTGACCGGGCCCCCGCCGCCTTCGTCGTCGGACGCTCGCGGGCCGCGCAGAGCGACCCCTGTGCATCCTGCACACCCGCGACCCCGAAAAAGGCGTCACAAAAAGTGACCATGGTTGACGGGTAGTGGTGCGTCGGTCGAGGGATGGCGCCGCGTCGCAGGAACGGGCCAGTCGCAGAAACGGGCCAGCAGGATCCCCGGACCGTCCGTTCCTTCCCTTCGGGAAGGTGTCGTGGACCGTCCGGGGACCTGCCCTGGTGCTGTCCGGGAGCTGCCCGCCGGACGGTCAGGGGTACAGACCGCGGGTGCGGTGTGCCTCGGCGACCCGGCTCACCCCGATGCAGTGCGCGGCACTGCGCATGCTGATGCCCTGCGTCGTGGCCAGCATCGCCACCTCGCCGTAGGCGCGCTCCATCAGGGCGGTGAGCCGGTCGTTGACCTCGTCCTCGGACCAGAAGTACGCCTGGATGTCCTGCACCCACTCGAAGTAGGACACCGCGACGCCGCCGCCGTTGGCGAGGATGTCCGGCACGACCAGCACGCCCCGGTCGTCGAGGATCCGGTCGGCCTCGGCGGTGATCGGGCCGTTGGCGCCCTCGACGATGATCCTGGCCCGGATCCGGTCGGCGTTCTCGACGGTGATGACACCCTCGAGCGCCGCGGGGATGAGCACGTCGACGCCCAGTTCGATCAGGTCGTCGTTGGTGATGCTGTCCGTGCCGGGGAAGCCGACGACGGTCTCCGCGCCGTCAGCCAGGTGGCGGATGAGCGCCGCCGGGTTGAGCCCCTGCGGGTTGTGCACCCCGCCCTTGACGTCCGAGACGGCGACGACCTGGCAGCCGGCGTCGTGCAGGTACTGGGCGGCGAGCGCGCCCACCTTGCCGAAGCCCTGGATGGCGACCGTCGTCTCGTGCGGGTCGCGGCCGGTCTGGCGCAGCGCGGCGAAGACCGCGAGCTGCACGCCGCGGCTGGTCGCCCCGGCCCGGCCGGCGGAACCGCCGATCGACAGCGGCTTGCCGGTCACGACACCGGTCGCCGTGTGGCCGGTGTGCGTCGAGTACGTGTCCATGATCCAGGCCATGGTCTGTTCGTCGGTGCCGACGTCCGGCGCCGGAATGTCCTTCTCCGGGCCGATCAGCGGCACCAGTTCGGCCGCGTAGCGGCGGGTCATCCGCTCGCGCTCCTGGCGGGACAGCATCCCCGGCTCCACCGCGATGCCGCCCTTGGCGCCGCCGTAGGGAATCCCCATCAGCGCGCACTTCCAGGTCATCCACATCGCCAGGGCCTTGACCTCGTCGAGGTCGGTGCTGGGGTGGTAGCGGATACCGCCCTTGCCCGGACCGCGGGCGAGGTTGTGCTGGACGCGGTAGCCGGTCAACACCGTCAGCTGCCCGTCGTCCCGTAGCAGGGGCACGGCGACGGTGATCGACCGTCGGGGCGTGCGGAGCAGTTCGTGCAGTCCGTCGTCAAGGCCCAGATGCCGGGCCGCGTTCGCCAGTTGAACGCAGGCCGTGTCCCATGCTGAGCCGGATCCGAGGATCACAGGCACCTCCACGGCGCGTTTCGAGTCACCCTCCGCCGTCGGACGCGCCGCCCGGTCCGCCGGCCACGGCATGCTCCGTTGCGCGCCATGGGCAGTGACTCGATATGGCGGAAACAATAGGTGACGCCGGTGGGAGTCCGCCGAGCGCGTCGGGGTGAGCCATTGCGCATCCCGGGCCCCGGGTACGTTCGCGGACGTGCGAGCGGACCGATCGGCCTGGCTGCCCGGGCCACGCCGCCCGCCGTCGACCGGTCCGTCGGCCGTCGCGGGGCCAGCCACCGGCGCCACCGACGCCACCGCCACAGCCCGGACCGCTCCGGGCTGCCCGCGCCGGGGTGCCCGGCGGCTGGGACTCGGCTGGCTGCTCACCCGCGGGCTGCTCACCGTCCTGGTACTGACCGGGCAGACGTTCGGTGCCCAGCAGAACGTGCAGGGCGACCTGCGGATCTACGCGGACTGGGCGGGCACGCTCGGTCACGGTGGCGGGCTGCCCGTCGGGGACGACCGGTGGCAGTACCCACCCGGCGCCGCGGTCGCGTTCGTCGTGCCGGAGCTCGCGCACACACTTTCGATGTTGTCCTATCGGGTGGCGTTCGTCGTCGCGATCCTGTTGGTGGACGCGGCGGTCACCGTCTGCCTGGCCCGTCGCGCGCGGGACGCAGCCTGGTTCTGGATCATCGGGCTGACCGCGCTCGGCCCGGTGGCGCTGGCCCGCTTCGATCTGCTCCCGGCTGCCGCGGCGCTGACCGCGGTGCTCGCTGTCGCCCGCGGACGTGCCGGACGGGCAGGGTTCGCGCTCGGCGTCGGCGCGCTGCTGAAGGTCTGGCCGGTCCTGCTGCTGGTCGCCCTGCCCCGCCCGGGGGCGAACCCGGGGGCGTGGTCCTGGGTGCGGCTGCGCCGTGTGCTGGGCGGGGTCGTGGGGGCGGTGGTGGCGTTCGGCGTCGTGCTCGCGGCGAGTGGCTGGTGGCGGGACGCCTTCGGTTTCGTGGGCGCCCAGCAGGCGCGCGGCCTGCAGGTGGAGGCGGTCGCGGCGACCCCGTTCGTCCTCGTCCACATGGCAGGTGGGCCGGGGCCGCGGTACTCCTACGGTTCCCTGCAGTTCGACGGACCCTGGGCCCGGGCGGTCGCGACGGCCTGCTCGCTGGGCGAGGCCCTGGTGATCGTCACGGCGGCACTGTGGTGGTGGCGGCGGCCCGCGCCGTCAACCACCGGCCAGGCGACCGCGCGGCTGCTGGCGGGCCGGGCGCTGGCGCTGGTCCTGGTGGTGGTCGTCACCGCCCGGGTGCTCAGCCCGCAGTACCTCGTCTGGCTGCTGGCCCTGGCCACCGCTGGCGTTGCCGTCGGTGGTACTGGTGACGCAGCTGGTGCTGGTGCTGGGGTCGAACCGCCTGGACGTGGGAGAAGCCGGCTCGCCGGGTTCGGATGGTGCGATCGGTTCGGGCGGGTGGGGACGGGCCTGGTGGCCGCCGCCGCGACGTCCCAGCTGATCTACCCCTGGCGGTACAACGACGTCGTCCAGGGACGGATCGTGCTCAGCGTGCTGCTGGTGGCCCGGAACCTTCTCCTGATCATGGTGTGCTGGTGGGCGCTGCGGGCCGCTGCCGCCGCGCCGCCGCCCGCACCGTTCGTCCCGCCGCCAACCCGGCCAGCGCCAACACCGTGACAAGCAGCGCCACGCCGCCCGCCCCGAGCAGCCGCCAGGTGGCGGCCAGGGGCGACAGCGTCGCCAGACACAGCCACACCGACACCACCACGCTCCCCACCGCTGCCCCGCCGACCATGCCGCTGCCGCCGTTGCGGTCACCCCCGCCGGCCGGGGTGGCCGGGGGCGCGTCATGGTCGGCCGCCGCTTCCCGGGGCTGCGCTCCCCCTGGCGGCGCGGTGGCCGTGGAGACGAGGGCCTCGGCGCGCACGGCGGCGAGGATGGCCAGCGCCGGCAGGCACGTCGCCACGTACCAGGGGTAGACGACCGGGTTGGCCAGCGCCACCGCCAGCCCGCCGTAACCGACCACGGCCAGGTCGGGCCGGGCTACCGTGGGCGAGGCCTCGCTGGGCTCGGGCGGCCGGCCCTGACCGGGTCCGTCCTCCGACGGGGACGTGCGGGGCTGGCGCCAGGCACGCAGCACCAGTCCGATCAGGATCGCCGCGGCCGCGGCCAGGCACAGCCCGCGCGATACCCGTAGCGTCGTGCCTGCCGTGGGATGGACGCCGATCAGGTCGAGGACGGCGTCGGCCGTCTGGGCGAGCAGTGAGGCGGGGGCGATGCCGGTGCTCAGGGCACCCGAGGTGGACAGGGCATGGATCCAGGTCGGCCCGAATCCGGCGGCGGCCGTGCACAGCGCCGTGACCACCACGACGGCCAGGGCATCCGCCGCGAGTCGGATCACGCCGGCCCGGACCGGTCGTCTCGCCCCCCGGGCGACGATCAGATGGGCGATGACCAGCCAGACGACCACCGGGAGCACGGTCGCCTTCACGTTGCCGGCGAGCGCGGCGAGCCCCGTCGCCCCGGCGCCCACCAGGACGGCCCACCCGTCACCGGCCGACCTGCTCTCGGCCTGTCCGCTGTCGATCTGCCTGCTTCCGGCCGGCCAGAGGTCGGCCGGGTGGCCGGCGCGGTCCAGGACGAGCGCGGCGACGACGAGGGCCGCGGCGACGGCATCGAGGTGGGCCCCGCCGACGAGGTGGACGCCGACCACCGGATTGGCCGCGACCAGCACCGCGACGGCCGCCCGGCGCCGGGGCGAACGTCCCGCCAGACGCAGCGAGCCGGCGATCAGAGCGAGGGCCGCGACCACGGCGAGCACCCGCAGCGCCGCGACCGCTCCGGCCGGTCCGCCGCCCACCACCGCGGCGGCCTTCTCCAGGGCCACCGCCGCCCCGCCGTACGGGCTGTGCGTGAGCGTCCAGCGGGGGTCGACGGCGCGGACGAACGCCGCCCCGGATCCGTCCGGGGCACCGGCGGTCGTCAGCAGCGCGATCCCGTGGGTGGCCGGGTCCAGACCGAGGCGGGCGAGCTCACCCTGACCCGCGTAGGCGTAGACGTCCCGGCTGAACAGGGGCGGACCGACCGCGAACGGA
Source organism: Frankia sp. R82 (assembly GCF_023716925.1). Lineage (GTDB taxonomy): Bacteria > Actinomycetota > Actinomycetes > Frankiales > Frankiaceae > Frankia. Next base: position 29,437 of record NZ_JAMQQG010000290.1, read on the forward strand.
AGGGTCCAGACAAGCGCGGCGAGCAGCCCCGTCCGGGCGGACACCCGCCCGACCAGGGCGGCGAACGCAAGCGCACCCCAGCACGCACACAGGACGATGATTCCCAGGGCGGACAGGCCCGCCAGGACGCCCCTCGTGGTCTCGCCCGGTGGTGCCGATGGGAGAATTCCCCACCAGGATGTCGGGTCGGTGACGTTCGGATCACGTGGTCCGAGTCGTCCCTCGGTGATCATGGCTGTGGCTGCGGCAAGGGCACCGGCGACCACCAGCCCGAGAATCCAGGCCGGCGGTGCGGTGCTCGTCACCCGCTCGCCGGAGGGCACGGCGCCGGGAGATGATCGGTTTGGCACGGCGGATGGACCGTCGGCGATGGCTGGGGAGGACGCGCGTGACGGCCCTCGCCTCGACCGGCCCGTCCCTGCCCGCCGGTCCCGTTGCGGCGTCCGCCGCCGATCCTGCGGATCTGCCGCTCGACGCGCGGGCATCACCGGAGAGCGAGCGCCCGGGGCGGCCGATGCTCCCGGAGACGGCGCCGGCGGGGCTGGCGCCGGTGGGCGAGACCGGGCCTCGGGTGGCTCCACCTGCCCAGACCCCCTTCCTCGCGCTTGAGCCGCCGCAGCGGCGCGGGCGGTTCGTCCGCGGTCTGCTGGTGGTGGCCGCGATCGTCCGCCGCTGGCCGTGGACGTTGACCGCCGCCCTGTGCCTACTGTGCCTGGGGCTGAAGGTGACCGGCCCGGACACACCCGCCCAGGAATACCGAGTGTGGCTGTTCCGCCACGGAGGGCCCGTCCTCTGGGACGATCAATGGTACGGCGGACATACGATACCCGGGTACAGTGTGCTGTTCCCCCCGCTGGGTGCACTGCTCGGGGCGGAGCTGCTGGGGGCGCTGGCCTGTCTGGCGTCCACCGTGATCGTCACCCGTCTGCTGCGGGGGCCACGGGCCCGCGGTGGGCATGACCTGGTGCTGGTCTGGTTCGCGGCGGCCACGGTGGCGAACCTCGTCGTCGGCCGGATGCCGTTCGCGCTCGGGATGGCCTTCGGTGCCCTCGCGCTGCTCGGCACCCGGGAGCGGCGCAGCGGCCTGGCCTGGGCCGGCGCGGTGCTGTCGTCGCTGGCCTCGCCGTTGGCCGCCGGATTCGTGCTGCTGGTCGGGATCGCGCTGCTGCCGACGATCGGCTGGCGGCGGGTCGTCCCCTTCGTCGGCGCCCTCGCCGGCATCATCGTCGCGCTCGCCTTCCCCGAGGACGGTTACCAGCCGTTCCCCGCGGTGACCTACCTGTCGCTGCTCGCGCTGATCGGGGTGGGCCTGCTCGTCGTCCCGCGGGAGGCGCGGGCCATCCGGTACGGCCTGCTGCTGTGGGCGGCGGCTGCGACGCTGTTCTTCTTCGTGCCCACCCAGATCGGCGGGAACATCACCCGCCCGGCGACGCTGCTCGCCGGGCCGGCCGCGGCGTTGTTGCTCGCCGACCGCCGCCGGGTGCTCGCCGTCGTGGCGATCCCGCTGATCGGCTGGCAGATCGGCCCGATCCACGGTGCCCTGCTTACCCGGGGCGACCCGTCCGCCAAGGCCGGCTACTACACCGGTCTGCTCGACTATCTCGACCGTGGCACCCCCGTGCCCGCCGGGCGGGTCGAGGTCCCGTTCACCGAGGCGCACTGGGAGGCCCGCTACGTCGCGCCGTCCGTGCCGATGGCCCGCGGCTGGCTGCGCCAGCTCGACAGCCTGTACAACTCCCTGTTCTACGACGGCACGCTGAGTGCCGCGACCTACCACCGCTGGCTGCTTGCCCGCGGCATCCGCTACGTCGCCCTGCCCGACGTGGACCTCGACCCCTCCGCCGTCGCCGAAGCCGCCCTGCTGCGCGCCGGTCTGCCCTACCTCGACCTCGCCTGGCAGGACGCGCACTGGAAGGTGTGGCTGGTCAAGGACTCACCCGGTCTGGTCCAGGGCCCCGCGAGCCTCACGGAACTCGGCGTGAGCTCGGTCGGTGTCGACTTCCGCGCTCCCGGCATCGCCACGGTGCTCGTCCACTACACCCCGTACTGGCAGCTCGCCCAAGGCCAGGCCTGCGTCTTCCGCGCAGCTGGCGGCTGGACCGGCATCGTCACCGAAGCCCCCGGTCCGGTGCGCCTGACCGCCCGCCTGTCCGTGGACGGCCTGACCCGAGCCAGCGCCCTCGACTGTCCCGTCGACCAGCGCATCGCCTGACCCCCCGAATCGCGCTCAGGTCGGCTCGTCGAGGCGGACGATGCGCAGACCCGCCTCGGCGAGGATCATCGGCATGGTGCGGATGACCTCGCGGTCGCGGTCGCGGTCGACGTCGGTGAGTGCGTCCCAGCCGACCATGGCGGGATGCCGACGGTCAGAGCCGCTGTCCTGGCGCACCGGGCCGAGGCGGTAGCCCTCGGCGGTCCGTTCCCGCAGCCATCGTTGGTGTTCCAGGGGGGCGAGGTGTTCGATCTCGGCCTCGGTGAAGGCGAAGTCGGTGTCGGCGGCGCCGGCGGGCAGCAGCATCAGGTTCTGCGCGCGCAGGATCTCGCCGAAGCCGGCGACCTGGTCACGGTTGGAGTCGCGCAGGTCGTCGGGCAGTTCGTCCCAGGGGACCATCGAGCGGCGGGAGTGCAGCGCCGCCCCGCGCGCCAGCTCGGCGGCGACGAACCGGGCATGGGTGGCCTGCGCGAACCGTTCCATCAGGTCGGTGTCGCCGAGATCGATGGGTAGCGCCTCGTCCTTCACGGCAAAAAATCGTACGCCACCCTGAAGATCCTCGAGCAGGGGGCGGGGGGTGGTCGGGGTCAGGCGCGCCGATTCTGGCTGGCCGAAGACGTCCTGCAGACTGAGCTGACGATCGGTGCACACGACGACGGTGCTGTGGCCGACGCCGAACCGGTCGTTGACCAGCTGGGCTGCGTCCAGGCCGCACAGCAGGGCCTGTTCCTCGTCGTCCGGACAGACGTAGACGAACTCCGGCGGCGCACCGACCCCATCCGGGCCGTCCGGGCCGTCTTGTCGGGGTGTGGTGAGCATGGCCGAGGTCAGCTCGCCGTGCGGGGTGTCGTGCCCGGTGAGGTGGATGTGGGCCAGCGCCGGCTCGCGGGCCCGCAGGGCGGCGAGCTGGGCGGTGGCGGCCGGATCGGACACGGCCACGGGTAGCAGGGGCCCGCTCGGGCCGGTGTAGGACGACCAGCGACGGGCCAGCTCGAGCACGAGAGCCCGGCCGAGTCCGGACAGGCCGAGCACCATCAGCGGGGCCGGCGCCAGACCGGGTGGTGCGGGCGGGCCCGCCGTGGGGTCCGCGGCCAGCCAGCTCGGGGGGTGCCGGGCGAGCATGGCATGTGCGCCCAGCACCTCGACGGCGAAGAAGTCCAGCCGGAATCCGGTGTCGTCGCTCAGTCCGATCCGGCGGGCGCGCAGGTGCGGGATCAGCGCGAGATCCCCCACCTGGGCCAGGCAGCGCAGCGGTTGGTCCGCCCGGGAGGCGGCGAGGCGGCGGGCAGCCAGCGCGATCGCCAGGTTGGAGGAGGTGTCCGGCAGGCAGCCGTAGACGACGTCCGCCCGCGCGACGCCCGCCTGGGCGAGGACCAGGGGCTCCACCGGGTCGCCGACGACCCGCAGCAGGCCCGGGGGGAGCTCGGCGTCCGGGTACTCCCGCTCGGCGTCCTCGGCGACGAGCACCACCCGTCTGGACCGGGACAGCCGGTCGATCAGCGCGGTCACCGTCGGACCGCTGCCGCAGACCACAACGTGATACCGGGCGCGGCGGGCCCGGAAGCGTTCGAACCGTTGCGCGAAGACGGTGCTCACGGCGTCGGCGACGCCGACGGCGGTGGCGATCGGTGCGAGGAAGCGGGCGATCTCCAGCGACAGCGGGTAGTGACCGAGGTCCTGGAAGATCGTGCCGTCCGCGATGAACAGGGTGGCGGCGAAGAACACCACGTTCGGCCAGCTGAACGTGTGCGGATCGGCGTGGAACTTCCGGTAGGCGCCGATCAGGCCCAGGGTGAAGGCCACGATGCCGAGTACGGCGAACACGGCGAGCAGATGGTGGCGCAGCCACCGGGCCAGCCGGCCGGCCAGGGCGAGCGGTGCCGCCGTCGCGGGATGTGGCCGGTGCCCCTGCCGGCCGGGTGTCACCTGCCGGCGGGTTCGGACACCAGGTCGGCGACGACGATGGTGGTGTCGTCGCGGGCCCCGGCGAGCAGCGCGGCTTCGACCAGCGCGTCAGCGGCCCGCTCGGGTGGCTCGGAACCGAGCTCGCCGAGCAGGCCGTCGAGCTGCTCCGGTGTCATCACCTTGGTGATTCCGTCGCTGGCCAGGACCACCCGGTCCCCGGCCCGGACCGGCTCGCTGAAGATGTCGGCCTCGATCTCGTCGGCCAGCCCCACCGCGTTGAGCAGCGGGCCGTTGCGGATCGCGTGCGGCGTGGTGAGCGTGCGGGGCCGGCCCCGCCCAGGCTGCAGCCAGACCGAGCTGTCCCCGACGTGGGCAACGGTCAGGAACTCGCCCGTGCTCCGCTGCCGGCCGAGAATGACGACGTCGAGCGTGCAGGCCATGCCGAGCCAGGTCGGTTCCTCGCGGGCCCGCCGACGCACCTCACGGTTGGCTCGTTCGACCGCACGGCGCAGGCCGATCAGCGGATCATCGGCGTACTGCGGGCGGAAGCCGGCGACCGTGGTGACGGTCAGGGTCGAGGCGATCTGGCCGGCCGCCTCGCCACCGACTCCGTCCGACACGGCGAGCAGGCCGTCGACGACGACGAAGGCGTCCTCGTTGGGGCCGCCGCGCTTGCCCCGCCTGGTCCGGCCGGCGGCGGCCAGGCGCAGCGGGGCGGCCGTGGTCTGTTCGGGCTCGGTCGCGATGAGGTCCGCGGCCTGCTCCCGGGCCGGACCGGAGGAGATCGTCGATGCCGCGGCGGAGCTCTCCCAACGCGGGTCCACCCCGGCTGCGGACCGGGGCCCGGTGCCCGCGACGACCGCTGCCACCGGCGCACCCTCGCCCGACCCGGCAGGTGCGGCCACGGCTGCGGCCGGCGCGCCGGCCTGGGCCGTCAACGGCGGCCCGAGCGGGTGTTCGCCGGTCACCGGGTCGAAGTACCGGGTCGCGTTCTCCCGATCATCCTCATAGGGCGACAGCTGATGCGGCGGCGTGGCCGGCGGTGGCGTCCAACCGGTCGCATCCGGATCCCGACCCTCGTCGTATCCGCTGTGTGGCACCTGCGCGGTCACGTCCCCTCCCCATGCTGCGCCCGCCTTGCCGCCGCTGTCGTTGTGCTCCTGCCGCCTGGACGACTGTTCGGACCGTGCGGCCTGGCTCGTGGCCCCGGTATCCCAGGTGCCGTGATCGTCCCATGAGTCGGCGGTGCCGTCGGGCGGGTCGAAGCCGGTGTCGACCGAACCGGACACGCCGGGCGTCGGCGATCCTCCGGCCGATGGTTCGGCCGGAACGCTGGCCGGCGACCCCGCCGGGACGGCCATCGTGGGCGCCGCACCCGGCTGGTCGGCGAGGTCGTCGGCGGCGGGCGGGGGCGTCGTGGTACTCGTGGTACTCGCGGTCTCCCGGATCGGCACCGCCCCGGACGGATGTCGCTGCCGGTCCAGCCCGCGGCCGCGACGTTGACCGCTGGGGCGGGCCGGGCGGTTGTTGAGAACCAGAAAGACCACCAGGGCCACCAGCAGCACCACAATGAGCATGATCGGCACCAGCGAGCTACCCATGGCCTCCGTCCTCGCCGAACCATTCACGATCACGCTGTCGGACGTGTCGCCGGGTGTCTTCTGTCATACCCAAAGGCACCGCGGCGCCGCAGGTCCCGTCCGTGTCGCGACACCGACACGGACGCGGGTTCGGGTCATTGTTTCAGACTCCGCCGAGCTCGAGTAGGGCGAACCGCACGACGGCGCCGGTCCAGACGGTGGCCCGGATGCCGATACGGCGCACCGGCGGGCCTCCCGCGGCCAGGATGCGCGGCCCGACGCGCGGTCGGGGAGGGGCCCTGCCGGCCCGGTCGCCGCTGTCCCCAGCCCGTGCACGGCCTCACCGTGGCCCTGGCTGGGCTGCCCAGGTGGCGGTGGCGAGGGTGAACGTGAGGGGCGGCACGGGCAGCCCGAACGAGCGGCGCCGTCGCCGGTTCGGGCCATGCTCGGCGATCGCGGCGACGATCCAGGCCTCGACCGTGCGGGCAAACTCGGTGGCCGCCCGCAGCCGGACGCCTTCGGCTCGATCCGGCTGGTGGAGTCGGTCCGGCAGATCGGCTTGCCCGGGTCGCTCGGGGTGGGGGGCGTGCTCGGGCAGGGTCGGAAAGTAGAGCGCGATCAGGCGGCGGGTCACCCGCTCCAGGTCCGCCGGCTGGGGGCCGCCGGTGTCGGACCAGGTGCCGTGCAGGGCCCCGTGGAAGTACCGCTCCGCGGCGGTCGCCAGCTGGGTCCGGCTCGGCTGGGCCCTGTCGTCGACTGCTCCGGACGCGCCCCAGCGGCACAGGGCGCGATAGAGATCCTGGTCCGCGCTCCAGTCGGGCACGTGTCGCGCGAGCAGGCCGAAGGCCCGGGCGGCGTCGGGCCGGCCCGGCCCGCAGGCCGCGAGAAACGCCGCTGCCGGACTGAGCCGCCCGGACCGGCTTTCGTCCTGCTGTTCGGTGCGCGTCCCGGCCGGTGCGAGTCGCCTGTCGAGCTCGTCGCGCAGGGTCCGCAACTCGCCGTCGCTGCTGGCTCCGGCGCTCCCCGTCGCCCCGGCCCGGGCGTACAGCGCCAGCAGCTGGCGCAGCACGGCGTGCCGCCGCTGCGGGTCGACTCCGGGAGCACCCCCCGCGGTCAGCGCGCGGTAGTACGGCCGGGCCCCGGTGGCGAGTACCGCCCGGCGCAGGTCGTCCGTCCCGGACCAGTCCGGGACGTAGCGGACGAGCAGCCGGAACGCGTCCGCGCCCGATGCCTGGGTCTCGCGCATCAGTCGGACGACCGCGGCGGCCGGCGACTCCGCGGACCTTGAAGGCGTCCAGCCGGACCTCGACGGCGTCCAGCCCGAGCGCTGCCCGGCCCGGACGGGGGCCGGTGTGGCGGCGTGGGCGGGAGATGGACGGTGGCCGTCCGGACCACTGCGCTGCCCGACCCGCCAGGCGGGGGAGTGGTCCGGACCCAGCGCGTCCAGCGTCCGGGTGGCCAGCTGGCAAGCCAGGTCAGCCGGCGCGGGCAGCTCACAGGCGCCGAACAGCGCCGTCAGGCCGGCACCGAGCGTCACCCCGGCCTCGTCCAACGCCGCCGTCACCGCCCGCACCGGCGAGGGCCCGCGCAGCGCGGCGAGCGCGTCGGCCAGGGCCACAATAGCCCCCGCGACGCGTTGTTGCGCTTCGCCGAGGGCCGCCTCGACCCCCGCCCTGTCGGCGGCGGTCGGCTGGCCGGCGGCCATGGCCGCGCCCGGTCCGGAGGAACGAGTATCCCCCAGCCGGGCCAGTACCGTGGCGACGATCGCGGCGCGGGCCGGCCCGGCGGACGCCTGCCGCGGCGGGGCCCGGG
>NZ_JAMQQG010000291.1 GCF_023716925.1 Frankia sp. R82
GGTCGTGGGCGGTGCGGGGCGTGGTGAGCAGCGCGCGCAGCAGCGCCCGCAGGCCGGCGCGACCGGGCCGGGCCGGGTACGCCTTCGTTCCGGACCCGGTCAGGGCAACTGCGCCCATCCGGTTGCCGGTACGGGCGGTGAGGAAACCGACGGCGGCGGTCGCGGCGATCGCCAGGTCGCGTTTGTCCAGCTGGCCGCTGCCGAACTCGGTGCTGGCGGTCAGGTCGACCAGCGCCCAGGTTTCCAGTTCCCGGTCGGCGATGAGGTCGTGTACGTGCGGGACGGTGGTGCGGGCGGTGACCGCCCAGTCCATCCGGCGCACGTCGTCGCCGACGGTGTACTCGCGGCTTTCCGCCTTCTCGCTGCCGTGGCCGGGCAGCAGACCGAGATGGTCGCCCAGCAGCATGCCGTCGAGGCGGCGCAGCACGGTGAGCTCGAGGCGGCGCAGGGTCCGCTCGACGACCGGGTCGGTGCCAGCGGTCATGCGACCGGGCCCTGCTCGAGGTACTCCGGGAAGCCCGACCGTGGGTTGGTGCCCCAACCGCCGGTGTGCGGACCGGTGTACGGGCCGCCGGTCGGATACGGGGCCTGCTGGCGCGGTGCGACCTGCGGCGCGACGACGGAGGCGACGATGCGCGCGGCGATCGCGTCGGCGGACAGGCCCTCGGCGAGCGCCTCGTAGGACAGCACCAGCCGGTGCGGCAGCACATCCATGGCGACGGCGACGACGTCGTCTGGGACCACGTAGTCGCGCCCACGCAGCAGGCCGAGGGCGCGGGCGGCGGCGATCAGGCCGAGAGAGGCCCGCGGTGAGGCGCCGTAGGCGAGATGGCCGCGCAGCTCCGGCAGGCCCGCCTGCTCCGGCGCGCGGGTGGCGAGCACCAGGTTCACCGCGAACTCGACGATCGCATGGTGGACGAACACGTTGTCCGCCCGTTCCTGCAGCCGCAGCAGCTTCGCCGGGTCCAGCACCGGTTCGGGCACGGGCGGGCGCACGCCCATCCGACGCACGATCTCCAGCTCCTCGGCCGGGCTCGGGTAGGGCACGGTCACCTTCATCAGGAACCGGTCGCGTTGGGCCTCGGGCAGCGGATAGACACCCTCGGACTCGATCGGGTTCTGGGTGGCCAGCACCAGGAACGGCCGTGGCAGCGGATGGGTGACCCCACCCAGGGACACCTGCTTCTCCGACATGATCTCCAGCAGGGCCGACTGCACCTTCGCCGGCGCCCGGTTGATCTCGTCGGCGAGCACGAAGTTCGCGAACACCGGGCCGAGTTCGACGTCGAACGACTCACTCGTGGCCCGGTAGATCCGCGCGCCGACGATGTCGGACGGGACCAGGTCGTTGGTGAACTGGATGCGCACGAACGAGCCGCCCACCACCGTCGCCAGAGTCTGTACGGCCAGCGTCTTCGCCACGCCGGGCACACCCTCGAGCAGACAGTGCCCCCGGGCGAGCAGCGCGACGAGCATCCGTTCGACCATCCGGTCCTGCCCGACGATGACCTTCTTGATCTCGAACAGGGCGCGTTCGAGCAACGCCGCGTCCGTCGTGGTGTCCGGTGCCGCGAGGCCGGCCGGGCTGCGCCCATCGTCCATGCCGGTATTCTCCCAGCCCCGTGCCGAAATGGGGGACCTACCGAGTCGGCACGGCGAGGTCCCAAGGGTCTTCTAACCCCGTGTTCAGGAACAATCGGTTCGGGGTCGCCGAGTGCTGGCCCGGTGTCGAGGGCCGGTCAGCGCAGCGTCGACGACAGTGGCGGCGGGTTTGTGCATCTCAGCGCAGGGCGCGGGAACGGTAACCGGACTGCGGCCCGAGAACGCGCTCGGCGGCGAGGCGTCCGGAGACGAGCACCATCGGCACGCCGACCCCCGGGCGGGTACCGCTGCCGGTGAACACCACGTTGGCCAGGCCCGGCGCGAGGTTGCCCGGGCGGAACGGGCCGGTCTGCCCCAGTGTGTGGGCGGCGGCGAAGGGCGCGCCCGCCGCCATCCCGCGGGCCCGCCAGTCCGCGGGTGTCGTGACCTGCTCCACCTCGATGGCCGCGCCGAACCCCGGATAACCCCGCCGTTCGCAGGTGGCGACGACCTCGTCGCGGTAGCGCGGGCCGAGCACCGACCAGTCGAGGCCCGCGGTGAGGTTCGGGGTGGGAAACAGCACGTAACAGGCGTGCCCGCCGGCCGGGGCCAGCGTCGGATCGCTGCGCGAGGGGGTGCTGACCAGAAACGACGGGTCGCTCATCAGCTCCCCGCGGTCGATGATCTCCGCGAACGTGCGCCGCCAGGCCTGGCCGAAGTGGATGGTGTGGTGCGCGGTGTGCGGGTAGTCCGCCCGGGCCCCGGCGAGCAGCAGAAAGCAGGACGGGGAGTAGCGCAGCCGCCGCAGCCGGCGTGGCGCCGTTCCTGGTGGCAGCAGCTCGGAGTAGGCGATCGGCAGGTCCGGGTTGAGCACGACCACGTCGGCCGGCACCCGTTCGCCCTGCGCGGTGTGCACGGCCACCGCCCGTCCGCCGCGCACCTCCACCCGGGTGACCGTCGTGTCATAACGCAGGGTCACTCCGTGTTTGGTCGCCGCACCGGCCAGCGCCTCGGGGACGGCGTGCATCCCGCCCTGCGGGTGGTACACCCCGGCGACGCAGTCCATGTACGAGATGACCGCGTAGAGCGCCAGCGCGTCGTGCGGGGCCAGGCCCGCGTACATCGCCTGGAAGGAGAACAGCCGCCGGGTCCGCTCGTCACGCAGGTGCCGGTGGACGACCGGGTCGAGCCGGCGGAACCCGCCGAGGGCGGCGAGGCGGGCCAGCGCCGGGCGCACCAACGTCAGCGGCGAGTCCACCTGAGCGTCGATGAAGTGCGCGAACTGGACGCGGAACATCGCGGTCACGAGCTCGACGAAACGCTCGAACCCGGCCGCCTCCGCCGGTCCGCACAGCGCGCGGATCTCCGCGGCGGTGTCGGCGGGGTCGGCCCGCACGTCCAGCGACGAGCCGTCGGCGAAGAACGCCCGGTACATCGGGTCCAGGCGGGTGAGCGTCAACCAGTCCTCGAGGTGCTCACCCACGCAGTCCAGCGCGTCGGCGAGCAGCTCCGGCATCGTCAGCACCGTCGGCCCGGTGTCGAACCGGTAACCGCCCAGGGTGAGCACACCGGCACGCCCACCTGGGGTCGCGTCCCGTTCGAGCACGGTGACCCGACGCCCGGCACCGGCCAGGCGCAGCGCCGCCGACAGCCCACCCAGGCCCGCACCGACGATGACGACGTGGTCTGTCGGTCCCTGCACCGTGCGCATCAGCCCCGCCTCCCAGCTGCCCGTGCCACCGGGCCCGGTGGCCGCGGTGTCGCGCTCACTGTGCCCGGGCGGTGGCCGCGGTGGCGAGGTGGGTCAGCGCCTCGACGGTCGTGGCGTCAAGGCCGGCCGCCCCGGCCGTCCCAGCCATCCCGACCGTCCCGACCTCGCCGGCCGCGGTCAGGGCGGCGATCGCCGTGGCGGTGCAGGACGCGATGCGTTGCTCGGCGAGGTCGAGCGCACCACTGTCCGCCACGAACGTGCGGGCCTGCTCGAGTGCCGCAGGCAGGTCGGGCCGGTCGAACAGGGCCCGCAGTCCGGCCGCGTCCGACTGCCGGGCAGCGAGCGCGAGCAGTGCGTTCGGTCGGCCGTTGCGCAGGTCCTCCCCGGCGGGCTTGCCGGTCACCATCGGGTCGCCGAACAGGTCCAGGATGTCGTCGCGCAGCTGGAACGCCTCGCCGAGCGGCCCCCCGAAGGCCGCATAGACCGCCACCAGATCCGGTGACCCGCCAGCGAGCAGCGCACCGAGCTGCAGCGGGCGGATCACGGTGTATCCGGCTGTCTTGTACCGGGCGATCCGCCCGATCCGCACCGACGGCGTTCCCCCCTCGCCGCCGGGCCGCCGGTCGTCCGGGCGCAGCGGCCGGCCGGCGGCGCCGAACGTCTCGTCGGTGTCGAGGTCCAGGGGATGACCGGTGAGGTCGAGGTACTGACCGGCGACGAGCTCGGTGCGCATCCGGGCATAGGTCGGCCAGGCCCGCAGCAGCGCCGCCGGCTCCAGCCCGCTGGCCATCAGCAGGTCGTCCGCCCAGCTCAGGAACAGGTCACCGAGCAGAACCGCGGCGGACTGGCCGAACCGGTCGCTGTCCCCGGGCAGCCCGCGGGCACGATGGGCCGCGGCGAGGCTGCGGTGCGCGCTCGGCCGGCCGCGGCGCAGCGGCGAACCGTCCATCAGGTCGTCATGCACCAGCGCGCAGGCATGTAGCACTTCCAGGGATGCGGCGGCCGTCACGATCTCGGCGCCGTCCGACCCGCCGGCGCCCCGCCAGCCCCAGTAGCAGAACGCCGGACGCAGCAGCTTGCCGCCGCCGAGCAGCACCTGCTCGGCCATCTCGACGAACGGCGCGAGCCCGGGGTCGATGGCCGCCAGCATGGCCCCCCGATCGGCGAGGAACCGGCGCAGTACGGCGGACACCCGAGGGCGGACATCGGTCATCGGCGGCCGGGGTACCGTGCGGTGTGCCCGTGTTCGACACGCTCGTCGTGGTGATCGCCGTCATCCTGTTGGCCGCCGCGATCGGTGGTCTGTCCCTGCTGCGGCTGCCACCTGCCGAACTCGTCCACACCGCTGACGGTATCGACGCAGTCGAGCTGATGGTGGCCACAGGCCGGATAGAGGTGGCCGATCGGGACCGCGGCGACGTCCGCGCCGAGCTCACCGTCCGCCGCCGGCCCGGCCGGGCGGCACCGACGGTGACGACGGTCGGGTCGGTGCTGCGCATCGACGGCCGCCGCAGCGAGGTGCGGGTCCGGCTGCAGGTGCCGCCCGGCACCCGGGTGCGGGCCGAGCTGTTCACCGGCGAGATCACCCTGTGGGGGGTCGGCGGAGAGCTGTCGCTGGTCACCCGGGACGGCACGATCGCCGGCCGGGAACTCGGCGCCGGCCCCGTCGCCGCCCGTAGCCGCGACGGTGACGTGAACCTGCACTTCAGCCGCCCGCCGCGGGACGTCCATGCGCAGAGCGACACCGGCCTGGTCACGGTGATGCTCCCGGACGAGCGTTACGACGTCGCCGTGGAGTCCGGCGACCCGCGCGGCGTCGAGCTGAACCTCACCGCGGTGCCCGGCGCCGCGCACCGGGTGGTGACCCGCACGGTCTCCGGCCGGGTGCAGGTCGGCATCACCGCCCCGCTGGGGCCCCTGCCCATCTGACGACCGGCCCACCTGCCCCCTGACCACCTGCCCCCTGGCCACCTGCCCTGCTCGCCTGACGGGTGCGGCCCATGGGGGCCTGTTTCCGGGTGTGGTCCCAGGCGGGCTACGCTCGGAGGATGACGGCGGTTCGGAGTGTGAGCGCGCGACCGACGACGATGGCCGAGTTTCTCACCGCGGGGCTACCGTCGTTCTCCTTCGAGTTCTTTCCGCCGAAGACCCCGGACGGGGAGCGGCACCTGTGGACGGCACTGCGCCAGATCGAGGCGCTGCGTCCGTCCTTCGTCTCGGTCACCTACGGTGCCGGCGGGTCCAACCGGGACGGCACGATCCGGGTGACCGAGCGGATCGCCACCGAGACCACGCTCACTCCGATCGCGCACCTCACCGCGGTCAACCACTCCGTCGCTGAGCTGCGTCAGGTGATCGGCAACTACGCCGGCGCCGGGGTGCGTAACGTGCTGGCGCTGCGCGGTGACCCGCCGGGCGATCCGCAGGGGGCGTGGTCGGCCCACCCGCAGGGGTTGGAGTACGCAAGCGAACTGGTCAGCCTGGTCCGGGCGGCCGGGGACTTCTGCGTCGGCGTCGCTGCCTTCCCCGACAAGCACCCCCGCTCGCCAGACCTGGACTCCGACGCCCGGCACCTGGTCGGCAAGTTCAACGCCGGGGCCGACTACGCCATCACCCAGTTCTTCTTCGGGGCGGACGACTACTTCCGTCTCGTCGACCGGGTCCGCGCGCTCGGCTGCGACAAGCCGATCATCCCGGGGATCATGCCGGTGACCAACGTGTCGCAGATCGTGCGGATGGCGCAGCTGTCCGGTGCCGCCCTCCCGCCCGACCTGGTGGCCCGCCTGCAGGCCATCGCGGACGACCCGGCCGCGGTGCGTGCCGTCGGCATCGAGGTGGCGACCGACCTGTCCCGCCGCCTGCTCGACGGCGGGGCGCCCGGCCTGCACTTCATCACCCTGAACCGTTCCAGCGCCACCCGGGAGATCTTCCAGGCCGTCAGGTAGGCGGCGGTTGCGGGACCACCGCCGCATACGAGTCGAACACGCACAGCAGCCACTCGTCGCGGAACAGCTTCTCCCGGGCCAGCGAGAACCCGGCCTGGTTGGCGGCGTCGATCACGCTGGTGATCAGGGTCAGATCGAGGGCGTTGAACACCGGGGTGACGCGCACCGCGAGGATCACCTGGTCTCGGTGGGGCGCGAACACGGTCCCCGTATCGAGATCCTCGATGCGCTCGACCACTCCGCTTACCGGTTCGCTCACGTCGCCTCCACTACTGGTGACTCTACGTCCCGCCTGCCGTCCCGTCCCGGCTGTTTCATGGGAGCGTGCCCAAGCCCGTCCGCGCCCTCGACCTTGACAGCTACCTCGCTCGCTGGTCGCAGCTGCACGGCGGGTATGACACCCGCTCGGGGCTGTGGCTGGTGCGGGCCTTCCTGACGTTCGTCCACCGGGTCGCGCGACCGTTGGCGGTGCGGGGGGTGCCGCCGTCCGCGGTGACCGCGGGCGGGGTGGCGCTGACCGGCCTGATCGTGCCCGCCGCGGCTGCCGGCGGCCGCTGGCCGCTACTGGGCCTGGCCGCGTTGGTTCTCGGTGGGCTCGCGGACAGCGTCGACGGCGCCGTGGCGGTGCTGACGGGCCGCTCGACCGCCTGGGGCTACGTGCTGGACTCGGTCGCTGACCGTTGCGGTGACGTGCTGTGCCTGGTCGGACTGTGGTGCCTGGGCGCGCCCGGGGGCCTGCTGGTCGCGGCCGGCTGCCTGCTCGGCCTGCTGGAGTACACCCGGGCCCGGGCCGGTAATGCCGGCTTCGGTGAGATCGGCGTGGTTACTGTGGGCGAGCGTCCGACCAGGATGATCCTCACCGGCGTCGGTCTGCTGGGGGCCGGTCTGGTGCCCGGCCTCGCGGGCGCCGCCGTCGCCGTCGCCGCGATCGGGACCGCTGCGGTCTGCGCGATCGGCTTCCTTCAGCTCGCGGTCACCATCCGCACCACCCTCGTGGACGCGCCACCTCCCGTGGCACCCGCCCCAGGAACATCCATCGCGTCGCCGCCCCCGCCCCCGCCGTCGTCGTCGTGACCGCCTCCGCCTCTTCCGCCGTAACCGCCTCCGCCGCCGCCCGGGAGGTCCCGGACGTGGTGTCGCCCTCCACATGGCCCGTCTTGTTCACGCGATGAGGCTTTCCCGGGCGGCGACCTGATCCCTGGTCGGTGGGCCCGGTGGTGGTCGGACTCGGCGGCCGCTGATCGTGGGTGGATCCGGGCATCGCCCCGGACGGACGGAACGTGATCTTAATTTGTGTACTGAGCGTTTGCGCAGGCTAACCGAGGTCGCAGATTACGGATCCGAATCAGCGGTGGATTTTTCCGTTCATCGCCGAATTTGCGGACACATTGCTACGATCCGGCCGCACCCTCGTTTCGCCGATCGCCCTTGGTTACGGCCGTGGGATCGGCCCCGAGGCACCCACTCGCGATGAAGGATTCGGGAAAAGATGCTGTCGCAGATCGTTCGCAGAGTGTCTCCGCTGCGCCTGGCCGCCGCGGTTTTCGCGCTTGCCGCCGCCGTCACCCTCAGCCTGCTGCCCGGTTGGGGCGCGCAGGCCGCCACCCCCGCCCCGGCCGCCCCGGCGGCCTCGGACGCGGCGGCCCTGGCGAAGGCCGTTCCCGCCGCGCCCGGTCGGGTGCTGCTGCTCGGGCGCATCGCGCATCCGGTGCTGCTCAGCGTCAACGACCTAGCCACCAGGTACCCGCAGCACACCCAGACCGTCACCTTCCAGAGCGGTGCCGGCCCGCAGACCCACACCTACACCGGACCGCTGCTCTACGACGTCCTGCAGGCGGCGAAGCCGTCGTTCCGCACTGACGTGAAGAACGACGCACTGCGTTACGCCGTGGTCGTCCACGCCGCCGACAACTACGAGTCGGTGGTGTCCTTCCCCGAGATCGACCCTGGCTACGGGAACGTCGCGAGCCTGCTGGCCGTGACCGAGGACGGTAAGTCCCTGGCCACCGCCGGCCCGCGGCTGACCGCGCCCACCGACACCAAGGGCGGTCGCTACGTGAGTAACGTCGTGGCCGTCGCCCTGGTCCGGGCCGGTCTGTAGTTCGGTCTCGCCAGTCCAGCCCCGTCGGCCCCGCAGGGGTTCCGCTCAGGCGGGGCCGACAAGTTCGGCGACGATCGCCGCGGACAGCGCCACCAGCGGTAGCCCGCCGCCGGGATGGGCCGAGCCGCCGACGTGAAACAGGCCGGGGACGGCAGTGGCGTTCGGCGGTCGCAGAAACGCCGAACGCACACCGTGCGACGCCGTTCCGTAGATCGCTCCGCCGACGCTCCCCGTGCGCCGCTCGAGATCGGCCGGAGTGATCGTCTCGTACCAGCGCAGCCGGTCCCGTACGTCGAACCCGCGGGCGGCCAGCAGCTCCAGGACGTGCCGGGCATAGCCGTCGGCGAGTCCCGGCCGATCCCAGTCCAGCCCGGCCCCGTCCGGTCCGGGCCCGTCGCGTCCTGGACCGGCGGGCCTCGGACCGCGGGGCCCCGAACGGCCGGGTCGCGGGTCGCCCGTCGAGGGCAGGTGCGGCGGGGCGTTGACCAGGACGAACCAGGCCTCACCATCCGATGGTGCACAGGCCGGGTCGTCCGGGGCGTGCAGATAGATCGTCGGGTCGGCCGGCAGGCGCCCGGCGAACACCGCGTCGAACTCGGCGTCGTAGTCCGCGGGGAACGTCACCGTGTGCTGCGCGGGCAGCCGGGTGGGGCTGCCCGTCGGCTGCTGGCCGCCGGTGCGGCCGGGACCGGGACCGGGTGCCTGTCGGGCCAGGGCGAGCAGCAGCACGAACCCCGACATCGACCGGTTCGCCCGTCGGACCTGCCGCCGGCCGGCCCGGCCGAGGCCCTCGGGAAGCAGCCCGCCGTACAGTGCCGCCGCGTCGATGTTCGCGACGACGACGTCCGCGGGCAGCCGGAACCCGTCGGCGAGCCGGACCCCGTCGACCCGGCCACCCGGCGTGCACGTCACCGAGCGCACCCGGGTCCCGGTCAGGATCCGGGCCCCGCCGCGGCGTGCCCGCGCCTCGACCGCCGCCCCGAGCCGGTGCAGCCCACCCGGCACGTACCAGCCGCCGAACCGGCGTTCGGCGTGCAGGACCGACACCAGTGCCGCCGGCGCCCGCCGTGGGTCGGAGCCGGAGTAGGTGGCGTAGCGGTCGAGCATCAGGCGCAGCCGCGGATCGCGCACCATCGACCGGCCGAGCCCGCGCAGACTGCGCCCGGGTGCGACCGCCGGGATGTCCCCGGGAGCGGCCCAGGCCAACCGGGCAAGCCCGCCGGCCCGCACCGGACTCGCCAGAAACGGCTGCTCGGAGGCGTTGAAGACGCGCGCCGCCCGCGCGGCCAGGCGCTGCCAGTCCGCGCCGGCCGGTGCGCCGAGCCGGGCGTCGAGCTCGGCGACGAACGCCTGCTCGTCGGCGTGCGCCGCGAGCACGGTGCCGTCGGCGAACCGGTAGGAGGCGATCGGATCGAGCCGCCGCAGCTCGAGTTCGTCCTGGCCGGGTGGGCCGCCGGTCGCGGCGAACAGATCCTCGAACACGTGCGGCATGGTCAGCAGGGACGGGCCGGTGTCGAAGCCGTAACCGCCGCGCTCATACCACCCGAGCTTGCCACCCACCATGGTGCCCTGCTCGCAGATGGTGACGTCATGGCCGACGGCGGCCAGCCTGGCCGCCGTCGCCAGCCCGCCCACGCCGGCGCCGATCACCACCACCCGGGCCATGGTGGCGACTCTACGACCCGGCGCCGCCGTCGTCGGGGCCGGTCAGCCGAGGATGCCGCGTTCGTAGGCGACGGCCACGGCGGCAGCGCGGTCGCGGACGCCGAGCTTGGTGTAGAGGTGGATGAGATGGGTCTTGACCGTGGCCTCGCTGACCAGCAGCGCGCGGGCGGCGGCCTGGTTGGTGGCGCCGGCGGCGACCAGCCGCAGCACCTCGAGTTCGCGGGGGCTGAGCGCATCGGGCTCGCGGGCGCCGACCCGGTTCATCAGGGTGCCGGCGACGGACGGCGCAAGCACCGACCGGCCCGCGTGGGCGGCGCGTACGGCGCGCAGGAGTTCGTCGCGCCGCGCGTCCTTGAGCAGGTAGCCGGTGGCGCCGGCCTCGATCGCGGGCAGTACGTCGCGGTCGGAGTCGAACGTCGTCAGCACGAGCACGCGGGCCGGATGGTTCCGGCGGCGCAGCTCGGTGATCGCCTCGACGCCGCCGGTCCCGGGCATCCGCAGATCCATGAGGATGACGTCCACCCGAACGGCCTCGGCGACCCGGACAGCCTCGGCACCGTCCGCGGCCTCGGCGACGACGGCGAAGTCCGGATCGCCGGTGAACAGCCCCCGCAGCCCGTCCCGGACGATGGGATGGTCGTCCACGATCAGCAGTCGGATCGGCCCGCCCGGCATGTCCTCGGTCACGCCCGTGCCTTCTCGGGACGAGCGTCACGCGCGGCGTCCGGCGTCGTCGCCGGGGATGGGAGTGGGGACGGCGACGGGAGCGGGATCATCGCGTTCACGATCGTGCCGTCGCCGGGGGCGGACTCGATGGTCAGGGAGCCGGCCAGGGCCTGCGCGCGGCGGTGCATACCGGTCAGGCCGTACCGGCCGGGCGGGGAGTCTGCGGCCGGACGGAAGCCCGCGCCGTCATCGGCGACGTCGAGCAGCACGGTGTCGTCCACATAGCTGAGGGTGAGCTGGACCCGGCTGGCCTGGGCGTGGTTGGCCACGTTGGCGAGGGCCTCCTGGGCGATCCGGTAGACGGCGGTCTCGATCTCGGTGGAAGTGCGGGTCGGTGCACCGGTGGTCACGACGTGCGCCGGGATCGCGGTTCGGCGCGTCCAGTCGCCGGCCAGGGCGGTGAGAGCCTCGGCCAGACCGGCCCGGTCGAGCCGCTCGGGCCGCAGGGCCCGGACCGAGCGGCGGGCCTCGACCAGGTTCGCCCGCGCCAGCGAGTCGGCGAGCTCCAGGTGGCGGGATCGCTCGCCCGGCTCGCCGGCGTCCTCGGCCCGCCGGGCCGCCTCGAGCTGGGTGATGATGCCGGCGAGGCCCTGCGCCAGCGTGTCGTGGATCTCCCCGGCGAGGCGTCCTCGTTCCTCGGTGACGCCGGCCTCGCGGGCCTGGGCCAGAAGCTGGGTGTGCAGGCCGGCGTTCTCCCGCATCGTGACCTGTAGCAGCCGGTTCGTCTCCGCCAGCTCGGCGATCATCCGGCCACGTTCGACGTTCTGGTCGATCACTTTGTTGATCAGAGTGGACAGGCTGAGCACCGCGATGACGTTGAACCCGGCCATGATCAGGAAGCTGGCCGTGTGGACGGGCGAGCCGTTCGGATAACCGGCGGTCTGGGAGGCGGCCAGGATGATCGCGGTCGTCACGAACCCGTACACCCGGCCGCGGCGGCCGAGTTCGTCGGCGAAGAAGTACCCGGTGAAGGCGAACACCCCGAACCAGGGGCTGACCCACACGAGCACGCCGCCGAGCGTGCTGTGGATGACGAACACCAGCCGGCGCACCCGCGGCGGCATCCCTTCGGTCGGGTAGCGCAGCATCCCCGCCGACCAGACAGCGGCCACGAGCACCAGGGCCAGGCCCGCGACCACCCGGCCCCGGGAGACGTCGAAGGAGGACGAGGTGATCAGGCTGAGCAGCGTCGCCACGACGAGCATCGGCAGCAGCAACAGCCGGGCGATCCGGTCGGACCGCCGCTGCCACGACGTCGCACTGTCGGCCCCGGCTGACCCGCTGGTCGCCGTGGTGACCACCGCCTGGTCGGTGACCACCGCCGTTTCGCCCATACCGGTGATGGTCGCACCGTGCCCGGGGGCGGTGGCCGCTGGCGGGGTCACTGCCAGCGGAACCGGCGGGCGGCCACGACAGCGCACAGCGCGGCGTAGGCGGCGAGCACGAGCAGGGCCGTGCCCGCGGGCCAGCGTCCGTCCAGACAGTCCTGCACGGCACGGGCGCCGGCGCCCAGCGGGGTGACATCGCTGATGTCGCGCAGGACGGGGGGCATCTGCGAACGCGGGATCCACAGACCGGCGAAGAACAGCAACGGGAAGAACACCACCAGACCCAGGGCGTTCGCGGCCTTCTCGCCGGGGGCCAGCGCGGCCAGCACCAGGCCGATTCCCAGCATGGCCGCCGCAACCAGCACCAGCGTCAGGACGAACCCGGCGAACTGGTCGGGTACCGGCACACCGCAGATGACGGCGATGGCGAGCATCGCCGCGTCGAGGACGGCCGCCAGCGAGAGATAGATCAGGGCCTGAGCGCCGAGCAGCCGCGACGGTGGCACCGGTGTGGTCGACAGCCGGCGCAGGATGCCCCGTTCCCGGTAGCCGGCCAGCACCGCGGGCAACAGGTTCGCCGCTGTCATCAGAAACTCGTACATCATCAGGACCGGCAGCCAGGTCTCCAGCGGGCTGCGACCATCAAACGACGCGCTGGGGTGGCGGGTTGCGGGTACGGCGCCGAGGACGATCACCGCGGCCGGCGGAATCAGGGCTGTCCAGACGACGCCGGCGGCGGACCGGCCGAACAGCAGCGCCTCGACCCGCACGAGTGCCCAGAACGGATGCCGTCCCGGTCGGGATCGAGGCCGGCACTGGGTGTCGGGGGTGGTGGGGGAGACGGGCGGTACGAGCGACGAGGTCATGACGTGCTCCTCGAGGAGGTGTGCGCGGTGAGGGCGAGGTAGGCGTCGTCGAGGCTGGGCTGTTCGACCCGTAGCCGGTGGGCCAGCACACCGCGGCGGGCAAGGTGCGTGACCAGGACGGACAGCGCCTCGCCGCCTCCGACGACGAGAATCTCCTCGCCGTGGCGACTGGCCGACTCGACGCCGGGCAGCTCGGCGAGCTCGCGGTCGTCGACGGGCTCGGACGGGACGAAGCGGATGCGCTGACCGGTGTCGAGTCGAGCGGTGAGCGCCGCCGGCGAGTCGCAGGCCACCACCCGGCCGGCGTTGATCACGGCGACGCGGTCGCACAGCCGCTCCGCCTCGGCCATGAAGTGGGTGACCAGCAGGACTGTCACCCCCCGTTCGCGCACCGCCGCGATGAGCTCCCAGGTGTCGCGTCGGGCGGCCGGGTCCAGGCCGGTGGTGAGCTCGTCGAGGATGGCCACGGCCGGCCGGCCGATCAGTGCCAGCGCGATCGACAGCCGCTGGCGTTGCCCGCCGGACAGTCTCGCGAACCGCACCTGCGCCTGCCCGGTGAGTCCGAGGATCTCCAGCAGCTCGTCCGGGTCGACCGGGTCGGGATAGAACGACGCGTACAGTCGCAGCGCCTCGCGTACCCGCAGGTTCGGCTGCACCTCGCTGGCCTGCAACTGGACGCCGAGCCGGGCCGTCACCGCCGTCCGTTCGCGCTGCGGGTCATGACCGAACACCCGCACGCGACCGCCATCGGGTGCCCGAAGCCCGGCGACGCACTCGACCGTCGTCGTCTTCCCCGCGCCGTTCGGCCCCAGCAGGCCGAAGATCTCGCCCTCGTCGAGGGCGAACGACACGTCGCGCACCGCGACCCGCTCCCCGTAGGCCTTCCGAAGGCCCACCACCTCGATCACCGTCACTGCCCTGCACCTCCCGCGCACCGCCGTGGGCGTCACACCGCCTGTCGCACCGCCGTGGACGCCTCCGACGATCTCGCGGGACCGCGGGTGCCGACATCACCCGGGCGGCTGTTCCGGGCGCTCCCTCGGGTGGACCCCGGCCATCCACCGATCGGTGGATGCGATGACCGGGCGGCCCTTCCAGGTGGCCTGGCCGCGACGGCGGCGCCACCAGGACACCGCGGTCAGGTAACCGAGCAGGCCGATCGAGACCGGATGGGCGAGCGGGTCGGGCCAGCGGCGGCCACCGGTCCGATGCGCTGCGATCGTCCGGCTGACGACGCCGGCGAGGTAGCCGATGACCCCGGCGGGCCGTCCGCGCAGTGCGGCCAGCGCCGGCAGCACGTACAGCCAGCCGAGCAGGCCGACCTGCGCGGCGCTGGCGGCCGGGCTGCCACCGGCTGCGGCCAGCGACTTGGCGTAGCCGTCGCGCAGGGACGGCCAGTCGGGGTACATCCGGTTGGCGGCCAGCGGCGTGCCGTCGACGACGACCCCTCGTCCACCGGCGCGTTTGACTGCCCGCAACAGGGCGACGTCCTCGATGATCTGGTCGCGTACGGCGGCGTGCCCGCCGGCCCGGCGGTAGGCGACGGCATCGACGCACAGGAACTGCCCGCCGGCCGCGGACAGCGACGGGCGCGGGCTTCGCTCGGCGACGCGCAGCGGCAGCAGGGCAAGCCACAGCCAGGACAGCAGCGGCTGGACGAGCCGTTCGGCGACCCCCAGCGCCTCCTGGCGCGGGTACGGCGAAACCAGGTCGAGGCCACTGGCCCGCAGCAGCAGCACGGCCCGGGCCAGCCCGTCCGGGGCCAGCCGCACATCGGCGTCGACGAAGACGAACACACTGCCGCGCGCGACGGCCGCAGCCCGCGCACAGGCA
Source organism: Frankia sp. R82 (assembly GCF_023716925.1). Taxonomy (GTDB): domain Bacteria; phylum Actinomycetota; class Actinomycetes; order Frankiales; family Frankiaceae; genus Frankia. The sequence continues at coordinate 14,757 of NZ_JAMQQG010000291.1, forward strand.
TGCGGTTTACCAAGCCAGCCGGACGGCGGCGCCTCGCCACGCAGGGCGACGACACGGCGGTCGCGGCGCGCCCAGGCGGCGAGGAGTCGGTCGGTGCCGTCGGTGGACCCGTCGTCGTAGACGACGATCTCCAGTCGGGGCACCCCGGTGGTGGCGAGCAGTGCCGCGAGACAGTCGTCGAGGTGGGCGGCCTCGTCGCGGACCGGCAGGAGCACCGAGACCGCCTCGGTGACGGTCCCGGCCGGCGGGGCGGTCCGCAGCAGCCGGGCGTTGACCGCCGTGTGCACGGCGATGCCCACCGCGGCCAGCGCCGCCGACCGCACCGCGACCGTCGCGGCAGCAGAGGCCGCGCACGGGTGCCGTCGTGCCGTCGGCGGCCGGCCCAGCCGTGTCCGAAGCCTCACCGGTGCCCTTGCGGCCCGACCGGCTCACCGGCGGCGGACTCGTCGCAGCGCCAGCGGCGCAGGGCGAGCAAAAGGGCCGCGCCCATGGCGGCGCCCCCGATCGCCGCGACGCCCGGACGGCCAAAGAAGGAGAGGTTCGCCAGCACCGACGACAGGTAGGTCCAGGCCAGCAGGACCAGGGGAGCCCGATCGGACCCGGACCCGGACCCGGACCCGGGTTCGGGTCCGGGGCTGCGGTCGCGTTCGGGCAGGGCGAGCAGGACGCCGGTCATGACGGTGCCGACCAGCAGCCAGCCGAGGAAGTTCGAGATCGGAATGCCGTTGAGGGCCGGCCCGCCCCCGGGGGCCCAGGTCCAGTGGCCGGCATCGACCATCTGCGGGTCGAGGAACAGATCCCAGGCGGCCAGGATCAGCCCCCCGACCACCGCGGCCCGGCCGGGGGCCCGCCGGTGCCGTCGAACCAGGACGTACGCGGGGTAGGCCATCATCGCCCAGGCCAACGGGATCACCATGACGACCCCGAGGACATGCGGGCCCAGCGACGCCCCGTAGGTGTAATGGCCGAAGGGTATGCCGGTGTGCACCCCGAGGATCTCCACGGCCAGCCCGCCGCCCACGGCGATGGCCAGATAGCCGGTGGTCCAGACCCACCCGCGGGAGGTCGCCGCGTGCGTGGCGGAGGCGAGGAAGAACAGCACCACGATGATGACGGTGAGGGCGTCGAGCGCGCGGTCGGGCAGCACCGGGTAGGCGATCTGCGCCGCCACCGTGGCCACGACCAGCGGCCACACCAGACCGGCCCCATGCCGGCCGGACATCAGCGCACGGACGTGGGTTGGCCGGTGCCCGGGGCGCGCTCGTCGTCGGCGGGGTCCGTGGCCGGGCCCAGCTCCTTGCCGAGCACGGCGTAGGGGGTCAGGGTGCCGGGAAACCGGAAGTCGCTGAGCAGCGGGACGAAGCCCTCGCTGTCGTACAGCCGGCGGGCGCGGCTGCCGTGCGGTTCCAGGGCGGACAGCGCCGCGGTGCGCTGCGGTGCGTCCCGCAGCAGTTCGCGCAGCAGCTGACGGCCCAGGGTGCGGCCCTGGTAGGCGGGCAGCACGTGCAGCTCGACGACCTCCAGGACGTCGTCCAGCCAGTACCGGGCCGAACTCGGGGAGATGGCGGTGAGTGCGTCGACGACGACGTCGTGCCACCACTGGCCGGGCAGGCCGGGCAGGGCGTAGGCGATGCCGACGAGGGTGTCGTCCGGGGTGACGGCGGCGACGGCGCGCAGGTCCGGTCGGTCGAAGTGGCGGCGCGCGTGATGCGCCCGGTCACGGGCGGCCCGGACGGGGTCGGGCTCGTGCAGGTCGAGAAAGGCCGCCTTGTACACCCCGATGACGTCGTCGAGTCGGGCCCGCATACGGCTCGATGACCACCGGACCACACTGACGTCCACGTCGGTCACCGGTGTCGCCTCCTGTCCGCGCCCTGCGACCTGCCCGCACCGACCGGCACCGAACAGGCCCTTCGAGCGGTACCGGTGGGCCAGCGGGCCAGGGCGCATCCTCACATCGCCTGACGATAACGCGGCCATCACCGAGGACGCCGGCCGACAGGAGTGCCTGCTACGTAACGTCGTCAGTCTGCCGCGCAGGGCGTTTTCTCCGGGATGGGTGGCAGGCCGACCCGGTCGCCGACCATGGCGAGCCCGGCGCAGCGCGCAGCGTCCCGGAGCAGGTCGGCAGCCAACATCGCGATCGCCGGAGCCTGCACCGTACCGCCGGCGTTGGTACCCGCGGCGATCACCACCCGGCCGGCATGGCCGGGAAGCGTGGTGACCAGCGGTAGCCCGTCCGGGGTGGCCGGGCGCTCGCAGACGCGGATGTCGCGCACGTCGGACCCGCCGAGGGTGGGGAACAGGCCGTGCAGCGCCGTCAGGACGATGTCCTGCAGCTGAGCGATGCCGAGGGCGACCGGGGCGGCGTCCCGGGCGGCCAGTCCCAGGTAGCCGAATCCGGCGCTGACGTGGATGAGGGTCCCGTCGGGGGAGAGCGTCACGTTCATCACGCCGAGCGGATCACCGGCGTGGATCTTCACCGGTCGGTGCAGCCCCGGGTTCGGCAGGGTCACCGACACCCCCAGCATCTGGTGGACGGCCCCGGCGCCCGGCCAGTCGGATCCGCACAGCTCGGCCAGATCCCGCCCACCCACGGTGACGACAACCCGCCCCGCGCGGACCGGCCGGCCATCCGCAAGCGTCAGCCGCACCCCGTTCCCGGCCGCCTCGAGGCTGCGTACCCGGGCAGCCGCCCGTACCTCGACGCCAAGCTGGACGAGCCGCCGGGACAGCCGACCAGCAAGATCGTGGATGTTGACGGCGTAGCCGTCCACCTCGACCGCCCCCGCGATGGTCCGCGGGCCGCCTGGCAGTGGCACGGTGTGCCCGAGCCCGGGCCAGTCGCGGTCGAGCGCGTCAGGCGTCAGCCGGGCCACGTCGCCACCGGCCCGCCGTTGCAGCCGTTCACCCGCGTCGAGGTCGGCGGCACCCAGGTAGACCCGGGTGAGCCGGGCGTCGCGGCGCAGCCCTTCGAGCCAGCCTGTACCACCCTCGGCCGGGGCGAACAGATGGGACCAGCCACGCAGGCCGAGTCGGTTCAGCGCGATCACCAGGTCCTCGGCGGTGGCGTGCAGACCGGGCTGGTCGGCACGTTCGGCGAACGCCTGCGCCCAGGCCGCCTCGACCGGATCCAGGGTGGCCCGATCACGCAGCGCCCAGCCGAGCGCGGCGGGGGAGCGGGCCAGGACGTCGAGACGACTCAGATCGGTCTGCGGCAGGGTCTCGGTCGCGGACAGGTGGCGCGCGTTCGCCCCGCCGTACGTCGTGCCCTGTCGGGTCGGGTCGCTCCGGTCGGCCGGGGCGGCATCGAGCACCAGGATCCGCCGATGCCCCTGTGCTCGCAGCAGCAGGGCGGTGGTCAGGCCGACGATCCCGGCACCGACGACCACCACGTCCGGCGTGTCCGCACGGTCAGCCTCCGCACGGTCAGCCGTTGTGCGAGCAGCCGTTGTGCGAGCAGCCGGAACGGTGGCGGTCGGGACCGCACCGGTGGCGGCGGTCGCGTTGGCAGGTGCCGGGACCGGCCGGGGGAACAACTCCGCCCCGGCCAGATCATCCAGGTCGGCGCGGCCGACGGCAGCGAGCACGGCCTGGTCGAGATCCGCCTCGCAGGCCGGGGAGCGCATGGCCGCCGAGCACAGGGTGAAACCGGGGCGCAGGGCGCCGCCGTCGGCCCTGACCCGGGGTGCGAGCAGCGTGTGGACGGCGGCGAGCAGTCGGGGGGCGTTGTCCAGCACGACGGTGAGGTCGCGCCGGTCGTAGGCGTCGAGCAGGGCCTGTGCCGTCCAGATCTCGGGTTCGCTGACGCAGATCAGCCGGTTGCCGCCGAACGCCTTGAGCCGGGCCGCGTCCAGCAGGTCGGCACTGGCCCAGGCGCCGGAGTGGGTGAGTGGCACGGCGATGCTGACGGCGTGCGCGGCCTCGAACACGTCGTCGGCAGACGGTACGACCCGGATCCGTTCGAGCGGCAGGCGGTGCCGCCGGGCCCAGCCGGCCACCGCGGACGGGTCGGTCACCAGCGACGGCGCGCAGACCACCAGCTGGTGCTCCCGGGCGACGGCCGCCCGGGCCACCCGGCCGTTGATGTTGCCGGCACCCACGAGTCCCAGCACCGCCGGCCCACCGCAGGCCTGCACCTCGCCGTCCTGCACCTCGCCGGCCTGCACTCCGCCGGCCGCTGCTTCGCCGCCGGGAAACAGCTGGTCGACGACGAACTGGGCGACGTGGCGCGCGTTCACCTCAGGGGTGTTGCGCACGGTGATGGCGAGCTGGGCGGCGACGCCGAGATCGATGGCGGCCAGCGACGTGCCACGGCGCACCAGCAGCAGCGGACGGCGGTCGTCCGTCCGCCGGACCGCCATCGCCCACCGGGTCAACGTGGTGGCATCGACCGCGTTCGCCCCGACCACCAACGTGTGCGGGCGCAGTGCGACCACCGCATCAAGGAGACCCGCCGGACTGCCGGCGAGCTCGGGTCGCAGTGTCACGGCCGGGATGTGGGCAAGTCGGCCGGCGACCCGCGGGCCCAGCGCGGTGGAGATCAGGACCCGTCGGTGGTCGGACGCGGCTGCATGTGTCTGATCGCGAGACGTCAACATGCGATGTGCTTCATCCCGGTTCGTCGGGGGCGCGCTCATCGGCACTGCGGGGGTGTGCCGCGTCGGCACGCGGATGTGCAAGGCCCGGTGGCCCGTCGGATGGGTCCACCGTGCCGAACCGCCGTCAACGCGACGTCAACGACGGCCGTCCGCGGGGCGGGCTGGGGCCGCCCGGTCGCCGATCTTCAATGGACCGTCAACCCGGGATCGGGCGTCAGGTGCAGTAGCGGATCGCGTCCGCCGAGCGTGCCGCGGGAGGCGAGCACCGCAAAGCGGGCGAACAGCTGCTCGCTGTACCAGCCGACCTCCGGGGTGCGCCGCACGACCTCGGCGTGCGCCGGCCGGCCGTAGGCGAACCGCCGCAGCGCGGCGGTGTCCCGCCAGAGGCTGAACGTCCCGGTCAGCCCCACCGGGGCCTCCCCGATGCCGGCCGAGAACATCAGGCCCTCGGCCTGGGCGAGGTCGGCGACCACCGCCGGCACGGCCCGTCGGAAGGTGAGGGTGTGGCGGGGAGCGAGCCGGGCCCGGGTGATCACCGCGATCCGGCTGTCGTCGGGGGCGGCGGGCCAGTGCGCGGCGGCCGGGTCGCCGAACGGTTCGCGGCGCGACCACCGGCCCCGCGACGACACCGGATGCAGATCGATGCGCCAGCGTTCCTCGGCGAGCGCCGCCCAGGCCCGGATCGGGGCGGAGCGTTCGAACGAGCGCGCTGCCGACGGGGTCTCCCAGACCGCGACCATCGCCCACTGCCGCGGGTCGGCTCCGCGCATCCCGAGGCTGCTCGCCGCCCCCGTGCCCAACAGCTTGGCGAACCGCAGCCCACTGATCTGGCGCAGGGCCGAACGGTCGGTGGCCACTCGGGCCACGGCATGCCCGACGCGGCGGCGGGGAACCCGCCAGAAATCGACCGTCACCAGCGGTGCGCCGGCCCCCGCCGGGCCGGGCGGACTGGTCGTGCTTGTTCCGGTCACCCGCGCATCTCCTCCGATCCGCGTACCCGCATCGACGTCAGGCGCAGCAGGTCGTCGTGGACCGTGCCGTACTTGCGGGTGAAGGCCGCGGCCACGGTCTCGGCCCCGTCGTTGCCGCGTAGCGGCACCACGCGCCAGTGCCCGTCGGCTCCCAACGGATGGGCACCGACCGGGGGCAGGGTGGCGATCAGCCCGTCGGGGCCGCCGCGCAGCAGCTCGTGCAGCTCCGGGGAGTGCAGGTAGACGCCGCTGTCGATGCGGACGTAGGCGCAGCGCAGGTCGAGCAGGTCGGCGTCGGCCGGAGACACCCGCAGGGGCACCCGCAGGTAGTCGTCCAGCGAGATGCTGCCGGGCGGGGCCCACAGCCGGTCGAAGTACTGCTCGACGAACTGGACGAGGGTGGAGGAGATCGTCGCCTCGTGCTGGGTGGCCGCGGACGAGGAGACCCCGACCGGGAAACTCGACACCAGTGCGCCGGTGTCCCACCGGTGGAAGCTGGCCAGCGGCTGCTCCGCGTAGAGGCGTACCCCGAGCCGGGCCTGCCCGACCGGGTCGAGTCGGGCCCGCAGGTCGGCGAGGACCTGCAGGTTCATCCGGATCAACGCGGCCACGTCGACGCGGTGCGCGAGGTCGGCGGCACGGTCGCGCGCCGCCCGGGAGTCCGGGTCGAGCAGCAGGATCTGCACGATGGCGCCGGCGGCGACGGCGGTCTGCAGGGCGTTGGCGAAGGTGTCCCGGTATGGCGCGATGACCAGGTCCGTCCAGGTGTTCAACACCCGTACGCTGCGCCGGGAACCCGCGACCCGGGCCGCGAAACCCGCCGGGTCGAAGGCGCCGAGCAGCCGTCCACCGGTGAACTGGGCCGGTTCGACGGCCATCGGCGCGGACAGCCGCCGTTCGGCCGCGGCAAGCTCCGTGGACCCGCGTTCGCGCAGCAGGGTGACGGCCTGCTGCCAGGACCGCCGGGCCGCGGGCTGGTCACCGAGCTCCGCGAGGATGTCCCCGCGGCGGACCAGCACCCGCGGCTCCCACACCGGGTCGGGCAGCTCCGCGAGCATCGGCAGGCACTCGTTGTAGGCGGTCAGCGCCTGCTCGGGTCGGTGCTGGTACCGGTAGAGGTCGCCGAGGCGGCGCTGGGCCTGGGCCTGCAGCGGACGGCTGGCCAGTTCCCGTGCGATCATCAGGCTCAACGTCAGGCAGGTGATGGCGTCGGGGAGTTCGCCGCGGTCGCCATGTGCCATGGCCAGGCTCACCAGGGTCTCCGCCTCCGCCCGGCGGGCACCGGTGCGACGCATCGTGGCCAGCCCCGCCTCGAAGTGCTCCACCGCACTGGTCTGTTCCCCCCGGCCGCGGCAGGCGCTGCCCAGCCCGCGCACGGCCCGGGCCTCGCCGAGCTCCGCCCCGAGTCCGGCGAGGATCTCCCGGGCCCGGCTGAACCGTGCGGTGGCCAGGGCCAGATGGTCGGCCGCCCGCCGGTCGACGGCCACGGCGGGCTGCCCTCCCGGATCGCTGCCGACGGCATCCAGCCGCCAGAACGCCTCCTCGAAGGCCAGGGTCATCTCCCGTTCGCCGAGGTTGGTCAGCAGCTCCGCCTCGGCCTGCCGGTCGCCGCCACGCCGGGCCGCGGCCAGGCCCAGCTCGTGCGAGCGGTCCCAGTCCGACCAGTGCGCACCGAACAGGTAGAAGTCGGCGGCCTCGGCGGCCAGCAGCCAGGTCGGTTGATCCAGGCCCGCGGCATGGGCCTGTTCCATCAGGGCGAGCAGGTTCGACCGCTCGGCGGCGAACCAGCCCAGCGGCCGGTGCGTCAGCTCGGCGAGCGCGGTGCCACCGGTGCTCTCGGGTCCGCGGGCGATGATCCGGGCCGGGACGTCCCCGATCGGTTTCAGTGCCGGCACCCCACCGGGGCTGAAGGCGCCGACCGCCGCACGCAGCATCACCAGATAGGCGTACAGCACGCGCTCGAGCGCCGCAGCGTGTTCGGCCGGAAGACGCACCGGCGCCGGGGCGGCGCGACCCGCGACCGTGGTTGCGGTGGGGACGTCGCTGTCGGTGATATTCCGGTTGCCGCCACCTTCGGGTCGTCCCCCACCCACGGAACCGCCCGCGGGGGACGGCCCGGTCGGCTGCCCGGTCGAGGGTCCGGGTGCCGACTCGGCCGCATGCTCGGCCAGCTTTTCGCGGGCGAACACGCGTAGCAGGTCGTGGAAGCCGTATCGCTCGATGCCGCTGGGGTCCGGACCGCGCCGTTCCAGCAACTGCGCGTCGACGAGCCGGTCAACGATGTCCTCGGCCTCGTCCACCTCCACGCCCAGCACCGCGGCCGCGGCCCAGGCGGTGAAGTCGCTGACCGCCGGCAGCGCGAGCAGGCGGAACGCCGGCTGCTCGTCCGGGCGCCGGCCGTCGTAGCTGAGCTGGAAGCTGGCCCGGATCTCCAGGTCGCCGAGCTCGAGCCAGGACAGCCGGTTACGCTCCGCCTCGAGACGCTTCACGATCCGCGACAGCCGCCAGTACGGGTGTGCGGCGAGCTTGCGCCCGGCGATCTGGATCGCCAGCGGCAGATAGCCGCACAGCCCGACGATGTCGCGGGCGGCCTTCTCCTCCATGGCCACCCGCTCCGCGCCGACGACCCGCTCCAACAGCAGCACCGCGTCGTCCGGGATCAGGACATCCAGCACCCGGCAGGGCATGGTCAGCCCGGACAGCCGTGGCCGGCTGGTGACGAGCACCGCGCAGCCCGGGCTCGACGGCATCAGCGGGCGCAGCTGCGCCTCGTTCTCCGCGTTGTCGAGGATGACCAGCACCTGGCGGGTGGACAGCAGCTGCAGGTACATCTCGACGAGATCGTCGGGGTCGGCCGGGACCGCGGCCCGACTCACCCCGAGGGCCTGGACGAACCGGATCAGCACCCGGGTGGGTTCAAGGGGTCGGCTGGTGCCCCGCAGGTCCACGTACAACACGTCGGTGAAGTGCGCGCGGACCTGGTGTGCGACGTGCACGGCCAGCGCCGTCTTGCCCGTCCCGGCCTTGCCGGCGAACGCGATGGCCACCGTGCCCCGGGCGAGCGCCGCGGAGTCGGTGAGCAGGGCCAGCGCGTGGGCCTGCAGGGTGTCCCGCCCGGTGTACTCCTCGATGTCCGGCGGCAGGGAGCTGCCCCCGCGGGTGGGCGCTGTCACGACGGCAGGCCGGTGCAGGGACCGCGGCGGCCGCCAGGTCAGCGACGGTGCTCCCCGCAGCACGTCCTCCTGCATCCGCCGCAGCAGCGGGGACTCCAGTCCCAGCTCGTGTCGTGCCGACAGTCCGGCCTGGCAGGCCCGGTTGGCCTCGTCGACCCGACCGTCGCGGTAGAGGGCCAGAACCAGTTCCCGGCACAGCCCGTCATCGGTGGGATGCCGGGCGACCTCCATCTTCAGTTCGCCGAGGATCTCCCGATGCCGGCCCAGGGCCAGGTCCGCGGCGATTCTGGTCTTGGTCACGTCCAGCTGCAGCTCGGTGAGCGCGCTGACGTAGCTGTGCGCGAACGGATGGTCCGCCACATCCGCCAGCGACGGCCCGCGCCACAGTGACTGGGCCTCCTGCAACGGGGCGATCGCGCTGACCGGGTCGCTGTCCTCCAGCGCGCGCCGCCCCTGCGCGAGCAGCAGACGGGCCCGGTGCGCGTCGATCTGTTCCGGGCGGACGTCGAGTAGGTATCCCTCACCCTGACGTTGCAGGACCCGGTGCTCGGAGCCTGGATCGATGCGGCGCCGCAGTTCACTGACGTGGGTACGCAGCGTGCCCTGTGCCCGCTCCGGCGCGGTGTCCCGCCAGATCGCGTCCAACAGCCGGTGCGTCGGCACGACCCGGCCGACCTCGAGCAGCAGTACGGTCAACAGCACCTTGCGCTGGGCACCACCGATCGCCAGCGGAACTCCGGCCACGGTGAGCTCCAGCGGGCCGAGGATCGCGAACCGCAGACTGTCGCGTTCGGGCATCGGGTCCTCTCGTCCGGTTCGCTCGCTGGTCGGCCGGAGGTCACCTGCGACACCGAGCGATGAATGTCTACCGCAGCGTGCGCCGTAAGAGGGCGGGCCGGCAACCATCGATTTGACCCGGCCGATGTCGCCTGTGCGTCACAACCGTGCCACGAGCGTGTCCAGACCGGGCGCGACCGGGCTGACAAAGGTCTCTCGCAGTGCTCTGACCATGGACTTTTCCCATTCCTGCCGGCGGACTCCCGGTGGTGCGCCGGAGCCGTCGCTCAGATCAACGAATTCTCAACGGCGGCGGTTGAAGCGGCCGGAACGGTCTGTTGATCCCGCGGGCGTGCACTTGTCCCAGACGACATCGCGAGGACGACGGGCGACCGGTGGGACCGGTCCTGCCGCGGAGGTGAGACGTACAGATGGTCACGACGAGGAGCACGACGCCGCGGACCACGAGGACGGGGAGCCCGGCGCACGACCCGCTGGGCGTGCTGCCCCGGCGGGCCGGCGGCCTCCCCCACGAGGTGGCGCTGAGGACCGCTCCGGGCAGCCACGGGGGCGCGGTCCGGCAGGTGTGGATCGAGGCGGACGAGGCCGGGGTGCTCGCCGACTGGGACGAGTGGGACCGCGTCGAACTGATGGCGGCGGGACGTCCGTTCGTGCTGGAACGCGACCTGGACGGTCGAGGGGTGCGGCTGGTCGAGCCGATGGGGCGCGACCCGGTCGCCGCCTTCACCCCGGCGCGGGTCGGCGGCCAGGTGCTGCTGGCGGACGGGACGGTGCTGCGCTGGCTCGAGCCGACCCGCGCGGTCTTCGAAAGTGGTCTGGTGGGTTACCGGGGCGTCAACATCATCCGGTTCGCCATGGACGGCACGGCGCTCGTGCTCGCCGCGCTCGACCTGACCGAGCCGCCGCACCCCACCAGGGCTTCGCTGCCCCGCCGGCCGTTGCAGGCCACCCGGCCGGCATGGTCAGCCCGGCCGGCGAGGGTGGGGGCGGGGTCGGCGGACGTGGGTTCGGGGGATACCCGTCGGGGGGATCTCCCGGACCCACGTCGGGGCTGGCGGCCCGATCTGGTGGCACTGCTGGTGCTGAGCTGGTTCGTGCGGCTGCTGGAGGTGCGGCCGACCCCGCCCGCCGAGGTTCGCTCAGGTGTTCGCCACCTGGGTGTTTGACGAGCCCGCCCGGCGCCAGCTACCTTTCCCGTATTCGAACTCGTGTTCGAGATCGGGGAGGGTGTCGTGGCGCTGGAAAGGTCTCCTGGCGGGATCCCTGGCAGGGGTCCCGCCAGAGCTCCAGACGAGGTTCGCACGGGGCGGGCGGCCCGGGCGGAGGGGACGTGGGCCGGGGCGCCCGAACGTGCCCTGCTGCCGGCCGCCGGGCTGCCGCGCCGCTCGCGGGACGAACTGCTCGCCGCAGCCCGGCGGGGTCTCGGTGAGGCGGAGTACACCCCGCACACGCCGCAGCGGTACGCCCAGGCTCATCTGGCCGCCCTGCGGGCGGCTGCCGCCGTGCTGGCCGATCGGGCCCGCCCTCGGCCGGGGCGGCGTGGTCGGCCGTTGAGCGCCTGGTGCCTGCTCGTGCGGGTGGCCCCCGAGCTGGGCGAATGGGCCGACTTCTTCGCGGCGGGCGCGGGGCGCCGCGCCGCTGCCGAGGCCGGGCTGAGCGTGGTGGGTCGCCGGGAGACCGACGACCTGATCCGCCAGGTCCATCTGTTTCTGGGCGCGGTGGAGCGGGCACTGGGGCTGCCGTCCCAGCCGGTGCTGGCCGGCAGCGGGCCCGCTGCCCCGGCGTCGCAGGGCTAGTCGGCCGTGGTTACTCCGGCGGCGCTGACCGCCCGGCAGGATCTCGCCGCCCTGCGCGAGATCGCCCAGGTTCCGGCGCAGCGGTCCGGGCCGGCCGGCGAACGTCTGGTGCCGGTGGTGCCCCCCCTGGCAGCTCTCCTGCCGCAGGAAGGCCTGCGCCGGGGGTCGACGGTCGCGGTCACCGGTTCCGCCTCGCTGGTGCTGACCCTGCTGTGCGGCCCCGCTCAGGCTGGCGGGTGGTGTGCGGTGGTGGGCTTCGCCCAGCTTGGCCTGCTCGCAGCGGCCGAGTCCGGGATCGCGCTGGAGCGGCTCGCCCTGGTGCCGGTGCCCGGGCCGCGTTGGCCGGTGGTCGTGGCCACCCTGCTCGACGCCATGGATGTCGTGGTGGTCTGCCCGCCGGCGTCGCCCGGCGCGGCCGGCCGGCGGCTGATGGCCCGAGCCCGTGAGCGCGGAGCGGTCCTGGTCGCCGTGGGCGCCTGGGAGGGTGCCGATCTGCGCCTGGCCGCCCTCGAACGGCGCTGGGAGGGGGTCGGCGCCGGGCACGGTCACGTGCGGGTGGGCCACCTGTTGGTGGAGGTGTCCGGGCGGGGCGCGGCCCGCCGGCCCCGCCGCGCCTGGGTGGCCGTCACCGGGTCGTCCGACACCCGGTCGTCCGACACCGAGTCGGCCAGCATGGAGTCGGCCAGCATGGAGTCGGCCAGCAGAGAGTCGGCCAGTGCCCGGCCGGTCGATCGGGGGCCGACCGTGACGGTGCGGCTGCGCTCGGCCGGGGTGGCCTGATGCCGGTCCGGATGCTGGCCGTGCACTACCCGGCCTGGTCTGTCATCGCCGCCGGGTTCGCGGCGGATCTGCCGGCCGCGGTGCTGGTTGCCGGGCGAGTCGTGGCGGCGACGCCCGCCGCTGCTCAGCTCGGGGTCCGCTCCGGGCTGCGCCGCCGGGAGGCACAGGCCCGCTGCCCGGAGATCACCCTCGTGGCGGACGATCCGGGCCGGGCCGCCCGGGTCTTCGAGCCGGTGCTGGGCGCCGTCGAGTCGGTGATCCCCGGGGTGGAGGTGCGGGCAGCAGGCACCTGCGTCGTTCCGATCCGCGGCGCCGCCCGGTATTTCGGAGGGGAAGACGCCGCCGTCGCCGAGGTCCGCCGGGCCTTGACGGGAGCCTGGCCCGCCATCGTCCGCCAGGCCGGCCGCGGGCCCGAAACGGCCACGGATGTCGAGGTCGGAGTCGGTGTGGCCGACGGGCCGTTCGCGGCGCAGCTCGCCGCCCGTGTCGATGCCATCGTCCCGGTCGGGGATACCCCGGCGCTGCTTGCCCCGCTGCCGGTGGGCCTGCTCGCCGACGCCGAACTCGTCGATCTCCTGCGCCGGCTCGGCCTGGAGACACTGGGTGCGTTCGCGGCGCTGCCGGCCGCTGCCGTCGCCGAGCGGTTCGGCCCCGCCGGCTCATGGGCGCACACCCTTGCCCGCGGGGCCGATCCCCGGGCGGTGACTCCTCGGGAGCAGCCCGTCGATCTCGGGGTCGCCACGGCTTTCGACCCTCCGGCCGACCGGGTCGAGCAGGCTGCCTTCGCCGCCCGCCGCCTCGCCGAGGCGGTCCACGAACTGCTGCGTACCGCGGGGCTTGCCTGCACCGGTATCCGCATCGAGGCGACGACCGACCGCGGCGAGCGGCACACGCGGATCTGGCGCCACGACGGCCCGTTGTCCGCCGCGGCCACCACCGACCGGGTCCGCTGGCAGCTCGACGGCTGGCTGACCAGCACGGCCACGGTCCCCGCACAGCTGCCGGGCGTGCCGCCGTCGCCCGAGCAGCGGGGAGTCGCGGCGGGTCTGGTGCACCTGCGGATCGAACCGGTAGGGCTGGTGCCCGCCGAGGGTCGCCAGCTCGGTCTGTGGGGCGAACCGGGTGCGGCCGCGGCCCGGGCCGGGCGGGCTTTTGCCCGTGTGCAGGGTCTGCTCGGCCCGCAGGCGGTGCTCACCGCGGTCGTCGAGGGCGGGCGCGACCCCGTCGACCGGATCAGGCTCGTCCCGTGGGGGGAACCCCGGGTGGCCGGTGGCCTGGACCGGCCGTGGCCCGGGAGGCTGCCCGCGCCTGCCCCGACCCTCGTGCACTGCCCGGCACTCGCCGCAGAGGTGCTCGACGAGGCTGGTGAGCCGGTACGGGTCAGTGGTCGCTGCACGGTAACGGCGCCCCCCGCACGGCTGGCCATCGGTGCGGAACAGGCCCAGGCGGTCACCGGATGGGCCGGGCCCTGGCCGCTCGACGAACGCTGGTGGGAGCCGGACGCCCGGCGTCGGGCCCGCTTTCAGCTCCGCGTGGCGGACGGCGGCGCGTACCTGCTCGCCCTGATGGGCGGTCGCTGGTGGGTGGAGGCCTCCTATGACTGATGTCGGTGCTCTGACGGACCTCGGTGCTCCCGACGGCCCGCGGACAACGGGCCCGCGGCTGGTCGAGCCGGACGGCGGGGACGCACCGGCCTGGTCGCGTCGTCGTGTACCCGGTCAGCTTCCGCAGGAGGGCCGGCCCGGCCCGGGCGGCCCCCAGACGCCCTATGCGGAGCTGCACTGTCATTCCGCCTTCAGTTTCCTCGACGGTGCAAGCCAGCCGGAGGACCTGGTGGAGGAGGCGGTGCGGCTCGGGCTCTCGGCGCTGGCACTGACCGATCATGACGGGCTCTACGGGGTGGTCCGGTTCGCCGAGGCTGCCCGGGTGGTGGGGCTGCCCACCGTGTTCGGAGCGGAGATCTCCCTCGGCGCGAGCACCGGCCGGGCCGGCGAGACCGACCCAAGCGGTGACCATCTGCTCGTTCTCGCCCGTGATCCCGAGGGCTACCGGCGGCTGTCCCGGCTGCTTTCCGACGCCCACCTGGCCGGTGGCGAGAAGGGCCGCCTGGTGGCCCACCCCGAACAGTGCGCACAGGCGGCCGGCGGCCACTGGCAGGTGCTCACCGGCTGCCGCAAGGGCACGGTCGCCCGGGCCCTCGCCCGCGGCGGCCCGGCGGCGGCCGGTGCGGCTCTGACCGAGCTGGTGGCGCTGTTCGGCCGAGGCAGTGTGGCGGTGGAGATCACCGACCACGGCCATCCGGACGAGACCGATCGCAACGACGTCCTGGCCGCGCTGGCACAGGCCGCGGGGCTGCCCCTGGTGGCCACCGGCAACGTCCACTACGCGGTGCCCGGTGCGGCGCGGCTCGCCGCGACGATGGCTGCGGTGCGGGCTCGGCGCAGCCTCGATGAGATGGACGGGTGGCTGCCGGTGACGGGCAGCGCCCATCTGCGCTCCGGGGCGGAGATGACCACCCGGTTCGCCCGGTACCCCGGCGCGGTGGAACAGGCGGCGCGCCTGGGCGCCGAGTGCGCCTTCGACCTGCACCTGGTCGCGCCGAAGCTGCCCGACTTTCCCGTCCCGCCGGGGCACACCGAGGCCAGCTGGCTGCGGCTGCTGACCATGCAGGGTGCGGCGCGCCGCTACGGCCCGCCCGGGTGGGAACGGGTCGCCGGGGCCTACGACCAGCTCGCCCATGAGCTGACCCTCATCGAACAGCTCGGTTTCCCGGGCTATTTCCTGATCGTCCACGACATCGTCGAGTTCTGCCGGCGGCACCGGATCCTCTGCCAGGGCCGGGGGTCGGCGGCCAACTCCGCGGTCTGCTACGCCCTGGGAATCACGGGGGTCGACGCGGTCTCCTTCGGTCTGCTGTTCGAGCGGTTCCTCGCCCCGGAACGGGACGGACCGCCCGACATCGATCTGGACATCGAGTCCGGGCGGCGGGAGGAAGTGATCCAGTACGTCTACCGACGCTATGGGCGCTCCCGGGCCGCGCAGGTCGCCAACGTGATCACCTATCGGCCGCGGTCGGCGGTCCGGGACGTGGCCCGGGCACTGGGCTTCTCCCCAGGCCAGCAGGACGCCTGGTCCCGTCAGCTCGACCGGTGGTCCCTGCCCATCCAGCCGGTCCAGCCTTCCGGGCCGGTCCAGTCCACCCGGCCCGTTGCCGGGTCGGAGCATGACATTCCGTCCGCTGTCATCCGGTTGTCCGAGCAGCTGCTGGGGTTCCCCCGGCACCTGGGCATCCACTCCGGCGGGATGGTGATCTGTGACCGGCCGGTGGGGGAGGTGGTACCGGTCGAGTGGGCCCGAATGCCCGGGCGCACGGTCATCCAGTGGGACAAGGACGACTGCGCGGCCGCCGGCCTGGTCAAGTTCGACCTGCTCGGGCTCGGCATGCTCGGGATGTTGCACCGGGCGTTCGATCTCATCCGCGACCACCACGGCCGTGACCTGGACCTGTCATCCATCCCGCCGGAGGACCCCGCCGTCTACGACATGCTCTGTGCGGCCGACTCCATCGGGGTGTTCCAGGTGGAGAGCCGCGCGCAGATGGCGACGCTGCCCCGGCTGCGGCCCCGCCGGTTCTACGACCTGGTGATCGAGGTCGCGCTGATCCGGCCCGGCCCGATCCAGGGCAGATCCGTGCACCCCTATCTGCGTCGGCGCAGCGGCGCCGAGGCGGTGACCTACCCGCATCCGTTGTTGCGGCGCAGCCTGGCCAAAACGCTCGGTGTCCCCCTGTTCCAGGAACAGCTCATGCAGATGGCGATCGACATCGCCGGGTTCTCTGCGGCCGAGGCGGACGAGCTGCGCCGGGCGATGAGCGCCAAACGGTCCGCAGCGCGCATCGAGCGGCTGCGCGGTCGCCTCTACGACGGGATGGCAGCCAGCGGCATCACCGGCGAGCTTGCCGACGACCTTTACGCCAAGCTGTCGGCCTTCGCGAGCTTCGGGTTCCCCGAGAGCCACTCGGTGAGCTTCGCGCTGCTCGTGTACGCCAGCTCCTGGATCAAGCTCTACTACCCGGCGGTGTTCTGCGCCGCCCTGCTGAACGCGCAGCCGATGGGCTTCTACTCGCCGCAGAGCCTGGTCGCCGACGCCCGCCGGCACGGTGTCGAGGTGCTACGGCCCGACCTCAACGCCTCGGCGGCGCAGGCAAGCCTGGTCGGGGCGCCACCGCGGGTCCGGCTGGGGCTCACCGGGGTGCGGCGGGTGGGCGGCGAGCTGGCCCGGCGCATCGTCGAACGTCGCATGGCCGACGGTCCCTACGCGGACATGGCGGATCTCGTCCGCCGGGTCGGGGTGTCCGTCGACCAGCTGGAGGCGTTGGCCACCGCGGGCGCGTTCGGCTGCTTCGGGCTGGCGCGGCGCGAGGCACTGTGGGCGGCGGGCGCGGTGGCGCAGGCCCGGCCGGACCGCCTGGCCGGCATGGTCTTCGGCGCTGACGTCCGCACCGTCGCCCCGTACCTGCCGGGGATGAGCGAGGCCGAGGAGTCGTTGGCCGACCTGTGGGCGACCGGGATCACCCCCGCCGGGTACCCGACCCGGTTCCTGCGGGAACGGCTCGCAGCCCAGGGGGTGACCACCGCCGCCGGGCTACAGGCGGTGACCGCGGGCCGGCGTGTTCTCGTCGCCGGCATCGTCACCCACCGGCAGCGTCCCGCAACCGCGGCTGGGACCACCTTCGTCAACCTGGAGGACGAGACCGGTCTGGTGAACGTGATCTGCTCGCCGGGCCTGTGGACCCGCCACCGCACGGTAGCCCGGACCGCCACGGCGCTCGTGGTGCGCGGGCGGGTCGAACGGGCCGAGGACGTGGTCAACGTGATCGCCGAGCGGATGTGGCCGCTTTCGGTTTCCGTCCCCCGCCAGTCCCGGGACTTTCGGTGATCAACATGCCACGACCCGATGCACTGTGTAACCATCACTCGCTATCAGTTACCTGTCTGGGTGCTGTCGGTGATGAAGTGGGAGTGCGTCGATGCGGGATGTACGGGTGCTGCGCGAGGTACGCATCCTCCGGGACACGCGGATCTCCCGGAACGCGCGGGTACTGCGGCACGCCTGGGGGCTGTCCGTGCTGGGGCTCTCGGTCAGCGGGCTCGTGGTGGGTGTCGCGATCGGCCTCACCCTCGGCCGCTGATTCCCACCACCGGCGGGCGGGAGTCGACTCATGATCGAGAATCTTGTGCCGGCGCCCGGCGCCGGCCCGGACGACGGTGGGGTCGACCTGCGTCAGGCGGCGGTCTGGCCCGGGATCTGGGCGCTGCTGGCGGACGACCGGATCCCGGGGCGGGAACGCCCCGGCCCCGAGATCGGTGTCAGAGCCGGCGATGGGGCTGGCGGCCGGGTGGGGTCATCGACGCCTCTGGTCGTGGACGCCGGTGGCGGCAGCGGCGGGTTCGCCGTGCCGATCGCGGCGGCCGGCTACCCCGTGATCGTCGTCGATCCGTCTCCCGATGCGCTTGCTGCGCTGCGACGACGGGCGACCGAGCGTGGCCTCGGTGATCGGATCACAGCGGTGCAGGGCGACCTCGGTGATCTGGGCGCCCTTGTCGGGAACGGTCGGGCCGACCTGCTGCTGTGCCACTCGGTCCTCGACGTCGTGGACGACCCGGCCGCCGCGCTCACCCAGGCACTGCGGGTGCTGCGCCCAGGCGGCGGGCTCAGCCTGCTCGTCGCGGGGCAGGCCGCCGCGGTGCTGCACCGGGTGCTCGCCGGGCGCCTGGACGAGGCCCTCGCCGCGTTCGCCGGCGAGGCGGGACGGGTACCTCGGCCGGCACGGCGGTTCTGCGTCGCCGAGGCCGTCGCACTGGTGCGTGCGGCCGGCGGAGAGGTGCTTGACGTGCACGGAGCGAGGATCTTCGCCGACCTGGTGCCCGGGGAGCGGCTGGCCGACCCACGGGTGCTCGAGAGCCTGCGCCGCCTGGAGCTTGCTGCCGCCCGACACGAGTCGTACCGGGATCTCGCGGCCCACCTGCACGTCCTCGCCCGCCGTCCCGGCCCGACACCGGCCCAGGGCTGACCATGATCCAGGGGCGGATGGCGGTGGGCGGCGTCAGCCGGGCAGGCACGATCCTGCCCGGCCGGGTGGAGCTCGGAGCAGGTTGCCGACGGGCTTGTGCCCGGTTCGGGGTGGGGGTCCTCGGCTCGCCTGCCTGCCCGAGGGGTCGGGGCATTCCGGCGGATCCGGTGCGCCCGGTCGGTTCGGGCCTCCGATCGGGACGTCCGAGGGCAGGCGGGAAGCATGAACGGCCTGGCTTCGGGCACCGCAGGAAGAGAAGGGAATGGCGCGGTTCCGGCTGTCATGACGGGTTGCCTACCGCAGTCGCCCCGGCATGCCTATTCTTGGTTGTGCGGACCCGTCCCTGCGGGTCTGAGGTCGTGGGAGGAGCGTCGATGCCGCTCTCGGAAAACGAGCAGCGCCTGCTGGAGCAGATCGAGCGCGCTCTCGTCGAGGATGATCCGAAGTTCGCCAGCGCCGTCCGGTCGACGGAACCTCGCACCTACCTGCTGCGCCGGGTGCGCCGCAGCGCGGTCGTCTTTCTTCTTGGGCTCGCGGTTCTGGTGGTCGGCGTCGTGCTCAACCAGGTGCCGCTGACGGTGATTCTGGGCATCCTCGGGTTCGCGATGATGCTGTTCGCCGCCCTACGCGGAGCCGCCGACCTGAGGCGGATCAGCGGCCGGGAGACCGGCGGGCGTCGTCCAGCAGGCCGAGGGCGCGGCGGGAAGTCTCGGTCCCGTGCCAGGGCACCGTTCATGGAGCGGGTCGAGGAGCGCTGGCGTCGCCGCTGGGAAGATCGCCCCTAAGTCATCCCGGGGGTCCGGAACCGCCGGGTCCCCGGCGCAGCCTTTCCGGGTGTGCAGCCTTTCCGGGTGTGCGGCCTTCAGGCCCGGAGATGTCAACGGCGGGAGCCGGCGGTTGCTTCGGGGCGGGTGGTGTCCGCTGGTTGCGGATCGTGGCTGTCGGCGGACGAGGGGGACCGCCCGGTTGCGGCCCCGGCGTCCGGAGTGGGCGGCCGAGGGCTGGGCCGGGCGCCGCGGTTCAGTACTGACGCCGGTGCCAGGCGGCCCATGATCCGCCGGCCCCGCGGTGCGACCGACCACAGGGTGTCCGTCGCGATGATCACATCCCTGGTCACCTCGGCCGGCGGGGGTGGCGCGGCAAGCTCGGGCGGAGCGTAGCGGGCGCGTTCCTCGGCTGCCGCGAGCCGTTCGAGCGCCTCGCGGGCCTGTTGGTACCTGTGAGCTGGCGAAGCATCGGGGTCCAGGTCGGACCCGCCGGCACCGCCTGCGTCCGCGATGCCGTCCGCACCCCCGGCGCCGGTGGCACTGCTCGTTCCGGGGGCACTGCTTGTCCCGGGCACACTGCTCGTGCCGGGGGTGATGCTGGCGGTATGGGGGGAGCCGGCGTCGGTGGCTGCGGCGGGTTCGGCGTCCAGATAGCCGGTCAGCCGGGCGATGCCGGTCCGGGGGGAGTCGCTCGGGCGGATCGTCAGGCCCAGGTCGGCGGCGACGTCGAGCAGTTCCGACCAGGCGTCGTGCACCAGGGCCGCCGATCCCTGCGCGTCACCGCCGGGCCCCGCACCGCCGGCGTGACGGCCGGGGCGCAGCCGGGCCCGCCGACGCCGCAACCGGATCAGCCCGGGCAGGGCCAGTACGACCAGCAGCGGGCCGGCGCCGACGAGCAGCACGAGCATCCACCAGGGCAACCCGCCGGCGTGCGTGTGGGCGGGGGCGCCGTTGCGCGCACCCGAGGTTCCGTTGGTGGTTGTGGGGGTCGGTCCCGCCGTCGGGTTCTGCTGATCACCGGTGGTCGGGTTCGGCTCGGGGGCGATCTGCGACTGCGGGTCGGGTGCCAGACTGCCGCCGTCCGGATCCTCGACGCCGGCGGGGGCGTAGGACGGGGTGGTGGTCGCACCGTCTGCACGGCGGGTGGGCTCGAAGCCGATCCAGCCCACCGACGGAAACCACACCTCGGGCCAGGCATGTGCCTGCCGGTTGGTGACCAGGTAGCTGCCGTCCGGCTGGCGTTCACCCGGCACGAAGCCGATCGCGACGCGCGCGGGCACGCCAAGCATGCGCACCAGGACTGTCATCGCCGAGGCGAACTGCTCGCAGTAACCGCGATGGGTGTCGAACAGGAACGCGGACAGCGCTCCGTCCTGCGTGGTGGGTGCGCCCTGCAGGTCATAGGTGAACAGCGGCCCGCGCAGGTACTCCTGGATCGCGTAGACCTTCTCGTAGGTGGTGGTGGCGCGCTGGGTGAGCGTGGCGAGCAGGGTGCGCAGCCGACCGTCGAGGTTCGGTGGCAGAACGGTGTCGACGGCCAGATCCGCGGGCGCCCGGCCGTTCGCGGCCTGCAGCTGCGCCCGGGTCGGGTCGGGGCTGACCGCCTCGACCTGGTAGCGCACGCCGACCGTCGAGGTCCGGGTGGAGAAGATCGTGCCGGTGGGGTTGGCGAGCCGCCAGTCGCCGGCCAGTCCCTTGATGCTGGTGGGGATGCCGGGAACCGGCAGATACAGCTCGTTGAACCGGTCGCTGATCGTGATGTCGGCGCTGGACGTGGTCGTCGTCCCGCCGAGCTGCGGTTTCGGTAGACCGGCACTGACCCGGTCGTCGCGGGTGGCATTGAGGGCTCGCAGCGTGAACAGCTGGCCGTCGAAGTTCTCCAGCGCGGTCAACCGCAGGTAGCGGGGAGTGTCGGTGGTCACGTGCAGCAGCGGGACGGTGGCGTCGGCGTGCAGCTGCTGGCTCACCGAGACGATCGGCTGGACGACGCTGGCCGAGCTCGGCCCGTCCCCGGCGCCGTAGCCGCTGCGCCGGGAGACCAGACCGGAACCGTCCAGGGACGGCAGTCCCAGCGGCAGCGTGACCGCGACGATCAGCGCGGCCAGCGACACCCCGAGCGCGGTCACGGCCACCCGGGGGCGCAGCGGTTCACTGGCCGGCCCGGCTTCACCGGCAGCCGTGAACGCGGAAACCGGCCGTCCCCACCGGCCGATCGCGAGCCGCCCGTCGAGCAGCAGCAGTGCGACGAAGCTCACCGCGCCGAGTCCGAAGGCCAGGGGACCGACCCCGCCCGGCAGGATCGCCGCGGACACGGCATACAGGGCGAGCAGCGGCAACCCGCCCAGCGTCGGACGCTCCAGGCTCACCACGATCAGCTCGACGAGCATGGTGGTGAGGTAGACGCCGAGCACGATGAGCACGACCAGGCCGGGCCGGTGCGGGACGGGGGTGGCCAGCCGGGAGATGTCCGAGCTGCCGTCGGCGATGAGACCACGCAGGGTGCGCACGGTCAGCGGGGTCGGGATCACCCCGGCCAGCGCCGTGCCGCGGGCACACAGCACCGTCACCGTCACCGCCATGCCGGCAAGGCTGACCAGCAGGCCCACCACGGTGGGTAGCCGCAGCAGCCGACTCGTCGTCGCCGTCGCCACGGCGACGACCACCGCGATCACCACCGGGACCAGCCACCACCGGGTGCCGTCGAACAGCCGGGACAGAGCGCTGGACGACACCAGGCAGGCCATCGTGGTGATCGCGGTGGGTGCCAGCCGGGTGTTCACCGGCTCACCGCCGCGCCGCGTCGCGCCGACGTGTCGCGCAGCCCCGCCGCGACCGCCGGACCACTCGGACCGCTCGGATCACCGCGACCGTCCGCATCGAGGTGACCGTCCGCGCCGGCCGGTCGGCTCACGGCCTCCCGACCGGCCCACGAGGTCGCACCG
>NZ_JAMQQG010000292.1:0-16898 GCF_023716925.1 Frankia sp. R82
GCCGAGACCCGCGTCGCCGACGCGGTCGCCGCCCGCGACCAGGCCGCAGCCGAACTCACCCAGCTGCGCCGCGACGCCGACCGCGACGCCCGCGCCACCGCCGAGCTACGCGCCGAACGCGACGCGCTGCGCGAGGACATCCGCACCGAACGCGCCGAGGCACTGCGGGGACGTCAGGCCGCCGACGCCGAGGCCGCCCGCGCCCGCGCCGACGCCGAGGCCGCCCTGCAACGCCACCGCGAACAGGCCGCCGCCGACCTGGAACGCGCCGCCGCCACCGCCGCCGCCGACACCGCCCGCCTGCGTGCCGAACATGAGGCCCGTCTGGACGCCGAACGCCAGGCCACCACCGAACGCCTCACCATCCTGGCCGACGCCCGCGCCGAGGCCCGACTGCGCGCCGAACGCGCCGAACGCCAGGCCGACGATCTCACCGCCGAACTGCGCACCCTGCGCGCCACCACCCGCTCGGGTTCGCGCTCCTCCGCGCACGAGTGACCCTTGACCCGGCCGGCGTCGGGGCAGGCCAGCCCGGATCCCGGGGGAGACGAGCCGGTCGGGTGGGGTGATCGGGGTGACGGTCCGGGTGTCCTGTTCGCAGGTCACCGGCACCACACCATCCGAACGGTACCGTCCGAACGGTACCGTCCGACGGCGCGACGGTGAGACTTCAGCGTGAGGTGGTCGTTGCCCTGTCCCGGTGGTCAGGGGAGGTGGGCAGGCCCAGGTCGACCGGTCCGGTGTCGGTCTGGCAGGCAGCGCGGCGGCGACGGCGGATCACGACAGCACCGAGGAGCGCGGCGACCGCCACCACGGCCAGGGCGGGAACCCAGACGGCAGCGACGGTCGCCGCGGCACCGACGGCGCCGAGCACGGCGAGCAGCGGGCCGGCGCAGCACACCACGCAGGCGGCGCCCGCCGCCGCAACGGTGGCGATCGTCGACCACGGAGACGCCCGACGGATCCTGGACGTGGAGGTCTTCATACGGGCGCTCCGAACAGGTCGGTCAGCAGGGCGGTGGCGGTTTCGGGGGCGCGGATGGTCAGAACCAGGGCGGTGGGGGTGAGGTGGAGGGTGAAGGCGAAGAAGGCGCAGCAGTCCTGCTCGGCCGCGGCGAGGGCGGCGATCCGCGCGGCGAGGTCGGGGCCGGGTGGGAACGTCAGGCGCAGCCCGCTGACAGTGTCCTCCCGGCTTTCTGCTTTCTGGAGCAGCCGGTGCCATCGAGCGACGCGTTCGGTCTGTTCACCGCTGCTGAGGGTGCAGGCCACCGGCGCGGTCTGCCATGCCTGATCGTCGGCGGGGAGGTCGGGCCGCCCCGAGGTGAACGTGAGCGGCACCGGACCCGGCTTCGCCGCGGCGGTGGTCAGGCAGCCGCAGTCCGGACCGCAGCGACCCGCCGGTGCCGGTTCAGCCAGCTCGCGGTGGAACGCGGCCAGGTGCGCCGCGAACACGGCCAGTTCCGCGGACCGCCGGTCGGCGTCGGCGATCCGGGCGGCGACGAGCGGCAGCATCCGTTCCCGGACCGCCGCGCAGACCCCCCGCTCCCACACGTTCAGCAGAGCACCGATCTCCTCCAGGGCCAGGCCGAGGAGCTTCGCGGAGGAGATGAACGCCAGTCGCTGCACCGCGTCGTCGTCGTAGACGCGGTAGCCCGACGGGGTGCGTTCGGCGGGCAGCAGCCCGGCGGTCTCGTAGAACCGCAGCGTGCTGGCCGGAACACCGGAGCGTTCCGCCAGCTGCGAGATGCGATAGGTGCCCATGACCTGGACGGTAAAGCTTCGACCCGACTCGAAGGTCAAGGCACAGGACGGAAGGCCGCGATCGACTCGCCTGCCGGTGGTGGGCCATGAGTCCCATCGGGGCGGCAGCGGACCGGTGACGACCTACCATGGGGCGTCACCGAACGGAATCCCGACCGGGAGGGACGTCACCGGGCGCGTCCGGGTTTCTGGGCGCCGGCCGACTGTCGCGACGAAGGGTGAACGACGACGTGACCAGCTTCGAGGACGCCGCCCAGCTCGGCCGGGCGGAAAGCGGCCTGGCCGTGATCTCGACGCAGCGGCCGGACGACGGTGTTCAGGCGTCCGTCGTCAACGTGGCCTTCATGGCGCATCCGCTGGACGAATCCGTGCCGCAGGTGGTGGGGTTCGTGACCTACGGCGCGGTGAAGCTCGCCAACCTGCGGGCCCGGCCGGCGGCGAGCGCGACCGTGCGCTCGGGCTGGCGGTGGGCGACGGTGGAGGGCATCGCGCGCCTCGTCGGCCCGGACGATCCCTACCCGGGGGTGGACGCCGAACGGCTGCGCCTGCTGCTGCGGGAGATCTTCCTGGCGGCCGGTGGCACCCACGACGACTGGCCCACCTACGACCGGACGATGCTCGAGCAGCGCCGCACCGCGGTGTTCCTCACCCCCACCCGCGTCTACGGCCCCTGACGCCACGCCCCCGACCGCCCCCCCGACTCCCACCGACCGGCCGTTGACGGCTCGGGACATCGATCTACTTCGAAAGCACCTTTAGGCAGCTGGGCCGACCTCTGCTCCACACCCGCGTTGCACACGCCGCACGGCTCGGGCGCAGTACGCCGACCACCACGCCGGCAGGCCCCACGGGGAGACGGCGCATCCGTCTCGCCGACGCGCTACCCGCCCGTCCGATCTGTTCCCTTCCGGGTGGAGTACCGACGGAGGGGAGACTCGGCATGATTCCTCAACTCATCGGTTGACGATAAGTGTGGTGAACCGGGTACGAGGACGGAGACGGGTCACAGCGTGATCACGATCTTGCCGTGGACGTGGCGTCCGGCTTGCAGTGTCACGGCATCGCGGATCTGCTCAAGCGGGAAGGTCGCGGCGATCGGCACGGTGATCCTGCCGGCGAGGATCGCGTCGGTGATCGTCTGCGGGGCGTCCGGGTCCGCGCCGCTGCCGCCGGTGGCGCGTACGCCGCCGGGAGGGTTGGGCCCCGCGGCGATGGTGGAGATCCGCTCGGGGGGAACACCGAGCGCGAGCGCGGTCTCGACCGTTTCGATGCCGAACAGGTCGGTTGCCGCGGTCACGCCCTCGGGCGCCAGGGTCCGCACCCGGTCCGCCAGCCCGAGGCCGTAGGCCACGGGTTCCGTACCGAACTGCCGGAGGAACTCGAACGTGCCCGGCGAGGCGGTCCCGATCACTCTGGCGCCGGCGAGCCTCGCGAGCTGCACGGCGAACACGCCCACACCGCCCGCGGCGCCGCCGATGAGGACGGTGTCGCCGGAGCGCAGGTCGATCGCCGCCAGGGCGGCGACGGCGGTCAGGCCGGCCACGGGAAGCGTGGCCGCCACCTCGTCGCTGATGCCCTCCGGCGTGTGCCAGAGCGGCCCGGACGCACTGGTGGGTGTCGTGATCACCACGAAGTCGGCGGCGGCCCTGGCCAGCGCGCCGCCGTAGACACGGTCACCCACAGCGAATCCCGTGGTGTCGTCGCCCACCTCGTCGACGACCCCGGCGAAGTCGTAGCCGAAACCGGATGGCACGGTGATGCCGAACTGCTCCGCCGCCCCGGCCCGCGAGGCAATGATCCAGTCCATGGGATTCAGCCCGGCGGCCGTCACGCGGATGCGGACCTCGCCCGGCCCGGCGTGCGGTTCCGGAACCTCCCGCAGCTGCAGTACCTCGGGACCTCCGAACGTCTCGTAGACAACAGCTCGGCTCATCAGGACCTCCAACAGGCTCAGCGATGGGACTTGGTCCCATCACTATACCCCTGTGATGAGACCAAGTCCCGTAGACTGTTGCCCATGGCCCGCTGGCAGCCCAACGCGGCAGAGCGACTCGTTGCCGCTGCCCTCGATCTGTTCGCGGAGCGGGGCTACGAAAACACGACGGTGATCGAGATCGCGGAGCGTGCCGGGCTCACGAAGAGCACCTTCTTCCGCCATTTCGCGGACAAGCGGGAGGTGCTCTTCGGCGCGGACGCGATGAGCGGACTACTCGTCGACGGGATCATCGCGGCGCCGGACACGGCAACCCCGCTCGACGCTGTCGCTCACGCCCTGGACGCGATCGGGAGGGAAGCCTTCACTCCCGATCGTCGCGAGTTCGGCGCTCGGCGGCGGGCGGTGATCGCCGCCAACCCGGAACTGCGGGAACGTGAGGCTCTGAAGGGCAGGGGCCTTACCGCATCGATGATCGACGCGCTCCGGCGCCGTGGTGTTCCCGACCTGGCCTCGCGCGTCGCCGCAGAGCTGGGCGCACTCACCTTGGCGATCGCCTATGAGCGCTGGAGCGACCCGACCAACGGCGACGAGTTCGGCGAAGTCGCCCGGCGGACACTGGGCGACGTGCAGACGGCCAGCGCCTTGTGCTCACGGTCGACTACGCCGTTCACGCCACCGAGATCCGCAGAATGGACATCAGCTCACCCCGGCCCCGGTAGCGCCTTCTCCCGTCATCGACGGGAGTCGCACCATCCGTGATCGCGATCCTGCACTTCGTTCCGGACGCCGACGACCCCTACCGCCTGGTCGCCCGGCTCGTGGACGCGCTGCCCGCCGGCAGCCATCTCACGATCTCCCACGGCACCGGCGACTTCGCCCCCGCCGTGCGCGACCAGGCGGCCACCGCCTACCTGGCACGGGGGTGTCCACGGCACCGCGCGACCGCGACGCGTTCGTCCGGTTCTTCGACGGTCTGGAGCTGCTCGACCCCGGGGTGACGGTCGCGCACCGCCGGCGTCCCGACGACCAGGTTCCCCCTGACCTCACCGACGCCCAGGTCAGCTCCTACGTCGCCGTCGCCCGCAAACCCTGACGCGTCCCGTCGGGACCGTTGTCGGCACCGCAAAACGCAGCTGTGCACGCCGGACGTGCTACAGCTGAACGGGTGCGGTCACGGTGACCGCACCTGTGAGACGACCGTGGGAGACCCGCGATGACGACGGCCACCACCGGGGCCAGCCCCGAAGCCGCCCCCGAGGACGATCTGCTGCTCGAGCGGCGCGGCCCGATCCTGATCCTGCGGCTCAACCGGCCGGAGTCACGCAACGCCCTGACCGGGGAGCTGGCCTCCGACCTGGGCGCGGCGCTGATCGACGCCGAGAACGACCCGGACATCCGCGCGGTCGTGCTCACCGCCACCGGCGACCGGGCGTTCTGCGTCGGCATGGACCTCAAGGTGTTCTCCAGCGGGGTCAAGCGGGAGCGCACCGACCGGCAGAAAGCCGGGATCGTAGCGTTTCGCCGGATGATCCGTGGCGAGATCAAGGTGCCGCTGATCGGGGCGGCCAACGGCACGGCGGTCGGCGGTGGCTTCGAGCTGCTGCTGTCGTGCGACCTGGTCGTGCTGGCCGCGAAGGGCAAGTACGGCCTGCCGGAGGTCAAGCGCGGACTGATCGCCTCCGGCGGTGGGGTGGTCTACCTCGGGACCCGGCTACCGCTGGCCCTCGCCCTGGAACTCGCGCTCACCGGCGACTACGTCGACGGGACCCGCGCGCAGGCGCTGGGCCTGGCCAACCGGGTCGTCCCGGCCGAGCAGGTCCTCGACGAAGCCCTCGCCCTCGCCACCTCGATCGCGGCCAACGGTCCGCTGGCCGTCGAGGCCACCAAGCAGGCCGTGCGCCTGGCCGCCGGCGAAACAACCGCGATCTTCGACCGGCTCTCCGAACTGGAGAAGGTCGTGTTCGCCACCGACGACGCCAAGGAAGGCGCCCGGTCGTTCATCGAGAAGCGCGCCCCGCAGTGGAAGGGCCGCTGACCCGCACGTCTGTTGCCGCGACGGCCCCGTTCGGATCTGGGTGTCCCAGGGCCGCCGGACCCCTGCCCCCTGCCCCCTGCCCCCGGACGCCGGACGCCGGCGGTCGGCGGTTTTTGTGGGCAGGCTACAAGCCTGCGTCGTGAGTCTGGGCGCCACCAGCCCTGGGCCGCACATCCGGACGGCTGACAGGCTGCACGGACACATCTGACGCACCCGTCGGACGGACACGTCGGCGCCATGGCCACAAGCCGACGCGCGTGCGACTCGGCGGTCGCCGGCGGACACGTCCGTCGATGGGAGCATCGGCGGACAAGCGGACAACACGCGGCGGCGGGCGCCCTCGGCGGACAACGTCGGCGAGGGCGACGACGAGGGACACCGGGGCGGTCACGGTCAGCCCCCCGGTCACAAGGGAGAGGGACGAGCGGATGGCGGACGAACGGATCATGGTCACCGGGCTTGGCGCGATGACCCCGCTCGGTGGTGACCTGCCCACCAGCTGGGACGGTCTGGTCGCCGGCGCCTCCGGCGTCAGCCTCGTCGAGGACGACTGGGCCCGTGACCTGCCGGTGCGTCTGGCCGCCCGGCTGCCCGTCGACCCGGCCGCGTCCCTGCCGCGCACCGAGGCCCGCAAGCTCGACCGCGGCGAGCAGATGGCGCTGGTCGCCGCCCGCGAGGCCTGGGCACAAGCCGGCCGGCCCGAGGTCGACCCGTACCGGCTCGCCGTGGTCATCGGCACCGGCTACGGCGGGGTGCAGTCCACGCTCACCCAACACCGCATCGTCGAGGCCGGCAACGCCCGCCGGATGTCCCCGCACGCGATCATCATGCTGATGGCCAACGGCCCGGCCGCCTGGGTCGCCATCGACCTCGGTGCCCGCGGCGGCGCGCGCACCCCGGTCAGCGCCTGCGCGTCCGGCGCCGAGGCCATCGCGATCGGCATGGAGATGATCGAGAACGGCCAGGCCGACGTCGTCGTCGCCGGCGGCGTCGAGGCGCCGGTGGACAACCTGCCGCTGGCCGCGTTCGCGCAGATGCGCGCCCTGTCCACCCGCCACGACGACCCGGCCGCGGCCTCGCGTCCCTTCGACGCCGACCGGGACGGGTTCGTCCTCGGCGAGGGAGCCGCGATCGTGGTGCTCGAACGCGAGTCGTTCGCCGCCGCCCGCGGCGCCCGGGCGCTGGCCGTGGCCGCCGGCTGCGCGGTCAACTGCGACGCCATCGACATCGTCGCCGCCGACCCCGCCAACCAGGCCCGGGCGATCACCACCGCGCTGACCCGCGGCGGCATCGCCCCCACCGACATCGACCTCGTCCATGCCCACGCCACCTCCACCCCCGCCGGCGACCCGCGTGAGGCCGAGGCGATCGAGGCCGCGATCGGCGCGCACCCCGCCGTCACCGCCACCAAGGCGATGACCGGTCACACCCTCGGTGCCGCCGGAGCGATCGGCGCGGCCGCGACCATCTGCGCGCTGCGCGACGGCCTGATCCCCCCGATCCGCAACCTGGACCGTCTCGACCCCGCGGTCAAACTCGACGTCGTCACCGGCACCGCCCGTCCCGGCGTGCTGCGCGCCGCCGTCGCCAACGCCTTCGGTTTCGGCGGCCACAACGCCGCGCTCGTCTTCACCGCCGCCTGAGCCCGACCCGGCCCGGCCCGGTTCCGACCGGCCCGGGCCGGTTCCGCTCCGAGTCCGCTCAAGGTGTGCTCCGGGTCGGGCCGTCGTAGGTTCGGAGTGGGCGTGCGAGCATCACGACCTGCGCGCCTGGCCGACGAGCAGGGGAGCGTCATCATGGTGCAGACCCAGACCAGTGCGGACCGAGCCGTTGTCGACTGGACGGATCTGGGCAAGGATCTGTGGTCCTTCCTGACCGGGAAGGGCGCAGTGATCAACTACCAGTTCGTGGACATGCTCGTCGAGGTACCGCGCGACACCGGGCCCGACGCCGCCCGCGCGACCTGGCGCCTGCACGGCACGCTGCGCATCGTCACCTCGGACAACGACTCCGCGCACGGCGCCGCAAACGGCGCCGTGCGCTAGTGGCAGCCCGCTTCGAGGGCGACGTCGCCTTCAGCGTCGAGGAGGGCTCCGGGTCGGTCGGCGGGCGTTTTGAGGCGTCCGGTGACCGCATCCGGATCACCACCGGCCAACCGGCTCGGCTGTGGTCGGCCGCGGGAGATCTCCTCACCGCCCTCGCCGCCGTGCCGGCCGGCACGCTGCCGGGATCCCTTCCCCGCGGACGTGCCGGCCTGCGGGACCTCGCCGACACCCTCGCCGCCGAGGGCATGACGGTCGAGATCCACGGCCCGACCGGCCCGCTGGTCACCCTCGGGGCCGAGGTGGACTCCCGCACCGGCGCTGTCTCCACGGGCAGCCGCCGGGTGGAACCTCACCTGCCCGTCGCCCATCCCAACCTGCCCCACCCGACCGGACGGGCCGTCGCCCTGGGTTTCGCCGCGTTCGCGGCGTTCGCCGCCGGCTTCGCGGCATGCAGCCAGATCCGCCGCCGGCATCCCTGACGACGAAGCGTTCCTTGAGGTGTCCACCGCCACCGCCGGGCCAGGTGGCCCGGTCAGGGCAGCAGATCGCTGTCATGGCGACGGTAGATCTCCCCCACCAGGTTGGGATCCGGCGCGCCGCCCGGCGGCATGATCGCACCGATGTCGGCCATGAACCGCAGGCCGGCGTCACCCGGGCTCCACAGCCCGAGCACCCGGGCGGGTCTGCTGGCCGGGTTGGCGAAGGTGTGTCGCACACCGCGCGGCGCCAGGCAGAAGGCACCGGCCGGCGCCTCGACCGGATCGGCCTGGCCGTAGGTGAGCAGCAGAACGCCCTCGAGCACGTAGAGGGCCTCGTCGAAGCCGCGGTGCGCGTGTGGCACCGGCCCGGCGAACCGCGGCGGCACGACCATGTCCGCGGCGGACAACGAGTCCGCTCCGGAGGCCGGCTCGGCGAGAACCGCCATCGGCTGCCCCGCATACACGAAGGTGCGGGCATCCACCGGACGAATCACAGTGCCATGGCTCATGAGCCAGCAGTATTCCACCGGATCATCGCCGCGAGGACCCAGACGGCGGGCACCTCACCGTGGCCCGACGCCTTCGCTGATATCGCTCCGCATGTCGCCCCGGACGTCGCGGCCGTCACCCGGACCGACGGACGACGTCCCGGGACGGCCCCCGCCGAGGCCGCAGGGATCACCGGGCGGCGGAACACAGGGCTCGCATTCGGCCTCGACGGTCACATGGGTGATGCCGTGCCGGGCGGCGAGCATCGCGCGGATCTCGTCGGAGACCTCGCGGGCCTGTGCCAGACTCGGATGCCCGCCGCCGCCGTCGCCGTCGGCGGGGTCGAGATGCCCGAGCTCCACGTGTACGGACGCGGCGAACACCTGGTCGGACAGGCTCCACACATGCAGGTCGTGGACGTCCAGCACATGGTCATGGCGCAGGATGTCGGCGCGCACGACGGCGACGTCGAGAGTGTCCGGGGCCGCCTCCAGCAGCACCCGTGAGGCGCTGACCAGCAGCCGCACACCCTGGGCGGCGATCAGCAGCGAGATCGCCAGCGACACCGTCGGGTCCAGCCAGTACCAGCCGCCGACCAGCCAGATCACCAGCCCGGAGACAGCCACCGCGACCGACACGGCCGCATCCCCGGCCAGGTGCAGGACCGCCGCGCGGGTGTTGAGGTCACCGTCGCGGTCGCGGACCACCAGCGCACACCCACCGTTGATCACCGCGGCGATCAGGGCGACGGCGACCACCAGCGGCCCGTCGACACTCGCCGACGACCCGAGCCGACGCAGCGCCTCGACGGCCAGCAACGCCGTGACCACCAGGATCGCGGCGGCGTTCGCCTGCGCGGCGAGCACCGGCCAGCGCACCCCACCGAACGTCCGGCGCGCCGACGGCGGACGCTGCGACAGCATCAGCGCCACCAGCGCGAGCGCGACCCCGGCGGTGTCGGTCAGGTTGTGCCCGGCATCCGCGAGCAACCCGATCGACCCGGCCGCGATCCCCGCGATCGCCTGCACCACCACGATCGCCAGGTTCAGCCCCGTCGCCGCCCACAACCGCCGCCGCTGCGCCCCCGTCGTCCGCCCGAGGGCCACCCCGTGCTGATGCCCATGCCCCCCATGCCCCCCATGCCCCTGCCGGTGACCCCCGTGGCCAGGGCCGTCAGAGCCGCGCCCACCATGGTCGTGATGGTCGTGGTCGTGGTCGCCGCCCGGGTCGGTCTCACCATGATCGTGGATGTCGTGGGCCCCACGAGCCCCCCGAAATTCATGATCATGGTGGCCGTGGTCGGTATGGGCCTCCTGGCTGGCATGGGTGTCGCGCCAGCCGTCGGTCTCGGACGGGTCGCCGTCACGCGCGGGCATGGTCATGGCGCGGTGACGCCACGGGGCTGCGGCCCGGACGGGTCGACGTCGAGGTCGGCGACGTCGAGGTCGGCGACGAAGGTGTGCAGATGGTCGGGGTCAACGGCGAGCACCACGTCGAGCAGGTCACCGAGGGCGTGGTGGAGCTTGTCGTCGGCGAGCTCGTAACGCTGGCGGCGGCCCTCCGGCGTGGCGACGACCAGGCCGCAACCACGCAGGCAGGCCAGATGGTTGGACAGGTTCGTCCGGCTCACCCCGAGTGCCTCGGCCAGCTCCGACGGATACGCCCCACCGGAGCGCAGCACCAGCAGCAGCCGGGCCCGGGTCGGATCGGACAACGCGTGCCCGAACCGGGCCAGGACCTCCGCCGAGGACGCAAGGACAACCATCTCTCAACGGTACAGCGAACGCTGACATCAGCCAACCCTGAACTGTTGCACCCCGCCGGCCCACCGCATGGCGTGACAGGCAGCGGGCCGGCGGGGTGCGACGCCTGCGACGGCGTCACACCGACCAGCACGCGTCACACCCGCCGCCAGCCGCCGGGCCGGCGTCGAACGTCAGGCGTCGAACAGGGCGCTGACGGACTCGCCGTTGTGGATGCGCCGGATCGCCTCGGCCAACGGCGGCGCCACCGTGAGCACCGTCAGCTCCGGCACCCGCTCCCCGAGCGGCACCGGCACCGTGTTCGTGCACACGATCTCGGCGACCTCCGGCTGGTCGGCGATCCGCTTGAGCGCCCCGGACGAGAACAACCCGTGCGTGCAGGCCACCCGCACCGACCGCACGCCCAGCTCCCGCAACCGTTCCAGCAGCTCGAGCACCGTGCTGCCCTTGGCGATCTCGTCGTCCAGGACGATGACGTCCTTGCCGGCGACCTCACCGATCACCGCGGAGATACTCACCCGGTCGTCGGCGAACCGCTGCTTGGCGCCCGCCGCCACCCCCACCCCGAGCATCCGCGCGAACGCCGCGGCCTCCTTGGCGTTGCCCAGGTCCGGCGAGACGACCACCGTGTTCGACAGATCATGGCGCCGGAAGTGCTTGGCCAGCTCCCGCAGGGCGTGCAGATGGTCGACGGGAATGCTGAAGAACCCGTGCACCTGCGGGGAGTGCAACGTCATCGCGAGCACCCGGCTCGCCCCCGCCGCCACCAGCAGGTCGGCCACCAGCCGTCCACCGATGGAGATGCGCGGCGCATCCTTCTTGTCGGAACGCGCATAGGCATAGTGGGGGAGGACGACGGTGGTCCGCGCCGCCGACGCCCCCCTGGCCGCGTCCAACATGAGCAGCAGCTCGACCAGGTTCTCCTGCACCGGGGCGACAAGCGGCTGGATCAGGAACACGTCACGCTCCCGGCAGTTCGCCGGCAGCTGCACCTCCAGACAGTCGTTGGCGAAACGTTGCACCCGTACCCGGTGCAACGGCACCCCGAGATGGGCGCAGATCTCCTCGGCGAGGCTGGGGTGGGCACTGCCGCTGAAGACGGCGATGTCGCGCACGAACCGCTCCCTGTCCTGTTCTCCGGCGTCCCGCGACGCTGCGGGCCGGCGGGACGTCCCACCCCGACACCGGCCGCACCCGACGCCCGTCGCACGACACCACCTGCCGCACCACGCCACGCCCCGCAACACCGGGTCGACCACACGTCGCAGCATGTCTCGATGTCTCGATGTCTCGCTGCGCGGCCTGGCCGGACGTCCCCGATCGTCCCGGATGCTACCGAGCCGACCCCCGTTCACGCCCCGTTTCCCGACCAGCCTCACCTTTCCGCGACCTCCACCACACCTATGGGGTCAGGTGGGGCGCAGGGCGTCACGCAGGGAGACCCGGGTGCCGGAGCGTCGCACGGCGTTGCCGTACACCCGGCCGGCAAGCCACACCAGGGCGACGATCAGCGCCACCGCCAGCACCACCGCGACCAGCACCTGCCACACGGCCACGCTGCCGATCCCGATCAGCATCGGCATGAGGATCGGCGCGAACAGCGGGATCATCGCAAGGATCAGGACCAGCCCACTGTCCGGGGACGCCGGCAGCACCGTCAGCCCCAGCACATACGGGATGACCAGCGCCATGACGATCGGCATGGTCACCCCGGTGGCGTCCTCCTGCCGGCTGACCAGCGCCCCGGCGCCGGCGAACAGCATCGCGTACATGGCGAACCCGAGCAGGTACCACAGCAGGGCGGTGGCAACCGAACCGACGGCGATACCCGCGGGAATGCCCAGTTGCCCGGTGGCCAGCCCCAGGCCCACCCCGACCGCACCGATGAGTGTCAGCTGGGCCAGGGCCACCGCGCCGATCCCCAGCACCTTGCCGGCCATCAGCTGCCAGGGCCGCACCACCGCCAGCAGCAGTTCCACCACCCGGGACGACTTCTCCTCGATCACTCCCTGCGCCACCTGCGGACCGAAGGTGATCAGCGAGATGTAGATCAGACCGCCGGCGAGCAACCCCAGCAGCAGCCGCGACCCCTCATGCTCCTTCTTCGGATGCAGCTCGGTGACATCGACCCCGGCCGTCTGCACGGCCCGTCCGACCGTCGCCGGATCGCCCCCGAGCGAGGCGATCTGCCCTTCCAGCGCCGCCTGGCGGGCGGCCACCGTCAGCACCGACGTGAGCGTGTCGCCCAGGTCGTCCTTCACCGCCACCTGATAGCTGCCAGACGACGTGAGCTGGGCGAACGCGTCCACATCCCCGTCGAGGACGGCCCTGGCCCCCGCAGCGGCGTCGGGCACCGTGCGGACCTGCACGTCGGCGTCCAACGACCGGCCCGCGGCGAGGATCGTGGCGGCCTGCCGTCCGTCCACCGCGGTGAGCGCGACCGTCCGCGTCGGCGACGAGCCGTCCACCGCGTGCAGAATCAGCACCGTCGCGGCGATCGCCACCACGAACAACGCCGTGGTCACCTGGAACGCCCGCGACCGCAGCCGCAGCGTGATCTCCCGCATCGCCACGAGCCGCAGCACCCGCCCCGACCCGAGTGCCTCCACCGCGAGCTCGCCGTCGCCTGCGCCACGACCGTCCACCCCGCGACCGTCCACGTCGGGCGCACCCGTACCGCTGTGGCCTGCACCGTTCATGAGGTCGGCTCCGAAACATCCATGGACGTCGAGGGTCCGGCTGCCGGCCGGCCGGGCGCCGACGAAGCCGACCGCGTGGGCGGCGTGGGCGGCGTGGGCGGCGTGGGCGGATCAGGCTCCGCAGAAGGCGATGGTGCGGGGACGGAAGCACCGGTCACGGCCACGGGGCCACCCGCGGCACCAGGACCACCGATCCCGCCTCCTGCGCCAGGATCGGCCGCGGAGCTGCTCACGACAGGATCAGTCGCGCCGGCGCGGGTCGCACGGGCAGCAGCGGTGGGGTCGGCGACGACCTGGCGGAACAGCTCGGCCAGCGACGGACGGCGGCGGCGGAACTCCCGTACGGGGCCCGCGGCCAATGCCGCGCGCAGGACCACCTGGTCGTCCGCGTCCGGGGCGAGCTCGAGCACCGTCGACGTTCCCTCGGACGCCCACCCACGCACCCCGGGCAGACCCTCCGCCCAGCTCTCGGGCGTGGCGGGGACGTCCACGACGAGCCGGCCCGGACCGGCCGAGCGCAACGCGTCCACCGTGTCGCAGGCGACCATCCGCCCGGAGCGCACGATCCCGACCCGGTCACACAGCCGCTCGACCAGCTCCAGCTGATGACTGGAGAACACCACCGGCACCCCGGCCGCGCGCCGCTCGGTGAGCACCTCGCTCATCACGTCCACCGCGACCGGGTCCAGCCCGGAGAACGGCTCGTCGAGCACCAGCACCACCGGGTCATGCACCAGCGCCGCGGCAAGCTGCACCCGCTGCTGGTTGCCCAGGCTGAGCTTCTGCACCTCGTCATCACGCCGCTCGGCAACCCCGAGCCGCTCCGTCCAGCGCTCCACCGCCCGACGCGCCGCCGCTGGACCGAGCCCGTGCAGCTGCGCGAGATAGCCGAGCTGCTCGGCCACCTTCATCCGCGGATACAGCCCGCGTTCCTCCGGCATGTAACCGATCCGCCGACGGGCGGCCAGGCCGAGCCGCACGCCGTCGTACCGCACCTCACCGGCGTCCGCGGCGAGCACCCCGAGGATGATTCGCATCGCCGTCGTCTTGCCCGCGCCGTTGCTGCCGACGAAACCGAACAGCTCACCGGCCCGCACGTCGAACGACATCGCGTCCAGCGCCACGACCTCGCCGTACCGCTTGGATACCCGGTCGACCTCCAGCCGCCCGTCGCCCATCCGGCCCCTCTCCGATGTCCGCCACCGCTTCGCCAGTGCTTCGCCGCC
This sequence comes from Frankia sp. R82, assembly GCF_023716925.1. GTDB lineage: Bacteria > Actinomycetota > Actinomycetes > Frankiales > Frankiaceae > Frankia. Next base: position 14,434 of record NZ_JAMQQG010000292.1, read on the forward strand.
CTCGACGACGCCTGCTATCACCCACGATGAGCGCACCGTACCGCTGTGCCCGACATCACGGGCACCCCGGTTGATCGACCGCCTTCCGCGACCCTGCCCGTCCTACACCGCCACCTGCAGGTTCCCTGCCCACGCATCGCCCGGCCGCCATCTGCCATCTGCCATCTGCAGAGCCGACCGCCGGTGACAAGCCGACCCGACATCCTCCACCTGCCAGCGACGGGACAGGCACCCAAAGTCGCCGATTCGGACTGCTGCGGCTGCTACGCCTGTTTTCTGGGGGAGTTTTTGTTCCATTTTGCTTTTGATCTTGTTTGGGTGGCGCGAGATGTCGTCAACACCGTTGATTATCTTGAAGGGGGACGCCGGATCATTACCCACAGCGATCACAGATCGACGTCTGGTGGCTTGGGGATCGGCAAGCCACATGTGGAGGGGTGTTCTGGAATCCGGGCCATATTTCCCGAACAAGCCTCCACGTGGCCTCCGCGACCGAAGATTTTTGAGGCTCAGGTCGCGGTCGACCGCAGCGCCACTCCCCCACGCCCGCCGACGGCCCCGAGCCGCTCGTCGGGCGCCCGGTCGGGGGGCGCCACTCCCCCATGCCCGCCGACGGCCCGAGAGGTGACGAGAGGTGACCGCCGGCCGGTGTACACGGCACGGTCGACGCGGAGGCTTGACCCTGACACGGTGTGAGGTCGTAGACCGGTGGAACCATGTTGAGTATCGGAGATGTCGCCCGCCATGGCCGGGTGTCGGTGCGCATGCTGCGCCACTACGACGCGATCGGCCTGCTACGCCCGGCCCGGGTGGACCCGGGCACCGGTTACCGGTTCTACACCGCCGCTCAGCTCGCGCGGCTGCACCGCATCGTCGCACTCCGGGAGCTCGGGTTCGGCCTGACGGAGGTGGCTGACCTGCTCGACGAGCAGGTCAGCACCGAGCAGATGCGCGGCATGCTGCGGCTGCGCGAGGCCGAGCTGCACGCCCGGATCGTCGCCGACACCACCCGTCTGGACCAGCTACGGGCCCGTCTTCGCACCATCGAAAGCGAGGGAACCATGCCTGTCGTCGACGTGACCATCAAGGCCCTGCCCGCCGTGCGGGTCGCCGAGCTCACCGCCACCGCACGCGGCCTGGAGCCGCTGTCGATCGGTCCGGTGGTGCGCGCCCTGTTCGGCCGTCTCGTCGCCGCCCTGGCCCAGGCGTCGCTGGAGCCGACCGGCCCGGCCATCGCCTACTACGTCGAAGCCGGCGACGTCGAGGCCGGCGACGACGAGCAGGTCGTCGTCCACGCCGCCCTTCCGGTGGACGCCCCGCCCCCCACCGCACCACCGACCACGCCGATCGGTGACGGCGTCGCGATCGTGGACCTGCCCGCCGTCGAGCAGGCGGCCACCGTCATCCACGAGGGTTCGATGGACGACTGCCTGCCCACCTACCAGGCGCTCGCTGCCTGGATCGAGAACGCCGGCTACCGCGACGCCGGCCCCGGCCGCGAGATCACGCTCGCCTTCTCCCCCGACAACCCCGCCGACTGCAGCGCCTGGATCACCGAGATCCAACAGCCCATCACCCGCACACAGCTTCTCATGAATCTTGGTTGATCCTCCTCGTTCGCGAAACATCACCATGCAACTACCATGCGTCCGGATGGCGGCCCTGTCGCTGCCACGCCCGGGGCTGCTCCACGAACCGTGGTCGCTCAGTCCGAACGTCACCGCGCCCAGCAACCACACGTCGCGCCCCGACCGCGGCACTCTCGCGACAAAATGGTCAACCAGTACCGTGACGGTGGGTGCCGGGTCGGTGGGTGCCGGGTCGGTGGGTGCCGGGTCGGTGGGTGCCGGGTCGGTGGCCCGCCCGCGGGAGAATCGACGGGTGGAGATCCGTCCGGCCACTGCCGATGACGTCGAGCGGATCGCGCGGGTGGATGTCCTCGCCCGGCAGGCCGGGTACCAGGGACTGCTCCCCCAGCACCTGCTCGATGGTCTGCGCGCGGCGGACCAGGTCCCGAAGTGGACCGCGGCCGTCCGTGAGGCGGCCTGGCCGCACCGCGGCACGCTCGTCGCGGTCGTCAGCGGCGACGTCGTCGGCTTCGTGAGTGTGCGCCCCGCCGAGGACGATGACCCCGGCGTGGCCGGGATGGGCGAGATCTCCTCGTTCCACGTGCTGCCGGCGCTCTGGAGCCACGGCATCGGACGGTGCCTGATGGTCGCGGCGACCGCAACAATGGCGGTCGCCGGCCATCCGTCCGCGCTGTTGTGGGTCGTGCAGACCAACATCCGTGCGATCCGCTTCTACACCCACCGTGGCTGGCGGCCCGACGGCGCCACCCGCGACGACGTCGTCGACCACGTCACCCTCCGCCTCCGCTACCGGAGGGAACTGCGATGACCATCGTGTGCCGCGGTACGCCAACCATGGCCGGACGGGGCCGAGCGGAGTCGACAGCAGCAGTCGAC
>NZ_JAMQQG010000292.1:16998-35916 GCF_023716925.1 Frankia sp. R82
GTCAGTCGACGTCAGTCGACGTCAGTCGACGTCAGTCGACGTCAGTCGACGTCAGTCGACGTCAGTCGACGTCAGTCGACGTCAGTCCGCGGGCAGTACCGCGGTTCGATGCGAGACGGCGGCGCGGACGCCGTCGTACTCGAGCCAGGGGTCACACAGGGCGTCCCGCCAGCGGGTGGGGTGGCCGCGACGCTGGATCCGGACGTAGGCGGCGCGGCGGGTGCGGGGGCGGATGTTGCCGCCGATGTTGTGGCCGAGCAGGTAGTGGGCGAGCAGCAGGTCCCCGGCGCGGCCACGGATCTGCCGCGGTGGGGGCAGCGCAATCGGCGGGTACCCGCCGGCGGCGACCAGCGCGTCCGGCCCGTGGGTGCGGAAGTACTCGGCGTGGGTCAGGTGGGTACCCGGCCAGACCCACAGGTTGCCGCCGTCCTCGTCGGGCTGGTCGGTCAGCAGCACGCCGGCCAGCAGGGTGAACGTGTAGGGGCGACCGTCCGGGCCGGCGGGGACGCCGTCCAGGTGGTGCATGCCGGGCCGGTGCGGGAACGGCGGGATGTTCAGTGCCACCTGCACCTGCTCGGGGGGCTCCAACGTGCCGGGACCGGCGAGCATCTCGGCCAGGTCGAACGCGGGACCGCCGGTGAGCAGCGCGGCGAGCTCGGGCACGTCCGTCGCGTTCGGGAAGTAGTTGTGCGGCCCGCGCACGTCGGCACCCGGCGGCGCGGCCGAGACCAGTCCGTCCACCGCTCTGGCCGCCGCCGCCACCAGCTCCGCCGGGACCAGCCCCGACACCAGCACATATCCCCGCTCGGCGAACTCGATGGCCAGCTGCGAGCGGTCACCACGCCCACCGGCCCCACCCGCATCGCCGCCGCCGTCTGGCCCCTCTCCCCCACCAGGGGCGCCTGCCCCGCTCCGACTGTCTCCCCTGACCTCCGACATGCCCGCGAGGTTAGATCAGTCCGTCCACCCGAGCGAACCGGTTTCGGCCGACAGCGGTCAGTCCACGGTGCCGGTGTCCTGCGTGGGGGTCGCGAACTCCGCGGGGCCCTGCTGCGCCGCGGCCGGGTCCATCCACATGACCTGCCAGCCGTGGCCGTCGAGGTCGAAGAAGCTGCGCGAACACATGAAACCGTGGTCCTCCAGGCCGTCGGCCTCGACGCCGCCTGCCGCCAGCGCGGCCTGGGCGACCGTGTCGACCTCCTCGCGCGAGGACACGCTGAAGCAGTAGAGCGCCAGCGTGTGCGTGGTGGGATCGGCCATCGGCAGCTTCGCGAACTCCGCGAACTTCTCCCGGCTGAGCAGCATGACGCTGGCCTGTTCGCCGACCAGCATGCAGGCGGCGGTCTCGTCGGTGAAGCCCGGGTGGAAGCCGAATCCGAGCTTCGCGAAGAACGCCTTGCTGCGCTCAAGGTCGGCGACGGGGATGTTCACGAACAGCATGCGTGCGGGGTGCGTGGGGATGGTCACGGCAGGGCCTCCAGGTCGGCAGGACAACGACTACACCCGGATAGACACCGCAGGCCGGCGGAACTCATCGGTGCGGCGCACACGGTGTCCGCGCGCCAGACCACCGGGCAGCCGCCATCCACCGGGCAGCCCCGTCTCCCGTGGTCGCACAGACCACGTCGGGTCAGCGGACGGGTGGGGTGGCTGGTTCATGGGCCTCGCCGTCGGGGCTGGCGATGACGACGGTGTAGCCGTCGGGGTCGCGTAGCCACAGCTCGCGGTGGGCGGGGCCGTTGCCCTGGCCCGACGGCGGATTGCGCACGGGGCCGCGGACCACGTCGGCGCCGAGGGCGGTGGCGCGGGTGACGGCGCCGTCGAAGTCGGCGGTGTCGCCGAACCACAGCAGCATGCCGTTGCCGGCCGGCTGGTCGGGGTCGCCGATGCGGCCGTGGTCGTGTTCGGTCTCGTCCCGGTGCAGCTGCAGGACGAGGGTGCCGCCGGCGAGCAGGCGCTCGTAGTGCGGGCCGCCGTGATCGCTGACCAGGCCGAGCAGCTCCTGGTACCAGCGGCTGGAGGCCTCGACGTCACGTACCGCGATGAGCGGCTGCGGCTGCGTCACCCGGACGGGCGCGACCAGGCCGAGCCGGGTGCCCGCCGGGTCGTCGACCTCGGCCAGCCACCGCTCGCCCCCGTCCAGATACGGCGGGACGCGGACCGCTCCCCCATGCTCCGTGACCTGGTGCAACGTCCGGTAGAGCTCGTCCACGCAGAGCCACAGCAGCACCCCGCCAGCCGTCGACGGCGACCGCCCGGTTGTCCACTGGCCGAGGAGGCCCGGCGCGGTGAAGCCGGCTTGCCCGGCCTCGGTCACCCAGCCGAACACCGCGCGGTAGAAGGCCGCGGACGCCGCCACGTCGACCGCCGGCAGCTGCAGGTAGCCGAGCTGGCCGTGACGTGGATGCCCGCCGCTGAAACTGGCCGTGTCCGTCATGAGCGGAGCCTCCCACGAGGCGCGCCGGCTCGTCCGCGACCTACGCCCGCCGCCGCGCCTCATGATCATCAGGAGGCTGGGCCGACGACGTCAACACCGTTGATTATCTTGGTGCCTGCCGATGAAGTCACCCCCCCGACAGGCCACTTGCCATCCTGGAAAGTTGGGTCATACTTTCCATCATGGAAAGCTCAGGTGTTCCCAGTCCCGACGATGCGGCCGCGGTACTGCTGGCGGCCGAGCGTTCGCAGGCGGACCTCGTCGCGGGGCTGCGGCTCCCCCGCGGGTTCCTGCCAGGCCTCGCGGTGGCGATCGCGGTGCAGATCCTGACCGCGGCGGTCGTCGTCGTGCTCAACGATGCGGTGGCCCGGGGTGTCGCCGTGCTGGGAGCCGCGCTGTTCGTGCTGGTCGCGGGCGTGCAGCTGGTGCGGTTCCGGCGGGCGAACGGCGCGTGGGTCGCGGGGCTCGCCCATCAGGTGATGCTCGGCTGCACCACATGGTCGACGCTGGCCTACGGCGGCGGCCTGGCCGGGGCGGCGTGGGCCGGATTCGCCGGTCTGTGGTGGCTCGCCGCGCTCTGCGCCGCGGCCGGCGGGGCCGGGTATGCGGCGAGCGGGGCCTGGTGGATCCGTCGCTACCGCGGCGACCCGCAGGGCCACTCCCGCCGCACCGCGCCGTGGACGACCGCGACCGCCACCCTGGTCCTGCTCGGCGGTGCCGGGCTGGGCCTGCTGCTGCTGGCCGGCTGAATGTCCACCCCGCCCACGCCCCCGTCCACGCCGTCCACCCCCCGCCCCGACGCCGGAGCCGGAGCCGGAGCCGGAGCCGGAGCCGGAGCCGATCCCGATCCCGATACCGCGGCCAGGGTCACCTCGGTAACCGGTTCCGCATCCGACTCCGCGCCCGATTCCGGCCTGGACGCGCTGCTGAACGCCCCGGTACGGCTGCGGCTCGCGAGCCTGCTCGCCGCCGTGTCCGAGCTGGAGTTCGTGACGCTGCGCGAGGCCCTGGGCGTCAGCGACTCCGTCCTGTCCAAACAGGTCACGGCGCTGGCCCAGGCCGGCTATGCCCGCAGCCGCAAGGGCACCCACCAGGACCGCCGCACCACCTGGATCGCCCTGACCCGCCCGGGCCGCGAAGCCCTGCGCGCCCACGTCGCCGCCCTGCGCGCCATCATCGGCGACGTCGACTGACGTCCCCGGGCGTTCTCCGTCCGGTCGTCGGCGCGGTCAGTGCAGGCGGCCGACGGCGCCGTACATGTTGACCTGGCTGTCGGCGAGCCCCGCGGTGGCAACACCCGAGGGGTCGTCGGCGCGGAAATCACCCGCGTCCACTGCGGCGGAGGCGTCGTCGGCGGCCTCGCTACCTGCGTCGACACTGGTGTCGGCGGCGGCGGGCGCGGCGTCGGGACGCCAGCGGTGGACCGGGACGATGCCGGGGTCGACCAGCTCAAGGCCGTCGAAGAACCGGGCGAACTCGTCGCGGCGGCGCAGCTGGACGGCGATGCCGCCGGCCCGGTAGGCCGCCGCGCCCTGCTCGCTGATGGCCGGGGCGAAATCGGGGGTGCCGTGACTGACGACGAGGTGGCTGCCCGTGGGCAGGGCGTCGAGCAGCCGGCGTACGAGGGTGAACGGTTCGCCGGTGTCGGTGTCGGGCAGGAAGTGCAGGATCGCCAGTACCGACAGGGCCACCGGCCGGGACAGGTCCAGGGTGTCCCGAAGCTCGGGGGCGGCCAGAATCGCGTCGACGTCGCGCAGGTCGGCGTCCAGGTAGGCGGTGCGCCCGGCGGGCGTGCCGGTCAGCAGGGCCCGGGCGTGGGCGAGCACCAGCGGATCGTTGTCGACATAGACGACCCGCGCGTCCGGCGTGACCGCCTGGGCGACCTCGTGCAGATTCGGCGAGGTCGGAATGCCGGTGCCGATGTCGAGGAACTGGCTGATCCCGGCTTCGGCGGCCAGGTAGCGCGCGGCACGGACCAGGAACGCCCGGTTCGCCCGGATGGCGCGGGCGATGTCGGGGGCACCGGCCATGGCCCGCTGGCCGGCCTCCCGGTCGGCGGGGAAGTTGTCCTTACCGCCGAGGAAGTAGTCGTACATCCGCGCCGTATGCGGCTGATCGGTCTTCAGATCCACTGGTGTCCGCTCCCCCGAGCCCGGTCGAATCCACGCCATCCGTCCACCGAGACTGGCACCGCCGTCAGCCATCGTCGCCCCTCGTCCCGCCGCCTACAGCTCGCCACCTGCGCCATTGCACTCCCCGGCTCTGCGACACCCCCGGCTCTGGCTTGCCAGAGATGCATCGCCCGAGCCGCGCCTAGCCGCGTCCGACCTCTGACCGCTCGGCCGAACCACTACCGGAACGCATGCCGTAGATCAAAAAGAACAATTACCCCACTGGCGCAACCGTACCGGTTCGGCACCCACAGCTCCCAGGCACCCAGACACCAAGCGCGCACGCCCGACAGGACACGGGATGCGAAAGATCAGAATGCAGGCGTCGACCTGCACACGCCAGCGCTCGTCAACGCCGTTGATTATCTTGTCTCGCAAGATCCACTACCTGCGCACACATCGCTGGTCGGGCATCCAGCAGCAGATCCTGCTACTCGATCGAGCTAGGCCGACTACTGTTACGATCGCGTCCAATCGTTGGAAACAGGCGGGGGCTCGACTCGGCGATGGTCAGATGCATGACACAACAGGCCTTCCACATGATCGCCCGAATCCGGCGGTCGCATGAGCCCTGACGGTCACCTGACCCACCTCGATCCAGCACGCGTCGAGGATCTGACCGGACCGCAGCGGGGCGAACTTAACGCAGCGCTGTGCGCCACGTTTTCGCAGCGACGAGACTTTGCGCGTTTTCTTCTCTACCAGCTGGGCCGGCGGTTGGAAAACTATCCGTGCGACGGCCAGGGTCTTGAGGATGTTCTCTATATCATCATCGAGTCCGCCTATGCAGAGGGCTGGCTCTTCGCGCTGATCAGCGCAGCATACAAGGATCGGCCCAATAGCACACCGCTTGCCAGGTTTGTCCATGTGCACCTGACTTCTACTCGGGTACACATCCGAAAATACACCGCATTCAACACGCCACCTATAGGACACTCACCCGAACCTCACTTGTACTCTCTCGCCAACACCGCGCACTTCGATCTTGCCACCATGGACGAAGCGATGTACAGCGCCATGCAGACCGGCGAGACGGTAGTGGCTTTCGGCGTCGAATATGTCGGCGAGACCTTCCTTAGCAAGTTGTGTGATCGCATCATTCATCGCTGGGGAGACGTCTGGCACGAAGTAAAGAAACCCACACTTGACCCGGTCACCGGACACACTCCGCAGAAATGCCTGAAAATAATAGCAAGATTTATTGAACACGCCGGAGAGGCGATGTCGATCTGCGTCGTTCGCATCGACACTCTAGTCATTGAAGATGGTTCGCATTCCATCGCAGACGATTTCTGGAAGATGCTCCAGAGCTCTTTCTCGTCGATTCCCGGACGTCTGATTGTTCTTTTCGCCGGCCGACCGGGCATGCGGTTCCCCGACGGAGTTCTCGCACTTCCTTCGCCTCATTTCCGGCACATCGATGTGTACCAGTGGACGAGCAATATTGTGCAGGAACTCGTGGCCACCCATGCCTGGCCTGCCCAACTACGGCAGAGACTAGGCCAGACCTGGTGCGATTGGCTGTGCGCCGACGCGGCGGTCGACAGCGCAGGTGGGCCGCTTGACATCGAGCTTCTCTACGATGCCATGGACGCGACCATAAATCAACTTCACATATCTCATCATAATCTCCGCCACGAACTCGAACAGAGGGCCAGGAATGCAGACGCGCCATCAGGTTGACACCTCTCTACGGTTCGACCGGAAAGCTGATCTTCCTGGCACCCGCCTGCTCGAAAGGACGGATGTTCCAACCGTACCTGGATCACTGTCATCACAGGATTACATCGAGGAGGTACGGGAGCCCTACTTGGCTACGTCAGAGCTCGAGGATGCTGTGAACGTTGCCATCACTCTCGGCCGACCCTTGCTTCTCCAAGGAGATCCTGGAGCAGGAAAGACGAGGCTTGCGTACGCGTTGGCCTACGCTCTGGGGCTACCACTGGAGGAGGCATACGTGAAGTCAACCACGAGGGCGCAGGATCTTCTTTACACCTACGACGCCGTCCGCCGACTTTATGATGCACAGTTTCCGCCCACCGGCAGCGATCTCCCAAACGCACGGCGGCCGACCGATGTATCCGCCTACATCCGCCTCGGCCCGCTCGGTAGAGCCATTGCCCGCGGTGAGTTCGGCCGCCGCTCGGTGGTGCTCATCGACGAGATCGACAAGGCCGATATCGATTTTCCCAACGACCTGCTGCACGAGCTCGACCAGCTCGCGTTCGATGTGACCGACGAGCCTGGACGACGGCACACCATTCCTGCGAACCGCCCGGATCTGCGGCCGATAATCATCGTCACCAACAACGAAGAAAAGACTCTGCCCAGCGCTTTCCTCCGACGATGTATCTTTCACTACCTGGAGTTCCCCACGGATCCGGAGCTGCTGAGCCGCATTCTGGATGCCCATGATCCCGGCCATCCGGAGATTCGCGACAAGGCTGTCGACGTCCTGCTTCGCCTGCGTGAACTCGATCTGGCCCGCCGGCCTGGCCTCAGCGAGCTCCTCGACTGGGTCAGCTATCTGCAGGCCGTCCAGGCATCGCCGCACGATCTTGATTCGCTGCCCCATGTCGGGGCGCTACTCAAACAGCGTGGTGACCAGCTACGGGCTGAGCAGCTCTCTCCGCAACAACCCAATGCTGGAAACGGTAAAACGGCACCGGTTAGTCTGCCGTGACGGAAACAAGTATTCCGGGCTTTGTCCTCGATGTGATCGCTCAGCTTCGGCGACGCGATCTGTCACTTGGGCCGGAGGATATCGCCAGTCTTCGTCAGGGTCTACAGAGCGGATACGGATGGGACTCGCCACAGCATTTAATTGACCTGTGTGTCCTGCTATGGGCAAAGTCCCGCCATGAGGCGGAGATCATCCGCGCTGCCTTTGCACGGATCGATCTCTCGCATCTCTCACCGATGACATGGGCAGAATCCGGGCCAGCACCGAGTCCTGATGATCCACTCGGACCTCCCGGTGAGGACGCAGTACTGCCTGCCGAACCGCCAAAGGCCAGCCCGCTGCCGGGGTTGCCCACACTGCCTACACCACGACGATCCGAGCGGGACCGCCGGCTGGTGCTGTCAGCACAGTATCCGCTGAGCGAACGTGTCATTACGCAGGCCTGGCGCCGGATACGCCGGCCGGTTCGGGCCGGACCGCCGGTCGATCTCGATATATCCGCCACGATCAACCGACGGATCAGTCAAGCGGTGGTCACACCGCCGGTTCTGATACCCCGACGCCGTAACACAGCAAATCTCGTAATCATTGTCGATGACGGCGGTTCGATGTCGCCGTTCGCCGACTACGTCCAGTACGTCTGTCGGACCATCGAAGCCGCCGGCCGACTCGACCGGATTACGACACTTTTCGTACACAATACCCCCGGTCCGAGTCCTGACCGTGCACTACTGACCGATACACCTGATATGTCGGCCCCCGAGTTGACTACGGTGCTGCGTCGCGTCCGCCCGCTGCAACAGGGCACCCTGTCCCTACTGGCATCTGGTCAGGAACGCGTTACGCTGTCCGCTGTTCTTAACCGGATCGTGCCGGCGACTGGCATCGTCGTGTTCAGTGACGCAGGTGCCGCACGTGGCCGTGTGGACCCCGGCCGTCTGGTCGACACCATCGCATTCCTCAAGGCCCTGCGTGGAGGATCCACCCCACCGGTCTGGCTTAATCCGGTGCCCCAGGATCAGTGGTACGCCACCACGGCTGATATTCTCCGCCGTCACACCCCCATGTTCCCACTCACCAAGGACGGTATGGATCACGCCGTCTCGATTCTGCGGGGCGGTACCGTCCCGGTGTTCGACACCAGAGCCGGGGCGCGACCGAGACGCATGCCAGACCACCATCTGGTCCGGTCCCTCCAGCGCCCGTCTGGCGAGGGAGACTGGGCACAGAGACTCTTCGACCGCCTCACAGATGATCTGCGGGAACTCGCCTCCCACGCCGCGGTCCCGGTCATCGTGAACAGCCAACTGGTACATCTGCTTCGAATCAACTTTTTTCTTGATCCCCCAAAGAGCTTACCCCACGAGACCGAGGCCCAGCTTCTACTTTCTCCGATTTTTCGTGATATTGGTGACGGCCAGTACGAGATCGAGCCGGATTTGCGCAACGTGCTACTCCGCCACATGCACAAGCGCTATGGCATACGGCGCCTTCGTGCTGTGGCAGACCTGCTGTGGCAGTACACCGATCGCACCCATGTCTGGCACGACCAGCCGGAGCTGGAACGCGCCCAGCAACTGACGGCGCTAAACCTTCTCGATCCTCCCGCTGCGGCCGCCTGGCTTGACACGGCGCAGATTTCAGCCGGCGCGGGAGGGGGACTTTCGTCCGCCTGGTTCGTCGCCATTCGACGCCAGTTTGAGCGTCATCCTGATCCGACGGTCACCGCTGCCGCGAACATTTCAGAAGCTCTCGACACACTTACCCACCCGGCGGAAAGCAACCGACAGACGGCTGTGGCGGCAGTTGCAAATCTTACTCTCTTGCCTGAAGTCGATTCCGCAGATGTCATCAGCGGTTTGACCCAGCTAATTCGCCGCCAGTTGTGCAGTCCGGAGTCTCCAGCTGCCATGGGGCGAGACGTACGCGATGCTTTTTCCGTGCTGAGTCGACTGAACAACGCCACCGACCTTTTTCTACAGGGACTTCGAATACGCGACGCAGATCTATCGGGCATCAATCTCCGTGGGGCCGACCTACGGGACAGCTGGTTCCAGTCATGCAGCTTCGCCGATGCAGATCTACGGAACGCACAGCTGAACTCCGCCCGCCTTGAAAAGGTCAACCTGAACGGAGCAGATCTACGAGGCGCGGATTTTTCGGAGGCAACCTTGTACCAAGTAGACATTGCCAATACCGTACTCAACCCGGTCGATCTTGAAGCAGTCGGCGTCACCTTCTTTCAGGCCCTACAGAGGGAATCTCCGGATGATATCCAGCAGTATGTAGAAACAGCGCCGACACCCGCAGGCAGCGTACCTCTAATCCCAGGAGAAGATTCACCAGAGCAATCCGAGGAATTCTCTTTCTATTTTTTCCTCAGCTGCGCTCGACCCGATGCCAACGACAACCCTTTTATGTATCGCTTTTTCAGGGACCTCCGGCACGAGGTCAGAGTTCGAAGTGGGCTGCCGAGAGCCGAGGATGTAGGATTTATCGATACAACCAGCATTCTGCCGGGAACGGACTGGCCGAAAGAGCTGGCTTCAGCCCTTGCCAAATGCCGCACATTTGTGGCTATTTGTTCACCTACCTACTTTGCCAGCGAATATTGCGGACGAGAGTGGTCCTTTTTCGCTGAACGCCAAAGAGCCTCCCAACGCCCGGATTCAAAACCCGCTCTGATCCCGATCATGTGGGTTCCCGTAGTATCTCCTCCGCCCACACTGAGTGCGCTCCAGCACAATATCCCAGATTTCGACGAGTCATATTCACGATACGGCTTGAGATTCCTGCTGCAGCTATCCAGAAATCGGGACCACTACCAGAAATTTTTGGTCACTCTCGCGTCCCATATTGTCTCCGTGGCTGAGACCTACCCCCCACTGCCAAGCCGGGAAATACCTAGACTCCCGGACCTTCGCAGCGCCTTCGACGAACCTGGTCAGGCTGGCTCCGGAACGGGATACCTTCGAATCCCACAAAATGTGTCAGAACCCCTGGCGGCGGCACCAGCAGCGGATTCCAGCAGAATGGATCGATCTGGCGAGATAGACAGATCCGGATCGCCTGGCCCGCGCTATGTAACTTTTGTAGTTTTTGCGGCCACAGTCGAAGAGATCAAAGGATCTCGCACAAACATATCTTCCTATGGGTCCTCCTTCGATGGCTGGACCCCGTTCTGGCCGTACTCCGCCAGAAGGCTCTGTGTGACCGCACAGTCGGTAGCGGCATCACTCGGCATGACTTCGAGGGTCGTCTCCGCAAAAAGAGTCGAGGTGCTGACGGAAATTTTGGACGAATCTCGCAGGAGAAACCAACTGGTTTGCATCATCGTAGACCCGTGGAGCGCCGGATTGGCTCAATTTCGATCGTGCCTCCAGGCCTACGACCGTCGCAACGAGCCCACGGTCTCCCTCATGATCGTATGGCCAACAGACGAGGAGACCCGGACGAACGAAACGAGACTTCAACTAAATGTAGAGGAAACCTTGAGAAACAACTTCATTCGCGGCAGTAAATCTTTTAGCAATGACCTTACGGGCATCGCCTCGCGAGCACTCCATACGGATCAGCAAGGCCCTTCCGCCGCAGAGGAAAGATTCAAATTGACCCTCGCCATAATGCTGACCGAGGCCCAGGCAAGCGTTTTTCGGAGCGGCACACATTTTCGAAGGTCGGCCAGAATAGTGCCCCCAGAATAGTGCCCCTAGAGATGAACCGACAATAGCTGGAGTCGCATAATTCGGGGCAGAAACGGGAGGGTTTTGGTGAAATGGAGAAGTGCCCACAAATGCCGGAGCTAGACCGCAAGATGATTGAGCGAATGCCCGGTCCCGAGCGGGGAAAACTGAATTCTCTACTGCGATCGGTATTCACTGGGCGTGACAGCTTTGCGCGATTTCTACTATATGAGCTTGATCGCTCGCTGGTCGATTTCTCCAGCGAATCCCTGGGGATGGAGGAAGCTGTCCACCGCACCATTGAGGTGGCTGTGACCGAAGGCTGGATTTTCGACCTCGTCCGGGCCGTCCTTGCCAGCCGTCCGGATAATGGACAACTGGCAGCCTGGGCCGGAAAGTATACAGTTATCGATCAACCTGCGCAGATCGATCAACCTGCGCAGGAGGTTCGCGAGATCAATCCGGCCATCGTAACAGTGGAGCAACAGATCTTGGCTCTGGCCGACGCCTTTCACGAGCCAGTCCCGTGCGCTCAGGTGCTCGACGACGCCGGCATACATCGCAGGCAGCAGCCGACCTGGCATAACCTCAACGCCGAACAGTACTGGAGAGAAGTCCATCGCCTCATCGCATTGGGCCTAATCACAGACGGTTGGCGTCGCGTTTTGACTGCCGCGCATCGCCGCTATCCAAAGAACTCCAACTTTCTGATTCCGGAAGACTGTGCTGGTTGACCATGCTACATTCGCCTTCGCGAGTCGCCAGGGACGTCGATTATGTTTGCCTGGATTCGGCTGCCTGGGTTCCTGGCGAGTCAGGCTTCCTGGCCTGGTTCCGAGCCTGATCAGTCTGAGACTGCCGTCTGGCTTCCAGACTGACCATGGCCAGCCCTGGTACCGCGAGCGTTGTGACACAGCGCCACACTTTCACGTTGCGATGATCACGATGAGGGTGCGGGGGCCGTGTACGCCCTCGACGCGGCTCAGTTCGATGTCGCTGGTGGCGGACGGTCCGCTGATCCAGGTCAGTGGGCGGCCGGCGCGTACCGACGGGGCGAGCTGCGCGAGGGCGTCCGGGACGTCGGCGACGATCTGGTCGGCCCGCACGATGCAGATGTGCCGGTCGGGGACCAGGGTGATGGCGCGGCGGCCCTGGCCGGGACCGTGGTCGAGCACGAGGGTGCCGGTCTCGGCGATGGCGACCCGGGCGCCGGTGACGACGGCGTCGATCCGGTCGAGGTCGGCGGCGCCGGACGTGCCGTCGTCCACCAGGGCACCGGGGACGGCGACGGTGAGATCCGCCGCCACGATGACGGACGCACCGGCGGGAAGCGCCGCGGCGACGGCATCCGACAGTGACGCCGTCGGGCTGTGCGTCACGGTCGCCCGGTAGTCGGCGACGCGTTCGGCGAACAGCGCGATCAGGTCGTCCACAGTGTGTCGCCGCGCGACCGGACGCGATGCCGACGAGAAAGCCGGTCCCCCTGATGCCGGCGAGGACGGCGCGGCGGTCCCGGGGGCAGGGGCAGGGCCGGAAACGGCAGGGGCTGAACCGGCAGGGCCGGAACCGCCGGAGAGGGCGGTCCGGATGTCGGCGAGAATCTGCTCGCGGGCGTTCACCGCCGGCTCCAGGCCGTCCGCCTCGGTCTGCCCATGCTCGTCCGTCTGTGCCGTCCGTCGCCGTCCGAACATCACCGTCGGCCTCCGTCGGTGCGTTTCCACCACCGGCGGAAGGACTCCGCCGGGGCGGGGGGGAGGTCGCGGGCCGACGTCCAGGCCGGGGCGCCGACGCGGCGGGCGAACCAGAGACCGAGTCGGGTGAACCGCTCGCCGCCGGCCAGGCGCCGCGCACTGCCCAGGCCGGTGGCGGCCGTCCTCATCGCGACGGCCTCGGGCGTGGGCAGCCCGCCGCGGTGCGCGTCGACGATCTTCGCCCGCTGGTCCACCAGGATCCGCGGAATGTCGATGCGGACCGGGCAGGCCTCGAAGCAGGCGCCGCACAGCGTGGAGGCGTAGGGCAGCGCGTCGATCTGGTCACTGTGGCCGACGCCGCGCAGCAGCGGGTTGAGAATCGCGCCGATCGGACCCGGGTAGACCGAACCGTAGGCGTGACCGCCGGTGCGCTCGTAGACCGGGCACACGTTGAGGCAGGCCGAGCAGCGGATGCAGCGCAGCGCCTGGCGGCCGACCTCGTCGGCCAGCGCCCGGGTGCGCCCGTTGTCGAGCAGGACGACGTGCACCTCGCGGGGTCCGTCGCCGGGGGTCACCCCGCTCCACATGGAGGTGTAGGGGTTCATCCGCTCACCGGTGGACGAGCGCGGCAGCAGCCGCAGCAGCGGGTCGAGGTCGTCCCAGGTGGCGACGACCTTCTCGATGCCGACGACCGAGATCAGCACCTCGGGCAGGGTCAGGCACATCCGGCCGTTGCCCTCGGACTCGACGACCACCAGCGTGCCGGTCTCGGCGACCGCGAAGTTGGCGCCGGAGACCCCCACCCTGGCGCGCAGGAACTTCTCCCGCAGATGCTCGCGCGCCGCCGCGGCGAGGACCGCCGGCGCGTCGGTGAGGTCCGCCGGTGCGCCGCGGCCGACCTCGCCCATGGCCCGCAGGAAGATCTCGCGGATCTCGGCGCGGTTGCGGTGGATCGCCGGCACCAGGATGTGCGACGGCAGGTCGTCGCCGAGCTGCACGATCAGTTCGGCCAGGTCGGTCTCCCAGGCGGCGATGCCCTCGGCGGCCAGCGCCTCGTTGAGGCCGATCTCCTGGGTCACCATCGACTTGACCTTGATCACTTCGTCGGCGCCGTGTGCCCTGACCAGCGCGGCCACGATGGCGTTCGCCTGCGCGGCGTCGCGCGCCCAGTGGACGGTGGCGCCGTTGGCCGTCAGCGTCTCCTCCAGCCGCAGCAGCTGGCGGTCCAGCGAGCGCAGCGCCGTGTCCTTCGCCTCGGCGCCGGCGACCCGCAGCGCCTCCCAGCCGCCGTCCACACTGGCCTCGACCTCGGCGACGAGCGCCGCCCGCCTGGCCCGGATCGTGCTGGTGGCGTGCGCGAGGTTGCGCCGCAGCTGCGCGTCGGCCAGCTTCTCCCGGGCGGCGGCCGGGAACGGCGGCATGCCGACGAAGGTCGCGCTCATCCGGTCACCGCCAGGATCCCGACGACGGTGGCGCTGACGACGGTGGCGTTCATGCGGTCGCCGCCAGGACCTCGGCGAGATGGACGGTGCGGACCCCGGCCCGCTGGCGCGAGAGCAGCCCGCCGATGTGGGTCAGGCAGGAGTTGTCCCCGGCCACGAGCACCTCCGCGCCGGTGTTGCGGACCTGGCGGGCCTTGTCGGTGCCGATCGCGATGGACGTGTCGGCGTTCTTGACCGCGAACGTCCCGCCGAAGCCGCAGCACTCGGCGGCGCCGGGCAGCTCGAGCAGGGTCAGGCCGCGCACCTGTTCGAGCAGCCGGCGCGGGCGGTCGCCGACCCCCAGCATGCGCAGCGAGTGGCAGGTCGGATGGTAGGTCACCGTGTGCGGATAGTAGGCGCCCACATCGGTCACGCCCAGCCGGTCGACGAGGAACTCCGACAGCTCGTAGACCCGCGGCGACACCGCGTCGGCCGCGGCGCGCAGGGCCGGATCGCCGGCCCGCCGGGCGACGATCGCATGCTGGTGGCGGGCGCAGCCGGCGCACGACGCCGACGGGGTGACCACCGCGTCGTACCCGGCGAACGCCTCGACGAAGGCGCGCAGCACCGGCACGGCCTCGTCGAGATAGCCGGTGTTGATCATCGGCTGGGCGCAACAGGTCTGCGCCGCCGGGAACTCCACGTCGACGCCGAGGCGGCGCAGCAGGGCCACGACCGCCTGACCCGTCCGCGGGAACAGGGCGTCGTTGATACAGGTGACCATCAGCGCGACCCGCATGCCACTGCTCCTGCCGTCGGGCTCTCCGGACGCCGCTGGCTCTCCGGACGCGCAGGCGTCGGCGGCGAGCTGGCCGAGCATCGTGTTGCGCGGGCCCCCACCGACCACATCTACCACCGGCGGGTGCCGTGGGGCGAGTACGGCGGGGGATGCCGGCCGATGTGGCGAGGGGTCAGCTGGGCGGCTGCGGGGTGGGGGGTGCGCCGGGGGGGACGAAGGGGAGGTCGAGGGGCGCTCCGCCGTCGATCAGGCGGCGCAGGGCGGAGGTGTCGAGGTGATCGGCGACCAGATCGCCGAGGGCGTCCAGGCGACGGGCGCGGACGGCGGCGAAGCTGACGGTGCCCGGGACGAACGCGCGGCCGGCGTCGGTCGCGACGCTGCGCAGGTAGGCGCGGCGGAACGCGTCGTTTTCCAACAGTCCGTGCCAGCTGGTGCCGACGACGGCGCCGACACGCACCCCGTCGGCGGCGAACGCGGTGGCCCCGGGATGGTCGGCGATGGTGAGCCGGCCGTGACGGATCTCGTATCCGCTGACCGGATGACCCGCAGCCCCCGCGATGCCGACGGCGGTGCGGCGGCCGAGCAGTTTGGTCTGCTCGAAGACGGTGGTGACGGGAAGCAGGCCGAGGCCGGCCACCTCGCCGGCGCCGGACTCGACGTCGTCGCGGATGCGGGTGCCGAGCATCTGGTAGCCGCCGCAGATGCCGAGCACCGGGCGGCCGGCGGCGGCGCGGGCGCGCACGGCGTCAGCCAGGCCACGCTGGCGCAGCCAGGCGAGGTCGGCGACGGTGGAGCGGGTGCCGGGCAGGATGACGAGGTCGGCGTCGGCCAGGTCGTCGGGGCGGGTGGCCAGGCGTACGACGACCCCGGGTTCGGCGCGCAGCGCGTCGACGTCGGTCACGTTGGACAGCCGGGGCAGGCGGATCACCGCCACCCGCAACGTCTCCCGCCCGCGCTGCGCCTCGGCGCCGTCGAGGTCAGAGTCGAGGTCAGAGTCGGGGTCGAGGTCGGGGTCGTCGGGATAGGCGGCGAGGTCGAGGGAGTCCTCGACGTCGAGCCACAGCCCCGAGCGGAACGGGACGACACCGTGGACGGGACGCCCGGTGAGCGTCTCGATCTGGCGCAGGCCGGGTTCCAGCAGACGCGGATCACCACGGAACCGGTTGATCACGAAGCCGGCGATGAGGGCCTGATCTGCGCGGTCGAGCAGGGCCAGCGTGCCGAACAGGGCGGCGAACACGCCACCCTTGTCGATGTCGCCGACCACGATGACCGGCAGGTTCGCCGCGCGGGCCAGGCCCATGTTGGCGATGTCGGTGTCGCGCAGGTTGATCTCGGCGGGGCTGCCGGCGCCCTCGCAGATGACGGCGTCGAAGCGGGAGCGCAGGTCGTCGAGGCAGTCTGCGACGATCCCGGCCAGGCGGGCCTTGTGCGGGCGGTAGCCGAGCGCGTCCACCTCGGCGACGGGGCGGCCGAGCACGACGAGCTGGCTGTGTCGGTCCCCGCCCGGTTTGAGCAGCACCGGGTTCATCGCCGCCTCCGGTTCGACGCCGGCGGCCGCGGCCTGCATCGCCTGGGCCCGGCCGATCTCCGCGCCGTCGGCGGTCACCGTCGAGTTCAGCGCCATGTTCTGCGCCTTGAACGGGGCGACCCGTACCCCCTCGCGGGCCAGCCAGCGGCAGATTCCCGCGGTCAGCACGCTCTTGCCGGCATCCGACGCGGTCCCCGCGACCAGCAGGCCGCCGCCTTTGGACGCCACCGGCTACCCCCTCCTCGATCGTGCGCGGAGCGCGGTGCGCGCCCTGGACGCCACGGCGGCAGCCAGCACCGTCACGGCGAGGCTCAGAGCACCGGTCGCGGCGGACAGCCGGGCCGCGGCGGCGACGTCGGCGCCGGTCGGCGGGCGGCCGAAGCCCAGCTGCGGGCGGTACTCGACCCGGTAGGGGTAGCGCAGCTCGCCACCGAGGCGCAGGCCGAGCGCCCCGGCGAACGCGGCTTCGGCGAGGCCGGCGTTGGGGCTGGGATGCGACCGGCCGTCGCGGCGCAGCACCCAGTAGGCGTCGACCGGGTTCCCGCCGACCAGCGGCGCGCATGCGCAGGCCGCGAGCGCCCCGATCCGCGCCGGGATGAGGTTCACCAGGTCGTCCAGACGGGCGGCGGCGTAGCCGAACCGTTCGTAGCGGGCGCTGTGATGGCCGATCATCGCGTCGAGGGTGTTCACCGCCCGGTAGGCGGCCAGCCCCGGCAGACCCGCGACCGCCCCCCACCACAGCGGCGCGACGACCGCGTCGCAGGTGTTCTCGGCGATCGACTCGATGGCCCCCCGCGCCAGCGCTGACTCGTCGAGCTCGGCCGGGTCGCGCCCGCACAGCGTCGGCAGCAGCGCACGCGCCCCGGCCAGATCCCCGGCGACCAGCGCCGTCCCGATCGCCCGCCCCGCCCGTCCCAGCGACGTTCCCCCCAGCACCACCCAGCCCAGTCCCGCCGTCACCACCAGCAACGCCACCCCGGACGTCCCCGACCCCCGCCCCCCGGACGTCGCGGCGAACCGCCCCCCGGACGTCGCGGCGAACCGCCCCCCGGACGGCCAGGTGGAACGGCCGCAGGACGGGGACGAAGCGGCGCCCCGGCGGAGGAGACCGTGCTCGGCGACCCCGGCGGGGACGGCGACGGCCGCGACCAGCAACGCGGTGTGGGCGGCCCCGGCGAGCCGGCTGTCCCGGTGGGACGTCTGCTCAAGGCGGGCGGCAAGTCGGCCGAAGCCGGCGACGGGATGGTAGCGGGCCGGGTCGGCGAGCAGCGCGTCCAGGATCGTGGCCAGCACCAGGCCACCCCACCGGGCCCCGGTCGACCCGGCGACCGCCGGCACCGGAACAGCCGACGGGACGGCGACCGGCGCAGGGGCGACCAGCGCAGGGACAACCGACGTGGGGACGGCCGACGTGGGGACGGCGGACACGGCGGGCAGGCTCAGTTGGCCATGGCGTAGGCGACCACGCCGCGACGCAGGGCGCCCATGGCGGTGCGGGCGGTACGGCGGACCCGGGCGTCCTCGGGGGCGTTCTTGGCGATCTGGTCGAGCAGGTCGAGCAGTTGGCGCATCCACCGGACGAAGTCGCCGGCGGTGAGGTCGACGGCGCTGGTCGTGAGCACCCGTTCCAGCGGACGACCGCGGGCCCAGTCGTGGGCGGTCGCGGCGAAGCCGAGTTCGAGGGGACGCAGGAACTGCAACCGGTGCCGGGCCTCGGTCGCGGCGAGCCGGTCGGCCAGGCGGGCCATCTGCTCGAGGCAGTCGGACAGCACCGCCCCGCCGGGCAGGGCGACGGCGGCCAGGTCCTCCCCGCGCGGCTCGAACACCAGGGTGGACACGGCGGCGGCGAGCGCGGGGGCGTCCAGCTCCTCCCAGAGCCCGGCGCGCAGGCATTCGGCGACGAGCAGGTCCTGCTCACAGTAGACCCGGGCGAGCAGCCGACCGGGATCGGTGACGGTGTCGCCGTCGAGGTAACCGAGTTCGGTGAGCGCGGCACGGACCCGGTCGAAGGTCTTCGCGACGGTGTTCGTGCGGCCCTCGACGGTGCGGGACAGGCCCGCGGTCTCCTTCTCCAGCTTCGTCGCCCGCTCGCCGGAACGCAGATGTTCCTCCCGGCGTGGGCACTCGTGCACCGGATGGGCCCGCAGCGCCCGGCGCAGCCGGGAGAGTTCGGCGTCGTCGGCGGCGGCGGCCCGGACCTTCGCCCGTTTGCCGACGGCGGCGCCCTCGTCGGCGGCAAGGCCGGTGGCGCGCAGCGAGGAGGCCAGGTCACGACGGGACTGGGGCGAGCGCGGATTGAACGAGCGGGGCACCCGAACCCGGCCGAGCGGTTCGACCGCGGCCGGGAAGTCGGTCAGCGACAGACGGCGGACCTGCCGGTCGGCGGTGAGCACGACCGGCCGTGGCCCGTCCGGCGCGGCGGCCGAGGATGTGTCGGCGTCGAGGACGACGGCCAGGCCGCTGCGCCGCCCGGCGGGCACGAGCACCACGTCGCCGGTGCGC
>NZ_JAMQQG010000293.1 GCF_023716925.1 Frankia sp. R82
AAGGTGGGTTTTTCCGGACGGTTCGGAGATTCTCGAACTGTCGACCCGCTGCGCCCCCGGACCGTGGCGTCGTTCAGCGCCGACTCGGCCAGGCGCTGTGCCTCCAGGGCGGCGGGCAGGTCGTCCGCGGCGCGCCGAACCTCGTCGACGGAGTCGGCCAGCATGTCGGCGATCATCGGGAGGGATACTCCCGGAGGCACGTTCCGGTCCGGATCCTCACACCTGGCGTCCGTGCCCCCGCTGCGCTCGCTGACCAGGGCATCCACGCCGGGCAGCCAGGAGATCTCGGTAGTCCACGGGTGGCCGTCGGGCGACTCGTCGAGGTCGGCCGGCAGGTCGGGAGAGGGTGCGCGGGTCAGTTCCGCGTGCAGGGTGCGGATGCGCTCGTCGAGGGCACGGACGGTGCCGTCGGCCTCGGCGGCGACGGTCGCCGCCTGATCCGCCTTTTTGGTGGCGTTGGTCTCCTGCTGCCTGCTGATCGGCCGGGCGCGGACCTCGGCGGGGTCGGGATGCTCCAGGGCACCGCAGACGGGGCAGGGAGTGTCGTCGACGAGGGCCGCGGCGAGCTCGGCCGTCATCGCGTCAACCCGCTCCCGGCGCAGGTCGTCGGCGTGCTCGCGGGCGCTGTCGGCGGCCGTACGGGTGTCGCGGGCGATGGCGACGGCGGCGCGGTGCTGGTCGACGGCGGCGGTGAGCTCCTGGGCCCAACGGGCTCGTTCGGTCAGGCCGGGCAGGACGGCGCCGGCCCGGCGGGCCGCGTCGACCCGGCCGCCCGCGTCCCCGTACCGGGTGGGCAGCTCGTCACACAGGCGAGCCTCCAGGCCGGCGGCCTCCTGATGGTGGGCGGCGGCCTGCGCGTCGGCCTCGACCGCATCGCGGGTGTCCTGTTCTGCGGCGGTGAGCGCACGGGCGAGCCCGGTCAGCCGCCCGACCTCGATGTGGGCGTCGCGCACGGTGGCCGTGAGCCGGGCGATCAGTACGGCTCCGGTCGTGTCGTCGACCTCCGCCCCGGCGTGCGAGGTGGGGGGCGCAAGAAGATCCGCGGGGTGCGTGGCGAGGGTCCGACGGGCCTCATCGGCGGTGGCGCGGGTCGTCGTCGCGGCGGTGGTCAGCCGGCGTAGTTCGGTCAGGGCAGGGGCGACGACCGCGGCGCGACGGGCGGCGTCAGCGGTGGCGGCGAGGGTCTCGATGCGTTCCTGGTCTGCGGTGAGCTCGAGGTGGCGGGTGGTCAGTTCGCGTCGGCGACGGACCCGCTCGGCGAGGTCACGGGTGGCGGCCAGCGCCGACTCCGCGGCGTCGAACGCCTGCCGGGAGGCAAGCAGATCCGCCGCCGCGGACCTCGCCGATTCGGCGGCCGCGTCGGTGAGGGCAGCGGACCAGGACGGGTCCTCGGGTGGGTTCGCGGGCTCGTCGACTCCGGCGGCCTGGGCGATGCGGGCGGCGACCCGGCCGAGCGCGGTGGTGGCCTCGTCCAGATCGGCGCGGCGGGTCTTGGCCCGGTCGTGCAGCCACTGCTCGGTGAACTCGAATCGGCTGACCCGGAACAGCCGCTTGAGCAGCCTCTCCCGCTCATCGTGCTCGGCCTGCAGGAAGTCCGCGAACCGGCCCTGGGGCAACATCACGACCTGAAAGAACTGGTCGGCGGTCATGCCGAGCAGCAGGCCGATCTCGTGGCCGACGTCCTGCGGGCGACCCGCGATCGTCTCCCACCCGTCGGGAGCGGCGGCGCCGGTGGACGGCTGCTGATTGCGGTTGCCGGGTGCGCTGGTGCTGCGCAGCCGGCGTTCGAGGGTCGCGGTGGGATGGGTGCGGGTGGTGGCGCCGTCGCCACCGCGGCGGGGACGATCCCAGGCCGGCGAGCGGGTGATGCGGTACCGGTCATCGGCCACGGTGAACTCCAGGCTCACCCACGGTCGGGCCGACGCCGGTGCGTGGTGCGAGCGCAGGTCCGGGCCGCCGGCGAGCTTGCCGCGCAGGCCGGGGACCTCACCGAACAGGGCGAAGCCGAGCGCGTCGAGCAGGGTCGTCTTGCCTGCGCCGGTCTCCCCGCACAGCAGCACCAGACCGCCACCGCCGACCTGATCCAGGTCAAGATCGACCCGGCCGGGAAACGCGCCGAACGCCGCCAGACTCAGCCGATGCGGGCGCATCAGGCGGCGTCCTCGGCGGCGCGGGCCGCCTCCAGCGCCGCGGTGAGCAGCTCCTGTTCGCCCGATGAGGGATCGGTACGCACATGCGTGACGAAGGCCAAGGCGATCTCCAGGTCGGTGCGACCGCGGGTGCGGGCGGCGAAACTGCGCTCGTCGGACTCGCTGGTGGGTGGCTCATGGGTCAGGCGCACCGCGAACGGGAAGCGCCGTTGCAACGTGGCCATCGCGTCCAGCGGACGGACCAGGTCGGTGAGCACCGCCGCGACGACATCGCCCTCGTGCGGGGTGTGGACGGGGGAGGCAAGCAGCTCGGCGAGGGTGCCGCGCAGCACGGTGAGCCGGCGCCCGACCGGCACGGGCACGGCGCGCACCGCACCGAGCCCGGCCGGGCCGAGCTCGACCAGCAGGGACGCCTTGTGATCGGACGCCTCGGAGAACGAGAACGCCAGGGGCGAGCCGCTGTACCGGATGGCCGCAGTGATCGCCTGCGGACGGTGCAGATGGCCGAGCGCCGTATAGGTGATGCCGTCGAACAGGGCGGCGGGCACGTTGCCGAGCCCGCCGACGGAAATGTCACGCTCGCTGTCGCTGGTCGTCCCGCCGGTCACCCACGCGTGCCCGAGCACCACACTGCGAGCACGGGGATGCCGGTCCAGATCGGCCCGGATGGCGCCGAGCGCCCGACGCATCAGCGCCGCCGGCCCGACCCCGCGCCCGCCCATGCCTCGGGCACCGTCGCCCGGCGCGCCAGACCCGGCGGGAGCAGGCTGGTCGATGTCGGGAGGACCAGGCAGATGACCGGCGGCGCTGGTGGGTTCCAGATACGGAACGGGATAGATGTGCACCGGGCCGTGCGCGTCCTCGACGACGAGGGGATGGGCGACCGCCGCCGGGTCGGTGCGGATACTGATCCGCGGATCGAGCAGGCCGGACTTGTCGCCGAGGCGCCGGGCGGCATCATGATTGCCGCTGATCACCACAACCCGGGCACCGGAGTCACGCAGGCGCGACAGCGCGTCGTCGAACAGCTCCAGGGCCCGCACTGGCGGGATCGCCCGGTCATGCACGTCACCGGCGACGAGAACGAGCTCGACCCGCTCGGCGCGGACGACGTCCACGAGATGGTCGACGAACGCGGCCTGGGCGGCAAGCAGGTCGTGTCCGTGCAACGCGCGGCCGAGGTGCCAGTCGGAGGTGTGCAGGGCCAGCATGCGGATCACGGTAGGCAGCCAGCCGGGCCGGCCGGGCACGGGGGGTCGTCCCGCCAGGATGCGTGACCGTCGCACGTCGGGCACTGTGGCCAACGGGTCGTGGTTCAGGGCGGACAGTGTCCAGGACCGGGCACCGCACGTACGACGGCGGACTCCGCGTGACCGCCTCCTGGCCATCCGCCGTGTCATGGACCCGGTTGTCCACAGGTCCCGAGCTGGCGGGTGGCTGTCCACAGGCTGACGTGAGGCCGGGCGGGGGGCAGGGGTGGGCCGGTAGCCTCGTCGAGGTGGGGTGCGCGGCGGCACCCGCAGCACTGGAGGGTCTCAACAGATGAACACCTCTGCGGAGGATGTCCGCGACACGGCCGTGCGGGCCCGGGTCGCGGCGGCGGCGCTGGCCACGGCCAGTCGGGCCGCCAAGGACCGTGCCCTGCTTGCCATGGCCGAGGCGCTCGGCGCCCGCTCGGGCGAGCTGATCGAGGCGAACGCCCTGGATGTCGAGGCCGCGCGGGCTGCGGGCACGGCCGAGGCGATGGTCGACCGACTCACCCTCACCCCGGCGCGGCTCGCGGCCATGGCCGGCGGGTTGCGGCAGGTCGCCGGGCTCGACGACCCGGTCGGCGAGGTCGTGCGTGGCCGAGTGCTGCCGAACGGTCTGGAGCTGCGCCAGGTCCGCGTTCCGCTCGGTGTCGTCGGGATCATCTACGAAGCCCGGCCGAACGTCACCGTCGACGCCGCCGGCCTGTGCCTCAAAAGCGGCAACGCGGCGCTGCTGCGCGGCAGCGCCTCGGCCGTGCGGTCGAACACCGCGCTGGTCGGTGTCCTGCGGGACGCGGCGCTGGCCACAGGTCTGCCAGCCGATGCCGTCCAGCTCGTCCCCGGGGTCGACCACGAGTCGGTGAAGCACCTGATGCGGCTGCGCGGGCTGGTCGACGTGCTCATCCCGCGCGGCGGTGCCGGTCTCATCCGGGCGGTCGTGGAGGAGTCGACCGTGCCGGTCATCGAGACCGGCGTCGGCAACTGCCACGTGTACGTCGATGTCGACGCCGACCTCGACCAGGCTCTGGCGATCACCCTGAACTCGAAGACCCACCGGGTGTCGGTCTGCAACTCCACCGAGACGCTGCTGGTGCACCGCGCGGTCGCGGACGTCTTCCTGCCGCGGGTGCTCGCCGCGCTCGCCGATGCCGGGGTCACCGTGCACGGCGACGAGACGGTGCGCGCCCACGACGGCCGGGTCGTGCCCGCCACCGACGACGACTGGGCGGCCGAGTACCTCTCGCTCGATCTCGCCATGCGTGTCGTCGACTCCCTCGACGACGCGGTCGCGCACATCCGTCGGTGGGGCAGCGGGCACACCGAGGCGATCGTCACCCGCTCGCTGGGGGCGTCCCGCCGGTTCGTCGCGACCTGCGACAGCGCCGCGGTGATGGTCAACGCCTCCACCCGGTTCACCGACGGCGAGCGGTTCGGGATGGGCGCCGAAATCGGTATCTCCACCCAGAAACTGCACGCCCGCGGCCCAATGGGGCTCCCCGAGCTGACGTCGACCACCTGGGTCGGCATCGGCGATGGCCACCTCGTCTCCTGACGAGGCCGCCCTGGGCGCGAAGCGTGAGCCCGCTCACGGTACGTGCCGGCGAGGTGCGGCAGGGTGCGGGGGACGGCCACACCCCCGACACTGGCAGGGGTGTCCGGTGGCGATCGTGAGCCGCGGTAGCCGGTCGTGGCGGTGCACCGCTGCGGGCGGCGGCGTACCGCGGAGAGGGTGAGGGACGGCATGAGCGGTCTGACCGGTGTGACCACGCAGGGCGTGTCGGTGGTGCGAGACGTGCCGGGGCTGACCCCGGCGCAGGTCGACGCGGTGCTCTCCGACGACGCCGTCGCGTTCGTCGCGGGCCTGCAGCGCACGTTCGGGCCCCGCCGCGACGAGCTGCTCGCCGCCCGGGCGACCCGGCGTGCCGCGATCGCCGCGGGTGCGAGCCTGGACTTCCTGCCTCATACGGCGCACATCCGCGACGGAGACTGGCAGGTCGCGCCGCCGGCGCCGGGTCTGGTCGACCGTCGCGCCGAGATCACCGGTCCTACCGACGCGAAGATGCTGATCAACGCGCTCAACAGCGGCGCGAAGGTGTTCATGGCCGACTTCGAGGACGCCAACGTCCCGACCTGGTCCAACATGGTCGTCGGCCAGCACAACCTGAGCGAGGCCATTGCCGGCACGCTCGGCTTCGTCAACCCCGACGGCCGGCGCTACACGCTGAACGAGACCACCGCCACCCTCGTCCCCCGTCCGCGCGGCTGGCACCTGCCCGAACGGCACGTCCTCGTCGACGGCCAGCCGATCGCCGGTGCGCTCTTCGACGCCGGCCTCTACCTGTTCCGCAACGCGCTGGCACTGCGGGCCGTCGGGCGCGGGCCGTACTTCTACCTGCCCAAGATGGAAAGCCACCTCGAGGCCCGGCTGTGGAACGACGTGTTCACCGCCGCACAGGCCGAACTCGGTCTGCCGCCCGGCACCGTGCGCGCCACCGTGCTCATCGAGACACTGCCGGCCGCCTTCGAGATGGCCGAGATCCTCTACGAGCTGCGCGAGCACTCCGCCGGGCTGAACGCCGGTCGGTGGGACTACATGTTCTCCACCATCAAGACGTTCGCCTCCCGCCCGGCCGAGTTCCTGCTGCCCGACCGCAACAGTGTGACGATGACCGTGCCGTTCCTGCGCGCCTACAGCGAGCTGCTGGTCTCCACCTGCCACCGGCACGGTGCACATGCCATCGGCGGCATGGCCGCGTTCATTCCGTCCCGTCGGGACCCGGAGGTCAACGCGGCAGCGCTGGCGAAGGTCCGCGCCGACAAGGAACGCGAGTCCGGTGACGGGTTCGACGGCAGCTGGGTGGCCCATCCCGACCTCGTCCCGGTGTGCACCGAGGTGTTCGACGGCGTCCTCGGCGCGGCCCCCAACCAGCTCGGCCGTCAGCGGGACGACGTCCACGTCACCGCCGCCGACCTGCTCGCGGTGCGGGACACCCCCGGCGCGATCACCGCTGCCGGCCTGCGCGGCAACATCAGCGTCGGGGTGCGCTATCTGGAGAGCTGGCTGCGCGGGACGGGCGCGGTCGGTATCGACAACCTGATGGAGGACGCGGCCACCGCGGAGATCTCCCGCAGCCAGATCTTCCAGTGGATCGCCGCGGGCGTGGCGCTGGACGACGGTCGGCCGGTCACCGCCGACCTGGTGCGCGCCACCCTCACCGAGGTGCTCGACGAGATCCGCGTCACCGTGGGCGAGGGTGCGTTCGACGGCGGACGGTGGAAGGACGCCGCCGCGGTCTTCGAGGAAACCGCGCTCGGTGAGCAGTTCGTCGAGTTCCTCACGCTGCCGGCCTACGAGCGCATCGACTGACGCCAGCCGCGGGGTGCCCGGCCTGTGCGTATCGATCCGGGAACGGACGGTGAAGTCCCCGTCTGGCCGGTGTGCCTGGCACTATGGAGGGTGCGAGCACCGTGGACGGTGCGGTGCTTGACTCGGGGACGGAAGGTGGCCATGTCGCTTCAGGAGCACGCTTTCGCCGATGTCGCGGACGTGCGGGAACGCCTGCGCGCAACCGGGTATCTCGCCGACGAGGCGATCGCCACCACCGTCTTTCTCGCCGATCGGCTGCGTAAGCCGCTGCTGGTCGAGGGCCCGGCGGGAGTCGGCAAGACCGAACTCGCCAAGGCCCTGGCCGCGAGCGTCGGCGCCGAGCTGATCCGCCTGCAGTGCTATGAGGGCCTCGACGAGGCCCGCGCCCTGTACGAGTGGAACTACAAGAAGCAGCTGCTGCGCATCCAGGCGGGTTCCGGCACCGCCGCGACCGAGGGCTGGCAGCAGGCCCACGACGACATCTTCAGCGAGGAGTTCCTGCTCTCGCGACCGCTGCTCACGGCGATCCGCCGCGAGCAGCCCACGGTGCTGCTCGTCGACGAGACCGACAAGGCTGACGTCGAGGTCGAAGGCCTGCTGCTCGAGGTGCTCTCCGACTTCCAGGTGACGATCCCCGAGCTCGGCACGATCACCGCGACCCGTCGGCCGTTCGTCATCCTCACCTCGAACGCCACCCGGGAACTGTCCGAGGCGCTCAAGCGGCGCTGCCTGTACCTCAACCTCGAGTACCCCTCGGCCGAGCGGGAGAAGGAGATCGTGCTCTCCCGCGTGCCCGACCTGCCGGAGAAGCTGGCCGAGTCGCTGGTGCGGGTCGTGCGGGCCCTGCGGGCGATGGAGCTGAAGAAGGCACCGTCGATCGCGGAGACGATCGACTGGGCGCACACCGTGCTCGCACTCGGCTTCGACACCTTCGATGAGGAGGCTGTCGCCTCGACCCTCGGGGTCGTGCTCAAGCACGCCAGCGACCAGGCCCGCGCCATCGGCCACCTCAAGCTCACCGCGAACTGACCGGCCGACCGCTCGAGAGCCCGGCCGCACGACGCGTCGGCCGACGAACCAGGGGAGCGCCGGCATGAACCTGCTGGACCGCACCGTCGACTTCATCGCCGCGCTGCGCCGTGCCGGGGTGCCGGTCAGCAGCGCCGAGACGGTCGACGCGGCCACCGCCATCGGCGCGATGGGCTGGGCCGACCGCGATGCTGTGCGGGCGGCTTTCGCGGCCACCCTGGTCAAGCGTCCGCTGTACCGATCCGCCTTCGACACCCTGTTCGACCTGTACTTCCCACCCCGCATCGGTGACGGCGTCAGCCTCGACCCGTCCGGCCCGGATGCCACCGCCGGTGACGGCGTCGGCGGGCCGCCCGAGGACGCCCCGCCGCCCGAGGAACTCAGCCCCGAGGACCTCGAATCGCTGCGCCGCGCCCTGCGTGACCAGCTGCTGGACGCCCTGCGCGACGGCGATGACGAGGCGCTGCGCAGCCTTGCCCGCGACGCGGTGACGTCCTTCGGCGGCGGCACCGCCGGCAGCTCCGGACGCTCCTGGTACCTGTACCGGGCGCTGCGCGCGATGTCCGCCGAGACACTCGTCGCCGACCTGCTCGGCGCGCTGCTGGACGGCACCGAACGCGGCGGTCTGGCCGAACGGGTCGCCCGTCAGACGATCAGCGACCGGATCCGTACGTTCGAGGAGATGGTCGCCGCCGAAGTACGCCGCCGGATGGCGGAGGAGCGTGGCATCGAGGCGGTCGAACGCAGCGCCGTCGGGCCCCTCGACGACCAGGTCGAGTTTCTCCGCGCCTCGCAGCGTGACCTCGTCGAACTGCGCCGGCAGGTGTATCCGCTGGCACGGCGCCTGGCCACCCAGCTCACCGCCCGGCGCAGCCTCGGGCGCACCGGGCGGCTCGACTTCCGCCGCACCGTGCGGGCGTCGCTGGCCACCGGTGGGGTGCCCGTCGAGACCAAGTACCGGCCACGCAAGCCGCACAAGCCCGAACTGGTCGTGCTGTGTGACGTCAGCGGGTCGGTGGCCTCCTTCGCGCACTTCACGCTGATGCTCACCCACGCCCTGCGCGAGCAGTTCTCCAAGGTCCGCGCGTTCGCGTTCATCGACACCACCGACGAGGTCACCCGCTTCCTGCGCGGCCTGGATCTCGGCGACATGATGGCGCGTATCTCCGCCGAGGCGGATCTCGTCTGGTACGACGGCCACAGCGACTACGGCCATGCCATCGACGCGTTCGCCGAGCGGTACGGGGAGGCCGTGGGGCCGCGCACGTCGCTGCTCATCCTCGGCGACGCCCGCAACAACTACCGGCCGACGTCCGCCCAGGTCTTTCGCCGGCTGTGCGATCAGGCCCGGCACTCCTACTGGCTCAACCCCGAACCCCGCAGCTACTGGGGCTCGGGTGACTCGGCGACCGACGTCTACGCCGATCTGGTCGACGAGATGGTCGAGTGCCGCAACATCGCGCAGCTCGAGCAGTTCATCGAGCGCATCCTGCCCTCCTGACGCCGCCCTCCCGACGCCGGGTCAGCCGCGGGCAAGGGCCCCGTCGACGATCGTCTGGGCCTCGGCCAGGACGGTGTCGAGGTGGTCGGTGCCGCGGAAGCTCTCGGCGTAGATCTTGTAGACGTCCTCGGTGCCGGACGGGCGGGCGGCGAACCAGGCGTCGTCGGTGACGACCTTCACCCCGCCGATCGCCGCACCGTTGCCGGGCGCGTGCGACAGCGCGGCGGTCACCGCGGCCCCGGCGAGCCGGGTGGCGCCGAGGCTGTCCGGGGTGAGCGCGGCGAGAACCTTCTTCTGCGCGGGAGTAGCCGGGGCGTCCACCCGTCGGTAGGCCGGGGCGCCGTACCTCGCGGTCAGCTCCTCGTAGGCACGGCCCGGATCACGGCCGGTCACCGCGGTGATCTCCGCGGCGAGCAGGCAGGCGATCAGACCGTCCTTGTCGGTGGTCCACACCCCGCCGCCGCGACGCAGGAACGACGCGCCAGCGCTCTCCTCGCCACCGAAACCCAGCGTGCCGCCGATCAGACCGTCGACGAACCACTTGAAGCCCACCGGCACCTCGACGACCCCGCGCCCCAGGCCCGCGCCGACCCGGTCGATCATGCTGGAGCTGACCAGGGTCTTGCCGATCGCGGTGCCCGCCGACCAGCCGGCGCGGTGACCGAACAGATAGTCGATCGCGACGGACAGGAAGTGGTTCGGGTTCAACAGACCCGCACCCGGGGTGACCACGCCGTGCCGGTCGGCGTCGGTATCGTTGGCCAGCGCCACGTCGAAGGAGCCGGCCAGACGCAGCAGCGAGGCCATCGCGTACGGAGACGACGGATCCATCCGGATCTTGCCGTCCCAGTCGGTGGTCATGAAGGCGAACGTCGGGTCGACGGTCGTGTTCACCACGTCCAGGTCGAGCTTGTAGCGTTCGGCGATCGCCTGCCAGTACACCAGGCTCGCCCCACCGAGCGGATCGACGCCGATGCGCACCCCGGCGCCGCGGATCGCGTCGAGGTCGATGATGTCGGCGAGGTCCTCGACGTAGGCGTTGACGTAGTCGTGCACCACCGCCGCCGCTCGGGCCTGCGCGTACGGCACCTGGGAGACCCCGGTGAGACCGGCGTCGAGCAGGGCGTTCGCCCGGTCCTGAATGACCTTCGTGGCGCCGGTGTCGGCCGGGCCGCCATGCGTCGGGTTGTACTTGAACCCGCCGTCGGCCGGCGGGTTGTGCGATGGTGTGATCACGATGCCGTCGGCAGACCCTCGCCCCGCCTGGCCGCCAGCCGCGCCACGCTCGCGGTTGTGGCCGAGGATGGCATGGGAGATCACCGGGGTGGGCGTGGCCTCGCCGTCCGGCGCGATCCGCACCGACACGCCGTTGGCCACCAGCACCTGCAGGGCGGTGGCCAACGCCGGCCCCGACAGCGCGTGCGTGTCGATCCCGAGGAACAGCGGCCCGTCGACCCCGGCGGACGCGCGATGGTCGCAGATCGCCTGGGTGGTCGCGAGGATGTGGTCGGCGTTGAACGAGCCACGCAGCGCCGATCCGCGGTGCCCGGACGTGCCGAACGACACCCGCTGCGCCGGATCGGCCAGGTCGGGATGACGATCGTGATATGCGGCGAGCAGAGCGTCGACGTCGACGAGGTCCTCGACGGCGGCGGGCTGGCCCGCGCGTGGGCTGGTCGGCATGAGCGGCGGCTCCTCGCGAGCGGGCGGGCTGGCCGGCGGCGGACTCCGCAAGCCTAGCCGGATCGCTGCCCGGGCGGCGCGGGCCCGTCGGGGGCCTGTGGATGACCGTCCGGTGAACCGAGCCCCCTGTGGGCAACAGGTCCACTGATCGACCAGGAGCCGGACGGGTGCAGGCGGATCGTGAGCGCTCGGTCGGTCGCGCGCGTCAGGTGATGTGGGACATCTCCTGACGCGGTGGGCGTCGCGCGCATGTGCCAGCCCCGGGGGTTACGGTCCCACCGTGCGACTGGGCGTGATGGGCGGGACCTTCGATCCCATCCACAACGGGCACCTCGTCGCCGCCAGCGAGGCCGCCGCGCTGTTCGACCTGGACGAGGTCGCGTTCGTCCCCGTCGGTCGGCCCTGGCAGAAGGCCCACCGGGCGGTGTCCGCCGCCGAGGACCGCTATCTGATGACGTTTCTCGCCACCGCGGAGAACCCACAGTTCACCGTCAGCCGGATCGAGATCGACCGGGACGGCGCCACCTACACCATCGACACCCTGCGTGATCTACGCCGGCTCCGGCCGGACGACGAGCTGTTCTTCATCACCGGCGCGGACGCCCTGGCCCAGATCCTCACCTGGCGCGATCACGACGAGCTGTTCGAACTCGCCCAGTTCGTCGGGGTCAGCCGGCCCGGCTACCAGCTCTCCCTGGACGGCGCGCTGCCGCCCGAGCGGGTGAGCCTGCTGGCGGTGCCGGCTCTGGCGATCTCATCGTCCGACATCCGGGCGAGGGTCGGGCGAGACGCCCCCATCTGGTACCTGACGCCGGACGGGGTGGTGCGCTACATCGCCAAACGTGGCCTCTACCGCGAGGACACGACCCCGCCCGGGGCGTCGGGATCCGGTTGAGTGCCCTGTCCGGGCAGGAATGTGACACGCTGGACCCAGCCGCCCCGCCCGTGGGCGGTGCCGCGCGGCGGAGGCAACCCGGCCGCGGCGTAACCGTGACCATCCTGGAGACCTAGAGCGTGACCGCTTCCCCTCGTGCCGTCGAGCTCGCCCTCGCCGCCGCGCAGGCCGCAGCCGACAAGCTCGGCCGCGACCTGCTCATCCTCGACGTGAGTGAGCGCCTCGCCATCACCGACTGCTTCGTCCTGGCCTCCGCGGCCAACGAGCGGCAGGTCAAGGGCATCGTCGACGAGATCGAGGAGAAGCTGCGCCAGCTCGGTGCCAAGCCCGTGCGCCGGGAGGGAGAGCGGGAGGGCCGCTGGGTCCTGCTCGACTTCGTCGACATCGTCGTGCACGTCCAGCACGCCGAGGAGCGGGTCTTCTACGCCCTGGAACGGCTCTGGAAGGACTGCCCGACCGTCCCGTTCACCGACGCGAACGTCGGCGTCGGGGCTGGCGTGGGTGCCGGCACCGGGGGGTCGTCGGCCTCGGCGGGTGCCACCTCGGTGGCCGAGCTGACCGACAGCGGCGGTGACGGGTCGGGGGGCGCCCCGTGAGGCTGCTGCTGTGGCGGCACGGCCGGACCACCTGGAACGAGGCCGGCCGCTTCCAGGGGCACGCCGACCCCCCGCTCGACGAGACCGGCCGGGCGCAGGTCACCGCGGTCGCACCGCTCATCCGCGCATTGAACCCCGAGCTCGTCGTCTCCTCCGACCTGCAGCGCTGCCGGGACACCGCCGCCGGGCTCGAGCTGCCGGTGCGCACCGACGCCCGGCTGCGTGAGATCGACCTCGGTGGCTGGTCCGGGCTCACCGGCGCCGAGGCGGCCGTCCGTTTCCCCGAGGAGGACCGGGCCTGGCGGTCGGGGCAGGACGTCCGCCGTGGTGGCGGCGAGACCTACCGTGAGGTCGCCGAGCGGGCGGGCACACTGCTCGACGAGATCCGCGCCGAAGGTCTGCCCGCCCAGCCCGACGGGCTGATCGTGTTCGTTCTGCACGGCGGCACCGCCCGCTCGCTGATCGGCCACGTCCTGGGCGTCCCGCCGGAGCTGTGGTGGCATTTCGGCCCGTTGGCGAACTGCCGCTGGTCCCTGCTGCGCCTGGCCGAAGGCGGCTTCCGGCTTTCCGAACACAACGCCGGGCCGCTGCTGGTGGGTAAGATCGCCGCCGCCGGATCGGGCCTGTCCGAGCCCCTGCTGCCCAGCCAGGGGCCCCCGACCGAGTCCGACACGGAACCTGTACACTTGCCGAGGTAGCCTGCCAGGCCAGCTTGATCAGGCCGGCAGGACGACCATGGCAGACAGGTAAGGCAGACAGGTAAGACAGGCAGAGGGGCCCGCACACAGGCCCTTCCCGGTCTGATATAAATGAACAGCAGTTGGGGCTGTGGCGCAGTCTGGTAGCGCATCACACTGGCAGTGTGAGGGTCAGGGGTTCGAATCCCCTCAGCTCCACGTAACTCTGGAATTCTATTGCCTTCTCCCTTTGGGAGGAGGCCTTTTTCGTTACGTTATGTTGGCCGGGGGGGCCGAGCCCCCCCGTGCCCCCCACGTAAGGTCTGCGGGTGTCGTGGGGTGGGGCGGGGGGCTTTGGCGTGACATTCTCAGGCCCAGTGATGCAGGCAACTGGCAAAGCGGATAAAGCGGAATCGCAACGGGGTGCGGCAAGACTACCTTCTGCAATCGGATGACCCCTGAGGGTATCTCTCGGGTGGGGTGGGAGAGATTTTCCAGGAGGCGGTCGCTGTGGTCGGGCAGTAGGAACCTGAGGAAGCCGGGCCCGCGTGGGTTCGTAGCGCATGGTCAGTCGGTGGTGGCGGTCAGGCAGTGACCATGCGGGACATGCTCTGGTCGGCCGGAATGCTACTGGCGGGACGGAGCACGACGGACAGTGAAGGTGCTGCCAGGACGGCCTCGCTGGGACGATCTTTCGGTGGGTGCCGTCATGCCGGGGAGTTTTCGGCGGCAAGAGCGCCGGCCAGGGCGGGAAGCTGGCCAAACGCGCGGGCGAAGGAGAGCGAGTCGGCGTAGTCGCGGGATTCGACGATGCGGCCGTTCCGGACGCGGACCACGAAGATGCACGGGACGGTGAACGCGCCGCGGTCGGTGGTGAGGGCATAGGCGAACTCGGCGATGACGACCTCCGGGTCGGCCGTGCGGTGCACGACCATGCCGGTCGGCGCGAACGACTGGATGCCGGACGTGGGATCCGGCGCCGCCGCGAAGTGCGCGCGCAGGTCGGCGCGGGTGTGCATCGGCCGATCCCCGAACGGAGCGAGCGGGTGCCGCACGTCGGTCTGCTCCGCGTACAGGTCGGCGAGTGTGTCGAGCATGCGTTCCCGCTCGTGGGGCGCCAGGTTCCCGGCGACCAGCCGGCTCACGCCGGCAGCCACCGCGCGGACGATGGCCGCCGGATCGGCTGAACCGGCCGTCAAGCGCTCCTGTGTCGGCGGTTCACACCGCTGGGTGTCAGCGGTGGCGGAGTCGGACTGTGCGGGCGTCGGTAGCATCGGACCTCCAGGCGAAGTTGTGACTTCGGTACCGTAGCGAAGTTGCGACTCCGCTTGCAATGGTGGGCGCCGCCCGATCTGATCGATCACCGAAAAGGGAGGGCCGGTGCGCAGGAACGCCGCGGCAAACCGGGAGCGCATCCTGGCCGCCGCCCAGGACGTGTTCGGGGAGCAGGGAGTGACCGGCTCGACCGAGGAGGTCGCCCGGCGAGCCGGGGTCGGCATCGCCACCGTCTTCCGGCATTTTTCGACGAAGGACGTGCTGATCGAGGCGGCTCTGGTCCGTCACTTCGAGCGGCTCACCGAGCAGGCGGCCGTCCTTGCGGCCGGCGTGGAGCCGGGCGAGGCGCTGCGTGACCTGCTTCGGACGATGATCGAGTCAGGGTCGACGAAGCTGACGCTCGCGTCGAGGCTGCCCGCGGGCGAGATCTCCCCGGACGTGGACGCGGCAGCAGGACGGCTGCGTACGACGGTCGCTGACCTGCTCGACCGGGCGGTGGTGGCGGGCGTGGTTCGGTCGGACGTGACCGTCGACGAGGTGTACCTGCTCATCCGCGGGCTCGCGCAGGCCTGTGCCACGGCGCCCCCGCCGCCGGAGACCCTGCGGCGCGCCACCGGCATCGTGCTGGCCGGGCTTGGCGTCTGATCGGCTTCTTCCGCAGCCGCCTCGGATCGTCGGATCGGATGGGTGAACGACGCGGGCAGCGTCAGCCGGCTCAGTCCGTACTGGAGGTGCCGGCCGTACTGGAGGTGCCGGATACGGAGGAACCGACGGCGGCGGGGGCGGTGGGGGCGAGGTCGGGTTGCTGTTCGAGCATGAGCCGGCGGGAGATGCGGGCGAGGACGGGGCGGATCCGCGGGTCGAGCTGGACGCGGTCGGTGTCGTTGTCGGCGAGCTGGTCGAGCAGCCAGTCGGTCCAGGTGTTGCCGAGGGTGGTGACAACGGTGTGGCCGCGGTCGGTCAGGTAGAGGCGTTCGCCGTCGCGGGCGAGGTGGCCGCCGGCGACCACCTCGTCGTAGAAGGAACGCAGCACGCCGTGGGGGAGCCGGTGGCTGTCCTCGATGTCCGCCGGACGGGTCTGCTGCGCCAGCAGCCGGTCGCGCAGGTGGACGCCGAGCAGCGCCCACAGGGTCGGGATGTCGACCCCGATGCCGGAACGGGTGATGATCTCGCGGTTGATGGTGCGGTCCCGACGGCGCAGCAGGGCGGCGATCTGGGTTTCCAGCTCGGCGTCGGACGTGCGGCTCGCCGGCATGGCAAAACCCTCCCCGGTGCCGCGCACGGCGGTCCGGGCCGTCCCGCGCAGGGCGACCTGGGGGAGCAGGAAGGCAACCAGCAGGCCGGCGACAGCGATCGGCACCGCCCACAGGAACACCGTGTGCACGGACTGCGCATAGGCGTCGATGACCGGTGCGCGGGCCGCGTCCGGCAGACTGTGCACGCCGGACGGGCTGGAGACCGCCGAGGGCGACACCTTCGCCTGCGCCAGGGCGCCCGGCAGGACGTCGGCAAGTTTGTTGGCGTAGAGCGCGCCCATGATGGACGCGCCGAACGATCCGCCAAGCGAACGGAAGAAGGTCACCCCCGACGTCGCCGCGCCCAGATCCCGGTAGTCCACCGTGCTCTGCACGATGATCGTCAGAATCTGCATGACCAGGCCGATCCCGGCGCCCAGTACCAGCATGGACAGCGACTGCACGACGATCGAGGTGTGCTCGTCCATCCGGGACAGCAGCCACAGCGCGACCGCCGTCACCGCCATGCCGACGATCGGGAACGGGCGGTAGCGCCCGGTGCTCCCCACGACCTGACCGGAGCCGATGGCCGTGGCCAGCAGGCCGAGCACCATCGGCAGGGTGCGCACCCCGGACATCGTCGCCGAGGCGCCGGTGACGTACTGCAGGTAGGACGGCAGGAAGGTCAACGAGCCGAACATCGCGAACCCGACGATGAAACTGAGCACCGACGCGGTCGTGAACACCCGGCTGCGGAACAGGTGCAGCGGCAGGATCGGTTCGGCCGCCCGACCTTCCACGGCGACGAACACGGCCAGCGCCACGACGGACCCGGCGAACAGCCCGATGATCGTCGCGGAGCCCCAGGCGTACTGCGTCCCACCCCAGGACGTGGCGAGGGTCAGCCCGCTGGCGCCCAGCGCCACGAACAGCACGCCCAGGTAGTCCACCTGAGCCCGGCGGCCGAGCGCGGCCGCGGCCCGGCCGGGGATCGTGCGGGCGGCCAGGGCCACCACGACGATCGCCAGCGGCACGTTGACGTAGAACGCCCAGCGCCAGGACAGATGGTCGGTGAACAGGCCGCCGAGCAGCGGCCCGATCACGGTGGTGACACCGAAGACCGCGCCGAGCGCCCCCTGGTACTTCCCGCGTTCCCGCAGCGGGATGACGTCGCCGATCAGGGCGGTGGCGGTCACGGTGATGCCGCCGGCGCCCAGGCCCTGCACCGAGCGCGCCACGATCAGCACGGTCATGGTGTGGGCCAGGCCGCAGAAGAACGAGCCGACGATGAAGACCACGACGCTGAGCTGGAACACCCGCTTGCGGCCGAACTGGTCACCGAACTTGCCGGACAGGACCGTCGCGATGGTCTCGGCCAGCAGGTACGAGGTCACCACCCAGCTCATGTGGCCCGCGCCGCCGAGATCGCCCACGATCGTCGGCAGCGCCGTGGACACGATCGTCTGGTCGAGCGCCGCCAGCAGCATGCCCAGCATGATCGTGCCGAAGATGAGGTTGATCTGCGCCCGAGGCAGAACCGGCCTGGCCCCGTCCTGGCCAGCCGACGGATCGGCCGGACCGGCCGGTTCGATCGCCGCTGCCCGCGCTCCTGCTGACATGCCGTTGGCCTCCGTCCTGTCCACCGGGGCGACCCGGCGGCCCGCGCCGGACCACTGGTCGCCTCGGGCGGGTACGCACGGGCACGTTCGGACCACCCGAGAACCGCGGGAGGACGGCGTGGCGCAGCGCGCCGACCGGGCCCCGGTGGCTGCGCGGAACCTACCGCCGGAGCATGTCGATGAACCTGGCTCATCGCAAGCTGTGCAGTCCGGCCCGCTGGGTGAAGCTGGTCGAGCATCGGCTGATGCCCTGGAAGCCGGCCGAGGTTCCGCTCAACCAGCAGGTGACGGAGCCGGGCGGGGCAGCGCGATCGCTCGCGGGTGCCCGGCCCGGCTCCGTGGCAGCTCAGCCGAGCGGCCGGCTCAGCCGAGCGGCCGGCTCAGGCGAAGGTGTCCGCCAGCTCGGTGCGCAGCACCCGGCGCAGCAGCTTACCGCTCTCGTTGAACGGCAGCTCCGCACGGAACTGGATGCGGTCGGGGGTCCGGCTCGAGCGCAGCCTGGCACGCACGTGCGCCTTGAGCTCGTCCTCGGTGACGTCGCCGGAGACGACGACGGCCGCGGCGACCCCCTCGCCCCACTCCTTGCTGGGAATGCCGACGACGGCCGCCTCCTGCACGGCGGGATGCTCGAGCAGGACGGCCTCGATCTCGCCGGGGGAGAGGTTCTCCCCGCCGCGCACGATCACGTCGTCGAGGCGGCCGTGGACGAACAGGTAACCGCCCTCGTCGAGGTGACCCTCGTCGCGGGTGGGAAACCAGCCGTCGGCGTCGAGGCTGGTGCCCCGGCCGAGGTACTCGCCGGAGACCTGCCCGCCGCGCACATGGATCTCGCCGTGCTCGCCGACGGCGACCTCCTCGCCGATCGCGTCGCGGATCGACACCTCCAGCGACGGCAGCGGCCGTCCGACGGAGGCGAGTCGGGCCCGCACCGCCGGGTCGTCGCTGGCGAAGGCCGCGGAGTGGTCGTCCGGGCCGAGTACCGCGATGGTGCTGGACGTCTCGGTCAGGCCGTAGGCGTTGACGAACCCGACGTTCGGCAGCAGGCCGACGGCCCGCTCGATGACCGGCAGCGGCATCGGCCCACCACCATAGGAAAGCGAGCGCATCGAGGGCAGGCCCTGACCGTCCGCCTCGATGATGTCGAGGATGCGCCCGAGCATCGTCGGCACCACCATCGCGTGGGTGATCGACTCGGTGCGGACGATGTCGACCCAGGCCTGCGGTTCGAACGCCTCGAGCTGGACGACCCGGCGCCCGGAGTAGGTCGACGACAGCACCGCGGAGATGCCGGCGATGTGGTACGGCGGCACGCTGACGATCGCGGCCTCGTCCTCACCGGAACCGGCGTACTCGACCGTGGTGATGATGTATTCGGTCAGGTTGCTGTGCCGCAGGACGGCGGCCTTGGGCTCGCCGGTGGTGCCGCTGGTGAACAGCAGCACGGCGATGTCGTCGGCGTCACCGCCCCAGCCGTCGGACTCCTTGCCCTCCGGGTTCTCGGCCAGCGCCAGCGCGTCCGCCCGGCTGAGGTACTCGATGCCTTCGACCGGGCCGATCCGCTCGGCGACACCCTCGCCGACGATGATCGTGGCCGGGGCGGTGCGGGTGACGATGGCCCGCAGCTGGGGGTCTGCCAGCCGGTAGTTGATCGGCACGAACGGCTTGCCGGCGATCGCCGCGCCGAACAGGGCCAGGGGGACGACCGGGGAGTTCAGGTCGACCAGGCCGACCCGCTCGCCCGGCGCGGCCTCGAGCGCGGCACCCAGGCGGCGCGCCCGGTGGGCCAGCTCGGCAAAGGTGACACCGGAGGCCTTCGGGCCGAGGGCGACCCGGTCGGCCATCCCGTCGGCGGCCATTTCGAGCAGCATCCCGAGGTGCATGCGACGACTCCGTCGGTCAAAGTGCAGGGTCGGTCAGAAGGACAGGGTTGGTCAGAGGGCAGTGCCGGTCAGAAGGGCAGTGCCGGTCAGAGGACAGTGCCGGTCAGAGGACAGTGCCGGTCAGAGGGCAGGGCCGGCCGGAAATCCGAACAGTGCTGCCCAGGTCAGTCGGAGGACGGCAGAGGCTTGGCGTCCTTCAGCGGCAGCGGGGTCGTTCCGATGGACAGCGAACCCTCGCCGGCCTTGGTGCACAGCAGCTCGAGGCCCGAATCCGCGTCGGCGAACCGCTTGCCCAGCGGGGTGCCGGATGCGAACGCCGGGTCCAGGGTGAGTCCGCTGGGCACCTCGTCGCCGACCGCCACGACCGGGTGACCGCCGCAGCGCAGATCGATCGGGTCCTTGGTGGCCTTCACCACAATGATTTCCGTTGCGTCGACGACCGAGCGGTACCGGCCACCTGGCTTGGTGACAAGACTCACGTTTCTTCAACCTCCTTGTTGCGCGTTCCCCGGCAGACGCGGAGCTACGCTCCCCTGTTTCTACTGCCAGGGGTGGAGTACGTGCCACCGGCTGCGGCGGCCGCAACATGTCGGCGACCGCAGCGTAAACGGTACAAAACGCTGAGTGTCCAGCTGTCCTCTTCGGGTGGCGAAGAAAACCGCGTCCGCGGAAAGCGCGCCTTCGGATAGTGAACTGAGGGCGTCCACCGTTCGATGGGTGCCTCGGGGGGGCATGGGCGGAGCTCGCCCGCCCTCGGCGCGCGGACCCCGGCGGCGCGGCGGGGCCGATCCGGTCAACCGGGACAGCCAGGCCGTGCGCCGGCCCTCCGGGCTGATCTCGATCCGGTCCACGTACGTCCGGTTGATCCGCAGCTGGGCAGCAGGAAGCGCGGTGGTGGGCAGAATGTCCGCCTGGGCGGCCCCGGCCCCGGCGAGGCTGAGCAGCTCGCTCAGCCGGCCCAGTTCCTCATGGATGGGTGCCATCGCCGCCTGGTCGTGGACGAGCTGGTGCTCGCTGGCCTCGAAGCACATCTGCCGGGTACGCGGATTCGTCGCCGTCACGGCGGTGTTCGGATGCTCGAAAAGATCGATCCGATCTTCGGTCACATCCGTTCACCCACTCCATCCCGCTCCCATGCCTGATCCATACCCGGACGGCCGATGCCGCATGCGGGGTGCCGGTGCGACCGGAGGTGTGATGTCGAAGGCGTGATGCGGCGAATGTGATGGGGTGGTGTCGCGGTGCAGCGGGCGGCAAGGCTGGGCAGGGCCTACGGTGGCGCACTGACACAGTGACGGCGACCACGACAGCAACGATCACGACAGGAACGACCACGACAGGAACGAGGACGGCGGAGTGCGATGGACCTGCAGCTGACGGGGCGGGTGGTGCTGGTCACCGGTGGTTCGGATGGTCTGGGGGCGGCGCTGGTGCGCACCCTGGCCGCCGAGGGCGCCCGGGTGGCCTTCTGCGGACGGGACGAGGCGCGGCTGCACGCCGTTGCCACGCAGGCCGGCGACGGTCCGGGGGAGGTGCTGCCGCAGGTCGCCGACGTGCGTGACCCGGCCGCGCTGGCCCGGTTCGTCGACGCCGCCACCGACCGCTTCGGGACGATCCACGCCCTGGTCAACAACGCCGGTGCCAGTAGCACCGGGCCGTTCGAGGAGCACACCGACGAGGTGTGGCAGGCCGACCTGGACCTCAAGCTGTACGCGGCGGTGCGGGCCAGCCGCCTCGTCCTGCCGCAGCTGCGCCGCGCTGGCGGCGGGGTGATCGTGAACTCGCTGGCGATCGGCGCGCGGGCCCCGGGCGCCGGGTCGACGCCGACGTCGGTGACCCGGGCTGCCGGTCTTGCCCTGACGAAGGCGCTGTCGAAGGAGTTCGGACCGGACGGCGTGCGGGTCAACGCGGTGCTTGTCGGCCTGGTACGCAGCGGCCAGTGGGAGCGGGCGGCCGCCCGGGAGAAGATCGGGGTGGAGGAACTGTACGAACGGATGGGGCAGAGCTCCGGTATCCCGCTCGGCCGGGTCGGACGGGCCGAGGAGTTCGCCGACCTGGTCGCCTTTCTGCTCTCCGACCGCGCCGCCTACCTCACCGGTACGGCGATCAACTTTGACGGCGGTCTCAGCCCGGTGGCATGAGAACCGCGGCCGGGTCCGTCTCCGGCGTCGGTCGTGGGACGGTGAACGGCAGGCTGACCTGGAAGCGGGTGTCGCCGGGGGTCGACCTGACGGTGATGTCACCGTGATGCTTGTTCACGACGATCCGCCACGAGATGTCCAGTCCCAGCCCGGTGCCCTCACCAACCGGTTTCGTGGTGAAGAACGGCTCAAAGATCCGTGACTGGATCGACGGGTCGATGCCCGGACCGGAGTCGCCGATCTCGACGACGAGGCGGTCGCGGTCGGCGAAGGTACGCACGGTGAGCACGCCGTGGTGGTCCATCGCCGACGCCGCGTTGTCGATCAGGTTCGTCCACACCTGGTTGAGTTCGGCGGCGTAGGCGGGGACCGGTGGCAGGGTGTGGTCGTAGTCGCGGCGGATCTCCACGTCCGAGCCGATCTTGCGGCCGAGCATGACCAGGGTGCTCTCGAGCAACTCGTGGATGTCGACGGTCTGGAACGGCGCCCGGTCCATCTGCGAGTACTGCTTGGCGGCGGTGACCAGGGAGGAGACCCGGGTCGTCGAGTCCTCGATCTCCCGCATGAGCATCTCGCTCTCGATCGTGTACGTCAGCCATCGCACCGCGCCGGCGACCACGCCCGGCGGCACCGAGGCGGCCACATGGTCGAGCCAGTCGGGCTCCAGTCCGGCCTGCACGAAGATCGGTGCGATGTCCCACGCATCGTCGATCCCGTGCTCGTCCAGCCAGTCGCCGAGGGTGTCCTCCCGGTCGGCGGCCTGCATCGGCGTCAGCGTCGGGGCCTTCGCGACCCGCTCGACGGCCTCCTCCTGCAGCCGGATGAGCGACTCGAGTTCCGGGCGCTCCCACGGCCCGGCCGCGATCATCCCGAGCTTGTGCCGCATGCCGGCGACCCGTTCACGCAGGGCCGCCGTCGCCCGCACCGCCGCCGCCGCCGGGTTGTTCAGCTCGTGGGTGAGTCCCGCCGACAGCGATCCCAACGCCAGTAGCCGTTCTCGCTGGCCGACGATCTGCTGGGTGCTCTGCATGCCGAAGAACAGGCCTTCGAGCAGATGCAGCGCCATCGGGAACCACTCGCGCATCATCGCGGCGACGTCCGCGGCATCCAGCACGAACAGGCGGCTGGGCACGGTCACCCGCATCGAGTTCTTGTACTGCTGGGGCATCCGGTCACCGAGGTAGGCGTGCCACGCCCCGGCATACACCCCCGGCTGGTCGGCGCGCACCACCTCGATGTCGTCCCCGCTGACCCGGGTGGACAGCACCACCTCGCCCTCGACCAACACGTAGAAGCAGGTCGCCTGCTCGCCTTCGGTGTAGACCGTCCCCGGTTCGACCCGTTCGACCCGGCCACGTTCGCACAGCCAGGCAAGCTGGCCCTCGTCGAGCTTCTCGAACAGGAACAGGGTGCGCAGCTCCTCGGCGCTGCACGGAGCCTCCGTC
Organism: Frankia sp. R82; assembly: GCF_023716925.1. Taxonomy (GTDB): domain Bacteria; phylum Actinomycetota; class Actinomycetes; order Frankiales; family Frankiaceae; genus Frankia. The sequence goes on from NZ_JAMQQG010000293.1 coordinate 22,744, forward strand.
ACGGACGGTCCTCCCGTCTTTCGCTGAGCGGCGTTTCGGTGGCCGGCCAGGGTCGGTGGCCGGTCAGGGTCGGTGGCCGGTCGAGGATCATGAGGTGGCCGGAGATCAGCGGCCGGCGAGGTAGCGGTGGACCAGGGCGATGGCCATCGCACCCTCGCCGACGGCCGAGGCCACCCGTTTCACCGACTCCGCCCGGGCATCGCCGGCGACGAACACGCCGGGCACGGACGTCTCCAGGTGATACGGGTCGCGCGACGGCGTCCAGCCGGCCGGGCGGCTGCCGTCGACGGTCAGGTCCGGGCCGGTGAGCAGGAAGCCGTTCGCGTCCCGGGCGAGCACCCCGTCGAGCCAGTCGGTGCGCGGCGCGGCGCCGATGAACACGAACAGCCACTGCGAGTCGACGGTCTCGCATGCGCCGGTGGCGTTGTCACGCAGGACGAGCCGCTCCAGGTGGCCGTCACCCTCGGCGGCGACCACCTCGGTGCAGGTGCGCACGGTGATCGTGTCGACCGTGGCGAGCTGCTGGATGAGGTAGTGCGACATCGACGCCTCCAGGGACGGGCCGCGCACCGTCAGCGTGACCCGCCGGGCGTGCCGGGCGAAGTGCATCGCGGCCTGCCCGGCCGAGTTCGCCCCACCGACGATGTAGACGTCCTGCCCACTGCAGGAGGGCGCCTCGGTCAGCGCCGAGCCGTAGAACACCCCGCGGCCGGTGAACTCGGTCAGGCCAGGGGCGGTCAGCTGACGGTAGGACACACCGGTGGCGAGCACGACGGTGTGCGCGGAGATCTGCTGACCGTCGCCGAAACGTACCGTGCGGGCGGGACCCTCGACCTCCAGCGCCACCGCATCCCGGGTGGTGAGCACCTCCGCGCCGAACTTGATCGCCTGGCGGCGGGCCCGTTCGGTGAGCTGGGCGCCGGACACGCCGTCCGGAAAGCCGAGGTAGTTCTCGATCCGCGAGCTCTGCCCGGCCTGCCCGCCGGTGGCCATCCGCTCGACGAGCACGGTGCGCAGGCCCTCGGACGCGGCGTACACCGCCGAGCCGAGCCCGGCCGGGCCGCCGCCGATCACCACGACGTCGTAGAAGTCCTCGGCCGGACTGGTGTGCAGGCCCACCCGGCCGGCGAGTTCGCCGTCGGTCGGGTCGGTCAACGCGGTCCCGTCCGGAGTGATCACGACGGGCAGCGTGTCCATGGAGGCCTGCGCCGCGGCGAGCAGGCGGGCCGCCTCCGGCTCGTCGCACAGATACCAGCGGTACGGCACCTGGTTGCGGGCCAGGAAGTCGCGCACCTCGTACGAGCGCGCCGACCAGCGGTGCCCGACGACCCGGGTCTCGGCGACCGGGGTGTGATCGGTGGACGCCCATGCCTCCAGCAGGGCGTCCACCACCGGGTACAGCTTCTCCTGCGGCGGGTCCCACGGCTTGAGCAGGTAGTGGTCGAGATCGACGACGTTGATCGCGTCGATCGCCGCGTTCGTGTCCGCGTAGGCGGTGAGCAGCACCCGGCGGGCTGTGGGGAACAGATCCATCCCCTGCTCGAGGAACTCCAGGCCGTTCATGCCCGGCATGCGGAAGTCGGCGAGCAGTACTGCGACCCGGTCACCGCGCAGCTTCATCTCGCGCAGGGCGTCGAGCGCCTGCTCGCCCGAGTCGGCCCGCACGATCCGGTACCGCTCGCCGTACTGGCGACGCAGGTCCCGGGCGACGGCCCGGGAGACGCTCGGGTCGTCATCGACGGTGAGGATCGCCGGACGGCTGCGTGCCCGCCCGGCGGCCGCTGCGTCCGTCGTGCTCGTGGCCGGTGCGGTCGTCATGGGTGCCCCTCGGGATGGGTCGGACGTTCCGTACGCGTGCGCAGGGAAAGTCTAGGGCGATCCGGCCATCTTCGCGGATCGTGCGGCCAGGGTGGCCACGGCTGCGAGGCTGGTCCGGACCGGCCAGGCAGCCGGTCGTGGAGCCACCTGACGGTCCCGATCGGCGACCCGGCCGCCGTGCCGGGCGAACACCACGGACGCCGACCCGGCACCTCCGGTGTCGGCCAGGCGTCCGGCGGAGCCCGGTTTTTCTGCCGCGCGGGCTTCTATTATGAGGCGGTGCGCATTCGACGGTCGGTGGCCGGTTGGAGCGCGACGGTAGCGGCCGTTGCGATCGTCCTACTGCTGACGATCACTCTTGTGGCGCACAACCGCGCAGGCGCCGCGAAGGGGTCACCCGACAGTGGGCTGCTGGGGGCCGTAGCCGCGGCACTTCCTGGGCCGACGGGCGTGCCGGCCTGCATGTCCACCATGGGAACACCGCCCTCGAGCGGGCTGCGTACCTTTCTCTACGGTGGGGTGCGGCGTCACTACCTCCTGTCGGTTCCGCATTCCTACCATGCTCGCCAGGCCTATCCGACCGTATTTGATTTTCACGGTTTCAAGGCCAGTGGCGCAGTGGAGGAACAGCGGTCGAGAATGGGGGTGACCGGCTCTGGTCGGGGATATTTCGTGGTCACCCCGGACGCCCTGGGGTCGCCGCCGCGATGGAACACCCCGGGGAGTCCGACGGCGGCCGACGACCTCGGCTTCGTCGACGCGCTGCTGACCGACCTCGCCGGTCACTACTGCCTGGACGCCGCGCGGGTCTACGCCACCGGGCACTCCAACGGCGCCGAGTTCGCCGCGGCGCTGGCCTGCCACGCGCCCCGGTTCGCCGCCGTGGCAATGGTTTCGTCCACGTCCAGTGCGATCTGCCCGCCGGGTCGGGCGCCGGCGACCATGGCCGTGCACGGTACCGCGGACCCGTCGGTCCCCTACGGCGGTGGGCGGGTGGCGGGTGCGGCGACACCGGTCCCCGCGGCGCAGGTCGTCATCCGCGAGTACGCCCGGCGCTACCGCTGCGACCCGCAGCCCGAGTCGTCGCATCCGATCGTCGGCGTTGTCGCCCTGCGCTACACCGGCTGTCTGGGGGGTGGTGAGGTCAGGCTGGACACGGTGATCGGCGGCACCCACTTCTGGCCGGCGAGCCCCGAGGCCCGCGGCGACCGGGCGACGTCCCTCGCGGGACGGACCTTTGACGCCACCGGCGCGATCCTCGACTTCTTCGCCGCCCACCGGCTTGCTTCGTAGGCTGGGCCCATGACCGAGCGTCTGTATTTTCGCCAGCTGCTGTCGGGCCGGGACTTCGCCGTCGGCGACCCGGTCGGTACCCAGATGGTCAACTTCGTGTATCTGGTCGGCGATCGGGAGACCGGGGAGGCGGTCGTCATCGACCCGGCCTACCGGGTGAACGACCTGCTCGACCTGCTGGCCGCCGACGGTATGCGGCTCACCGGGGCGCTCGCCACCCACTACCACGCCGATCACGTCGGCGGATCCGCCTTCGGCCTGGAGATCGAGGGCATCCGGGCGCTGCTCGCCCGGGAGAACGTGCCGATCCACGTGAACCGAGCCGAGGTCGAATGGGTACGGCAGAGCACCGGCGTCTCCGCCACCGAACTCGTCGGCCATGACGACTCCGACGTGGTCATGGTCGGCCAGATTCCGATCACCCTGCTGCACACGCCCGGTCACACGCCCGGTAGCCAGTGTTTCCTGGTGGACGACCGGCTCGTCGCCGGCGACACCCTGTTCCTCGAGGGCTGCGGCCGGATGGACCTGCCCGGCGGGGACGCCGGGCTGATGTACGACAGCCTGCGACGTCTGTCGGCCCTGCCCGACGCCACCACGGTCTTTCCCGGCCACCAGTACTCGCCGAAGTCGTCCGAGGACCTGCCGGTCGTGCGGCGGATGAACGACGTGTTCCGCCCGTCCAGCGCACAGCAGTGGAAGGCCATGCTCGGTGTCGACTGACCCGGTGCGGGTCGTCTGCCTGCAGCTGGACTGCCCGGACGAGGAGAGCGCCGACGAGCGGGTGCGCCGGGTTCTCGCCTCGTTGCGCCGGGTCGAGGCGGACCTGGTGGTGCTGCCGGAACTGTGGGCCACCGGCTTCTTCCACTTCACCGACTACGAGGCGCAGGCCGAGCCGCTGACCGGGCCGACGCTGACCGCGCTGCGCGACGTCGCCCGGGAACGTGGCTTTCACCTGGTCGCGGGCAGTCTGGTCGAACGGGCCGACGACGGTGCGCTGCACAACACCGCGGTGCTCATCGGCCCCGGCGGGGACATCCTGCACAGCTATCGAAAGATTCATCTGTTCGGCCATGACGGGGCGGAGACCCGGCTGCTGACGCCGGGCACGGACGTGCGCGCGGTGTCGACCGAGCTTGGCCGGATTGGTCTCGCCACCTGCTACGACCTGCGGTTTCCCGAGCTCTTCCGGCAGCTGGCCGACGACGGTGCCGAGCTGGTCGCGGTGGTCTCCGCATGGCCCGCGGCCCGTGTCGAGCACTGGCGGGTGCTCACCCGGGCCCGGGCGATCGAGAACCAGATCCAGCTCGTCGCCTGCAACCTGGCGGGCCGCCACGCCGGCCGGGAGCTGGCGGGCACCAGCCTCGTCATCGACGCGTGGGGAACGGTGCTCGCCGAGGGCGACGCCACGCCGGGGACGGTGGTGGCCACACTCGACCGGGACGGCTCGGCCACGGTGCGGGCCGCGTTTCCGGTGCTCACCGATCGTCGCCTGAGCCTTGCCACCCCGTCCGGCCCGATCGTCGCCGGCGCCGCCTCGCCCGCCGTCGTGCGATGACGGGCGGGTTCGACGGGCCGCGGGCCCTCGCGGATCGGGGTGCGGCGTTCGCCGAGTTCTGGCGGGAGCGGCAGCTGTGCAGCCTGACGACCGTGCGTCCCGGCGGTGGGGTGCACGTGGTCGCGGTCGGCGCCACCCTGGACCTGACCACCGCCACGGCCCGGGTGATCACCTCCGGACGGTCCCGCAAGGCGCGGATCATCGCGGCTGGGCCCGCGGCCGGCACCGTCGTGGCACTCTGCCAGATCGACGGGCGGCGGTGGTCGACGCTGGAGGGACTCGCCGTCGTGCGCGACGATCCGGACAGGGTCGCCGATGCCGAACGCCGCTACGCCCGGCGCTATCGCGAGCCGCGGGCCAACCCGCTGCGGGTCGTCCTGGAAATCCAGGTCACTCGGGTGCTGGGCAGCGTCTGACCGCGGTGGGACCCCGTCAGGTCGGCTCGGCGTCGAGACCGGTCGAGAAGCCGGTCAGTAGCCACTCCAGACCGTCGTCGAAACTCTGTCGGGCCTGGTCGCCTGGGATGAGGATGTCGGCGCAGGACATCCGAGCGAGATGCGGATACTTCCCGCTGTCGATCATTGTTCCCATGTAGGTGCGCAGGTCGAACAGGTCCCGCTCGGTCGGGCATTCCTGCAGCTCGAGGGCGACCTGACCGAGCGTGTACGTGTCGACCGCCCGAAGCAGGGCGATGAGCCGGGCCGGCGGGAACGCCAGCCCGGCGACGGCGGCGGCGGACTGCTCCGCATGGCGCAGCGCGTTCGGCCCGAGGCGGGTGGCCCACCGGGACGTGGTCTGCAGGGTCCAGGGATGGCGCAGGCAGCAGTCTCGGGTGCGGTGGGCGATGGCCCGCAGGGCGGTGCGCCAGTCGGTCGGCAGCGGCTCGGGCACCAGGATCTCGGCGGCGACCTGGTCGTGCATGAGCGCAAGCAGGTCGTCCTTGCGGTCAAAGTGCGAGTAGAGGCTCATCGGCCGGGCGGACAGAACGGCGGCAACCCGGCGGATCGAGACGGCCGGCAGGCCCTCGGCGTCGGCGATGCGAATGGCGGCGTCGACGATCTCCTCGCGCGTCAGGCGAGGGCGGCGCCGAGCAGCCGCGTGAGCCCATGGCAGCACGGTGGGCTCGCAGTCAGGCGTTGTCGTCGCCGGGTTGTGGTCGCCCATCTCTCGAGATTACGGGCGCAGGATGGGAGCCTGCGCGCCGCTGCGCCACATGCACTCGGGGCGTTTTCCGATCCGGCCGGGATCGGTTCGGGTACAACGGCGTACCGCCAGGCGAGACGGTGTATCTTTCGGCGAGACGCCGTCTCGTTCGAGCGGGTGCCGTCGCACGGCGATGGTTGAGGGCGTGTGTCGCTCCTCGGCCACCCGCTCGCGTGCAATCCATGTGGAGGTCTCATGGCGACGCAGGCATCCGCATCGCCGGGGGCGTCGGAGGCCGGCTCGGAAAAGATCGATGCCGCACTTGTCCGGCTGGCCCTGGTGCTGCTCGCCGGCGTGGTCGTGGTGCAGCTCGACGCGACGATCGTGTCCGTTGCGCTGGACCGACTGAGTCATGCCTTCGATGTCGATCTTCCTACGGTGCAGTGGGTCACCACGGCGTATCTGCTCGCGCTGGCCATGGTGATCCCGGTGACGGGCTGGTCGGTCGAGCGGTTCGGTGGTCGCCGCATGTGGTTGCTGGCACTTGCGCTGTTTCTGGTCGGCTCGGCGCTGTGCGGGATCGCCTGGTCCATCGGCAGCCTCATCGCCTTTCGGGTCATCCAGGGCCTGGGTGGAGGGCTGCTGCTGCCCCTCATGCAGACGATCATGGCGCAGGCGGCCGGGCCGCAGCGGCTCGGCCGGCTCATGGCGGTGGTCTCCTTTCCGGCCTTGCTGACTCCGGTCCTCGGCCCGGTCCTCGGCGGTGTGATCGTCGAAAGTTTCAGCTGGCGTTGGATCTTTCTGATCAACGTGCCGGTCTGCATCGTCGCGTTCGTGCTGGCCTGGCGGACGATGCCGCCGCAGGTGTCGTCCACCCGCGTGTCCCAGCGGTTCGACGGCATCGGTTTCGCTCTGCTCTCCCCGGGGCTCGCGGCCGTTGTCTACGGCTTCGCCGAGGCGGGTCGCCACGGCGGCTTCACCGGGGCGGCTGTGCTGGTTCCGTTGGTCATCGGTGTCGCCTTGATCGTCGCGTTCGTCGGATATGCGCTGCGCACCCGGATCGTGCCGCTGATCGATCTGCGGCTGTTCCGCTCCGCGTCGTTCTGCGGCGCCGCCAGTCTGATGTTCCTGTTCGGTATCTCGCTGTTCGGCGCGCTGTTCCTCCTGCCGCTGTACGAGCAGCAGGCGCGCGGACGTAGCCCGGTCGAGGCCGGCCTGCTCCTGGCTCCTCAGGGTCTGGGCATGATGATCGGGATGGTCGTGCTCAGCCGGATCGCCGACCGGGTCAGCCCGCGTGCGATGGTCCTGCTCGGGCTGAGCCTCAGCGTCCTGGGCTCGGTGGCCTACACCCAGGTGACGGCACACACCAGTGAGGTCCTGCTCGGGGGGTCCCTGGTCGTGCGGGGTCTGGGTCTCGCGGCGGCGATGGTGCCGGTGATGTCCGCGGCCTACATCGGGCTCTCCGCCGCGGAGATTCCTCGGGCGACCTCCGCGGTCCGGATCTTCCAGCAGGTCGGTGCGTCCCTGGGCACCGCTGTGCTCGCCGTGGTGCTCGCCCGCCAGTTGCCCGATGCCGTGGGTGGCGGCCGTCCACGTGATGTGGCGGCCACTGCCCACGCCTACGCGATTTCCTTCTGGTGGACCCTCGGGTTCAGCATCGCCGCTGTTCCGCTCGGTTTCCTGCTGCCGAAACGTCCTGCTGCGGCGCACCGGGGCGTTGAGCGCGTAGGCGTCGGGGCACCAGATCAGAGGGTCGGCTCCCCGGCGCCGGCTACGGTCGACAACAGGTAGAACGGGTCGACGCTCAGGACCGGGGATCCCCGTCCGGGTCGTCCTGCCAAGGGAAGCGGACCGTGACCGTCGTCGGGCCGCCGGGTGGGCTGTCGACCGTCATCGACCCGTCGATCCCGGCGATGCGCTCGCCGAGGCCGGTCAGGCCGCTGCCGCCGAGCGGATCCGCGCCGCCGATGCCGTCGTCACCGATCTGCAGCAGCAGCGAGCCGTCGTCGACGCGGTGCAGGTCGACCGTGGCGCCACCGGCCTGACTGTGTTTGCTGATGTTGGTCAGGAGCTCGGCGGTGGTGAAGTAGATGATGCCCTCCACCGCGGCAGCCGGCCGTGTGGCCAGCTCCACCGTCACCAGGGTCGGGACGGTGCAGCGATCGGCGAGGGCGGCCAGGGCCGCGGGCAGGCCGCGGTCGGTGAGGATCGCTGGATTGATCCCACGGGACAGATCGCGCAGTTCGACCAGGGCGAGCTTCACCTCGCCGTGTGCCTCGGCGACCATCTCGGCCGCAGCCTGCGGGTCCTCGGTGAGAATCTCCTTGGCCATGCCCAGGCCGATGGCCAGGGCGACCAGCCGGGCCTGCGCCCCGTCATGCAGGTTGCGTTCGATCCGACGCAGGTCGGCCGCGGCGTCCTGGGCCGTCCGCCGGCTCGCCGCAGCCTCCCGCACGCGCTGTTCCACCCGCGCGGACGGGGCGAGCATTCCCCGCACCATCGCCCGGTCGACGGCCACCAGCGCCCGGGTCGCCCCGGGCAGCACCACCCAGGCGACCGTGACCAGCAGCAGCGCCAGCACGAAGCTCACGATGCCCCACGGCAGCCGGACGAACAGGAACAGCGCCTCTCGCCAGGCAACCGGATCGCCGAGCGTGGCCAGCCCCGGGCCGCGCTGGCCGGGGCGCCGGGGCGGGGGGTGGGAGGGGGTGGCGACCCGAAGGCCCAGCAGCCAGCGGGCTCTGGCCCGCTCGAGCGTGCCGAACGCCCGGCAGATCCGCAGCCCCACCACCAGCACCGGGATGCCGACCACCGTGATCGCAAGACCGGCACCGAGGGAGATCGCCACGGTGACGACGATGAAGCCGACCAGCGACAACGGCAGGCTCAGCAGCAGGTAGAGCAGGCCGCGCCAGGTGGCTGCGTCTGCGGCGAACCAGGGCGGCTTTTGTGCGCTCGGAACAGGGGGCGAGGCGGCCACTGAAAGTGATCCTCCCGTCGCTCCCGTCCAACCGGGCTATTATCCGCCCGCCCTGTGGAGGGCCGCTCACGAGGTGGCCCGAGAGTACCGCGATGGAGGGTAGTTCGAGACTTTGTCGGTGGGGGATGATTGTCTTCTCGTAGACCCGCAGGGCATCCGCTTCCCACCCGGAAGCGGTCGGGCGACCACGAGGAGCTTGCGGTCATGAAACTTCTCACGGCCACGGCGTACGCGCAGGGCCTGCGCGTCGACGATTTCCACTGGGCGGTGGAAGGCGAGTTGGTCACCCTGCGTGCGTTCTGTGATCTGCATCTGGACCGTCCGCACGGGCGGTGCGAGTGCGGCCGGGTCTTCGTGGGGCTGGGTTCCTACTACGGCACCACGACGGCGATGGTGCGGCACCTGCCCGGGTTCACGGAAGAGGACTATCAGGTTGCCCTGTGTCACAGTCTCGACGCCCAGGGATGGCCCGCCGCAGACGCGGAAGCGGAGGCCACGCGTCTGATCGCCGAGGTGGAACGCTGGCCGGTCGGAGCGATCATCGAGCGTTTCGTCGACCGGCTCGCCGTCCGCGCCCTGTCCGACGCCGACATCGGCCGCGTGCCCGGCCGGCACTGACCGCCCGGCCGCCTCGCCGGCACTGACCGTCCAGGCGGACGCCGGCTCGTGGCCGCAGCGGGACGTCCGGCCGGTGCCGGATCTGGGATCACCCGGTCGTGGCCACCGCCGCCTTGACCGGAACTGCCGGCGGAGCCCCATCGGCGGTCTCGGTCGTCCGATCGGCGGCGCGCAGCGTCGGCCGCTGCGTCGCGAGGGCTTCGACCTCGCGACGTCCACGCGGGGTGCGTCCCCACGGCTTCGCGGTCGACAGCACGGTGGCGGTGATGAACAGCAGGTTCATCACGCTGCCACAGACGATCAGTGCCACGGTCTGGGCCGGATAGCCCGTCGCCGAAACCGCGCTGTGATGACCGGCGGAGACGATGAGCGTCCGAAGGAGCGAACCACCGCTGATCATCGCCACCACGGTGATGGACAGTTTCGCCACGATCCACCAGTGCCGTAGCAGACCCCAGTGGGTCTTCACCGACAGCACGATCCCGGTGATCAGCGTGAGCAGCGCCAACGGGATGTTGAGCGTGCGGTCGATGACATGCATGAGTTCGTACGCCGAATGCCGAAGATCTGGATCGGCCGCGGCGGTGCTGGCCAGGGCAAGCTGGCAGAACGCGACGCCGTTCCACCCGACGCTCACGATGATGTGCAGGGTGAGCAGCGCCGTCCGCAACGGTTTGCGCAGTCGCGGACGGCTGACCCGACGTTGCACGGTCGCCTTCCGCTCGGATTCGGCTTCGGGCTTGCTGTCGGGCTTGTTGTCGGGCTTGGCCCTGGGTCGGGTCTCGACATCGGTGCTCGTGGGTTGGGCCGGGATTTCGGCGGCAGGCGATGTGGCGTCGATGGGATTCGTTGTGACCGTGGTTTCGGCGGCGACCCCCGCCGTCTCGGTGGCAGTTGCTTTTTCTGGGGAAACTGCTTTTTCTGGGGCGACTGTCGTTTCGGTGTTCGTTGCCGTTTCGGTGCATGCTGCTGTTGCGACGGCGGCGCCCGGATTGGGGATATCGGTCGACGCAACGTCGGTCACGGGCTTTTTCCGGCGGCCAGGCGCACGAACAGGCCGCCCCTGGGGCAGGGTCATTTCTGGTTCTCTCTGTCATGCGCCACCGGGTCGGGGCGATCCTGTGCTGCTGCAGGCCGTTGGCCCACCGCAGCGAAGCGCGAGCCTACGCGAGGGCGAATGCACCGAAATGGCAACTTCCGGAAGGCCTCGGTGCAGGCGAAAACAGAGAAGACCGGGACAGCGGATCCCTGGATGTGGTAGCGGCAATCCGATAGAACCGCACCACCGGTTCCACCCGGTGGGCGGACCGGCGGTTTTCGGCGGGATCAGCCCAGCGGGTTCGGACCGCCGGGCTCCGACTGCTCGGCCAGGAAGCGCTCCAGTGCCTCGCCCAGCTCGTCGGCCGTTGGCAGCTTCTGCTCACCATCAACCGTTGGCAGGCTGGGGCCACGCCGCCCTCGCTGATAGGCGTCGTACTGCTCCTCCAACGCCCGGACAAGCGAGGCGGCCTCGCCGCCTTCGGCAAGCTGGCTGTTGACCTCGTCATGCACGGCGAGCGCGGCAGAACGCAGCCCGTCCAGCGGCAGCATCAGACCCGTGGCCTTGGACACGGACGTCAACAGCACCTCGGTGGCCGCCGGATAGGTCGACTGCGCCAGATAATGCGGGACGTGGACGGCGAACCCCATCGCGTCCCGCCCGTCGCGGCCGAGCTCGTATTCGAGCAGGTGACCGGCGCTGCCCGGAATCTGCAGCCGGCGTAGCCAGGGCTCATACCCGGCGATGAGCTCCTTGCGGCTGGCATGTGCCGTCACGGAGGCGGGACGGGTGTGCGGCACGGCCATCGGCACCGCGTTCAGACCGACGCTCAGGGCAACGCCGAGGCGCTCCACGATCTGCCGGACGGCGGCGATGAAGCGCTTCCACTGTAGATCGGGCTCGGGTCCGGTGAGCAGCAGAAACGGTACATCCGACTCGTCGCGCAGCTCGTAGATCGACAGCACCGGGTCGGCATAGCTCTCCCAGTGATCCTCCGAAAAGATCATGGAGGGTCGGCGGGAGCGGTAGTCGAGCAGCTGGTCGATGTCGAACGTGGCCACGATCTGGTGCTCGAGCGCCGTCAGCAGGTGTTCTCCGGCCAGGCTGACGGCGTTGCCGGCATCGACGACACCGGTCATCGCCTCGAGCATGATCGGCCGGTGCTGCTCGCCGGACTGCTGCTCGGGCCCGTCCTCGGTGAGACTGTAGAGCTCTCGCGGATCAAGCACGATCGAGGTCCTCCTCTACACCACCGCTCGCTTCCGTCACCTGAAAAGAAGCGCAACCGACGCCGATGGCATTCCACCGGCCCGGAACCAACCGGAGCCGGGCACCGCTCGCTGTGGCCAGGAGCCGACCGGGCCCATCCCAGCCTCGTCATGATTTTACCGGCTTGCCGGCACCGGACGCGCCCGCGCACCGAGGCGGGCGGGCCGGGCATCCGCACTGCCAGGTGATTTCGTTCGACGAAAGGCTGCCCGGAAAGGTGGATTGGTTCGCTGTCGAGCGCTCCGGCGGTCGGCTCCGGCGGGAATGGTCGGTCCGGCGGCGTAGGCTGCGCCGCGTGCGGATCCTCGTCACCGGTGCGACCGGCAAGGTCGGCGGTGCCGTCGTGCGGGCGGCGCTCGCGGCCGGGCACGAGGTGCGGGTGCTGGTCCGTGCTCCGGTCCGCGTCGGCGCGTTGCCGAGGCCCGGTGTCGAGGTGCCAGGGCCGGGTGTGGAAGTGGCCGTCGGGGACGTGACGGATCCCGCGACGTTGTCCGTGGCCGTCGACGGCGTCGAGATCGTGTTCAACGCGATGGGCGTGCCCGAACAGTGGCTGGCCGACCCGGGCCGGTTCGACCGGGTCAACGTCGAGGGGTCGGCTCAGCTCGCCCGCGCCGCGGCGGCGGGCGGCGTCCGTCGGCTGGTGCACACCAGCACGATCGACGTGTTCGACGCACCACCCGGCGGCCGGTTTGACGAGACCAACCTCGCCTCCGGGCCGAAGGGCACCCCTTACGAGCGGTCCAAGCAGCGGGCCGAGCATGCCGTGTTCGCCGCCGCGGGCGCGATGGAGGTGGTGGTGGTGAACCCCGCGACGGTGTATGGCCTTGGGCCGTACGGCCCGGCGTCGATGGAGCTGCGGATGTTTCGCCCGGCGCTGCGCGGGCTGTTGCCGATGGTGCCGCCCGGCGGGTTCGGCCTGGTGTTCACCGAAGGACTGGGGCGCGGTCACCTCGCTGCTGCCGAGCGTGGCCGGCCGGGCGCCCGCTACATCCTGTGCGACACCCACCTGAGCCTGCGCGAGCTCACCGCCGCGGTGGTGGCCGTCGGCGGGCGGGGGCGCGCCCCCGCGGGGGCGGGGGGGGGGGGGGGGCCCCCGACGCCGGTGCCGGCGCTCGTGGCGCCTGCCGGTGGAACGACGGTAGGCGTCGGATCCGGGC
>NZ_JAMQQG010000294.1 GCF_023716925.1 Frankia sp. R82
CGGTCGTGCACGCCGCGGCCGTCATCGAGCTGGCCCCGCTCGCCGGCCTCTCCGCGGCCGATCTCGCCGCCGTCATCACCGCGAAGGCGGTCGGCGCGCGCACCCTGCACGATGCGCTCGGCGACACCCCGCTGGACGCGTTCGTGCTGTTCTCCTCGATCGCGGGGGTGTGGGGCAGCGGTGACCACGGCGCCTACGCGGCGGCGAACGCCTATCTCGACGCGTTCGCCCAGTGGCGCCGCGACCAGGGTCTGGTCGCCACCTCCATCGCCTGGGGGGTCTGGGACAGCTCCGAGGTGTGGGCGAGCACCGCCACCCCGGACGGCCTCGACCTGGACCGGGTCCGCCGCCAGGGCCTGCCGTTCCTTGACCCGCAGCTGGCGATGACGGCCATGGCGAGGGTTCTCGCCGACGACGAGACGCACATCGCCGTCGCCGACGTTGAGTGGGATCGCTTCGCTCCGGTGTTCACCTCCGCCCGGCCCAGCCCGCTACTCAGCGAGATCCCGCAGGTCCGGCGGGCGCTGGGCGCGGACGGGGACACGGCGAACGGCGCCGGCACCGACCGGTCCGTCCTGACGCCGGCGGGGTCGGCGCTCGTCGACCGGGTGCGGGGACTGCCCGCGGCCGAGGCCGGCCGGGTGCTGCTGGAGCTGGTCCGGACCGAGGCGGCCGCAGTGCTCGGGCATCGGGGCGTCGGATCGGTCGACGCCGCCCGCGCGTTCCGTGAGCTGGGGTTCGACTCGCTCACCTCGGTGGACCTGCGTAACCGGCTGAGCGCGGCCACCGGCCGGCGCCTGCCCACCACCCTGGTCTTCGACTACCCGAACCCGACGGCGCTGGCCGAGTTCCTGCGTATCGACCTCGTCGGTGCCGCGGCGGCCGGCACACCGGCCGTCCCCGTTGCCGCCACGACCGGTTTCGCACCCGGTGCCGCACCGGGTGCCGCGGATGAGCCGATCGCGATCCTCGCGCTCGGCCTGCGCTTCCCCGGCGGGGTACGGACGCCGGAGGACCTGTGGCGGGTACTGGCGGCCGGCGAGGACGTCATCGGTGACTTCCCGACCGATCGCAACTGGGACCTCGACGCGCTCTACGATCCCGACCCCGACCATCCCGGCACCTCCTACACCCGCCGGGGCGGTTTCCTGCACGATGCCGGGCACTTCGACCCCGACTTCTTCGGCATCTCGCCGCGGGAGGCCCTGGCGATGGACCCGCAGCAGCGGCTTCTGCTCGCCACCTCGTGGGAGGCGTTCGAGCGGGCCGGGATCACGCCGGGTTCGCTGCGCGGTGCCCCGGTCGGGGTGTTCGTCGGCGCGAACTACCAGGACTACGTCCTCGGGGCGGCGGCGTCCCCCGACAACGCCGAGGGTCATCTGCTCACCGGGGGCGCACCCAGCGTGCTCTCCGGTCGGCTCGCCTACACCTTCGGCCTGGAGGGCCCGGCCGTCACGATCGACACCGCCTGTTCGTCGTCGCTGGTGGCCCTGCACCTGGCGAGCCAGTCGCTGCGGCGCGGGGAGTGCTCGCTGGCGCTCGCCGGCGGTGTCGCGATCATGGCGACCCCGGGGGCGTTCGTCGGCTTCAGCCGCCAGCGGGGCCTGGCCGTCGACGGTCGCTGCAAGGCGTTCTCCGCCGCGGCGGACGGCATGGGCATGGCCGAGGGCGTCAGCATGCTGGTGCTGGCCCGGCTGTCCGACGCGCGCAGCGCCGGGTATCCCGTCCTGGCCGTGATCCGCGGCTCGGCGGTCAATCAGGACGGGGCGAGTAACGGCCTGACCGCTCCCAACGGGCCGTCCCAGCAGCGGGTGATCCGCCAGGCGCTGGCCAGCTCCGGTCTGCGCGCCGACGAGATCGACGCGGTCGAGGCGCACGGAACCGGCACCACCCTCGGTGATCCGATCGAGGCCCAGGCCCTGCTCGCGACCTACGGCCAGGGCCGACCGGCGGACCGGCCGCTGTGGCTCGGATCGCTGAAGTCGAACATCGGACACACCCAGGCGACGTCGGGCGCGGCCGGGGTCGCCAAGATGATCCTCGCCCTGCACCACGGCGTGCTCCCACGGACCCTGCACGCCGAGGAGCCGTCCCCGCACGTCGACTGGACGGCGGGCGCGGTCCGGCTGCTCACCGAACCCGTGCCCTGGCCCGGCCGGCAGCGGCCACGCCGGGCCGGGGTGTCGTCGTTCGGGATGAGCGGTACCAACGCCCACCTCGTGCTCGAGGAACCACCGGCGGCGGGGCCGGGGGCAGCCGACGGTGCGGGCGATCCCACGGCCGGCCCGACCGGTGCCGTGACCGACGAGTCCGTGACCGGGCAACCCGCGACCGGGCGACCGGATCGGATCGTGCTGCCGTGGCTGATCTCCGGCCGCACGCCGACGGCGCTGCGCGCGTCGGCCGCCGCGCTGCGCACCCACCTCGCCGACCATCCCGAGCAGGACCTCGCCGACATCGGGGCGGTGCTGCGGCGGCGATCGGCCTTCGAGCACCGGGCCGCGCTGCGCGCGGGCGAGCGCGGGAGCCTGCTCGCCGGGCTGGACGCGCTGGCCGCGGGCGCGCCCACGGCCGAGGTCCGCGAGGGCGTCGCCCGCTCCGGCCGGTCGGTCGTGTTCGTCTTCCCCGGCCAGGGCACGCAGTGGGCGGGGATGGCGACCGGTCTGCTCGCGGACTCGGCGGTCTTCCGCGAACGCATCGAGCAGTGCGCCGAGGCGCTCGCCCCGCAGGTGGACTGGTCGCTGCCCGACGTGCTGCGGGGCACGGCCGGGGCGGCGTCGCTGGACCGGGTGGACGTCGTCCAGCCGACGCTGTTCGCCGTGATGGTGTCGCTGGCGGCGCTGTGGCGTTCCCACGGGGTGGAACCGGCGGCGGTCGTCGGACACTCGCAGGGCGAGATCGCCGCCGCCTGCGTCGCGGGCGGACTGTCCCTGGCCGACGCCGCGCGGGTGGTGGCGCTGCGGGCGAAGGCGCTCGGGGCACTGGCGGGGCGTGGCGGCATGGTCGCGGTGGCGTTGCCGGTCGAGGAGGTCCAGGCGCGGCTGGCGTCGTGGGCGGCGGACCTGTCCGTCGCCGCGGTGAACGGCCCGCGTTCGACCGTGGTGGCCGGCTCCACCGACGCGCTCGCCGCGCTGTCGGCCGACTGCGAGGCCGCGGGGGTGCGGATCCGTCGCATCCCGGTCGACTACGCCTCGCACTCGGCCCAGGTCGACGAGATCGGGCCGCGGCTGCGCGAGCTGCTCGCGCCGGTGCGCCCGCGGACGGCCTCGGTGCCGTTGTACTCGACGGTCACCGGTGGCCTGCTCGACACCGCGACCATGGACGCCGAGTACTGGGTGACGAACCTGCGGCGGACGGTGCGCTTCGACGAGGCCACCCGCGCCCTGCTCGCCGCCGGACACGACGTGTTCGTCGAGGTGAGCCCGCACCCCGTCCTGACGGTCGGCATCCAGGAGACGATCGACGGGACGCCGGTGGAGTCGAACGGGGACACCGGCGATCCGGTCACCGTCGCGACGCTGCGCCGCGACGAGGGTGCGCCACCCCGGATGCTCGACGCGCTGACCGAGGCATACCTGCACGGGGTCGACGTGCGCTGGCCGGACGCCGCCGGTGACGGCCCGCCGCCGGTCGACCCGCCGGTCGACCCACCGGACGTCGCGGCGGTGACGACCAGCCTGCCCACCTACCCCTTCCAGGAACGGCGCTACTGGTGGGCCCCAGCGTCACCCGCCGCGGCCGGCGACGTCGCCGCCGCCGGGATCGCTCCCGCCGACCATCCGCTGCTGGGCGGGGCCGTCGAGCTCGCGGACGGCCACGGTCACGTCCTGACCGGCCGGCTGTCCCGGCGGACGCATCCCTGGCTCGCCGACCACATGTTCGCCGGCGCCGTCCTGCTGCCGGGCACCGGGTTCGTCGAGCTGGCGCTGCGCGCGGCCGAACAGGTCGGCTGCGACCGGGTCGAGGAGTTCACCCTCGACGCCCCGCTGATCCTGCCCGAACGGGACGCGGTGGACCTTCAGCTGCGGATCGGCGGTCCCGACGACCGTGGGAACCGGGCGGTGACCCTGCACGCCCGCCCCGCGGACGACCCCGGCGCCGACTGGGTCAGGCACGCCGGTGGTCTGCTCGCCGGGGAGGCGACGGCCGGCGGGGTGGCCGGGCCCGGTCCGGCCGACGAACCCGCGTTCGCCGACCTGGCGGGAAGCTGGCCGCCACCGGGCGCCACGGCGGTGGATCTTGACGGCGTGTACGAGCGGTTCGCCGCCGCCGGCTACGCCTACGGGCCGGCCTTCCAGGGCCTGCGGTCGGTGTGGACCCGCGGGGCGGATGTCTTCACCGAGGTCGCGCTGGCATCGGACCTCCAGGGCACGGCCGGTGCGTTCGGGCTGCACCCGGCGCTGCTGGACGCCGCGTTGCAGAGCCTGTGGGTCGCCGCCACGGCCGACGAGGGTGCCGACTCCGGCGGCCAGGCCGCCCGGCTGCCGTTCTCCTGGGACGGGGTGTCCCTGCTCGCGGCGGGCGCCGGCCGGCTGCGGGCCCGGCTGAGCCCGCTGGGCCCCGACCGGACCCGCATCGTCCTCGCCGATCAGGTCGGAAATCCGGTCGCCGTGGTGGACTCCCTGGTCACGCGGCCGGTCGGAAACCAGCCCGTGGGGCTCACCGGTGTCGGTGACCGGCTGTTCGCACTCGACTGGGTCGTCTCGGCCGCCGGGGAGACGCCGCGAACGGTCCAGCCCTGGGCCGCCCTCGACGTCGGGCAGCCGGCAACCGACGGGGTCCGGGGGCTGGCGACCCGCTCGTACCCGGACCTGGACGCGCTCGCGGCCGCCCACCCGAGCACCGATCCGCCTGCGGTGGTCCTGCTGCCCCTGTTCCCCGTCGCTGCCGATGCGCGGGACGTGCCCGGCGACCCGCCGCAGGAGGTGCGGCGGGCCACCCACCGGGCGTTGGCCTGGCTGCAGGCCTGGCTTGCGGACGAGCGTTTCGGATCGTCCCGGCTGGTGCTGGTGACCCGGGGGGCGGTGGCGGCGCGCCCCGGGGAGGACGTGCGTGATCTCGCGGGCGCCGCGGTGTGGGGCCTGGCGCTCTCGGCCCTGGCGGAGGCTCCGGACCGCTTCGTGCTGCTCGACCTGGATCCCGGCGACGCCCCGGCTTCCGACATCACCGACATCACCGGCGATACCCGCGGGGCTTCTGACGATGCGGCCTCGACCGACGCTCTGGTCGCCGCGGCGCTGGCCAGCGGGGAGCCGCGGCTGGCGATCCGGGACGGCGCCGCCCGGGTCGCTCGGCTCGTCCGGGTCCCGGCCACACTGCCGACCGGCGAGGACGAGCCCGTCCGCTGGCGGCCCGACGGAACGGTCCTGGTCACCGGCGGCACGGGTGTACTCGGTGCGCTGGTGGCCCGGCATCTGGCCCACGTGCACGGGGTGCGGCGGCTGCTGCTGGTCAGCCGGCGCGGCATCGCCGCCGAGGGCGCGGCCGACCTCGTCGCCGACCTGGCGGGCTGCGGCGTGGAGGTGTCCGTGCGGGCCGGCGACGTGGCGGACCGGGCCCAGCTCGCCGACCTGCTCGCCGCCATCCCGGCCGAGCATCCCCTGACCGGTGTCGTCCACTGTGCCGGTGTCCTCGACGACGCGGTGATCCCGGCACTGACCCCCGCACGACTGGACCCGGTGCTGCGCCCCAAGGTCGACAGCGCCTGGCACCTGCACGAGCTCACCCGCCAGCTCGACCTGTCGGCCTTCGTGCTGTTCTCCTCGGCCTCCGGCGTCTTCGGCGGCCCCGGCCAGGGCAGCTACGCCGCGGCCAACGCCTTCCTCGACGCCCTCGCCCACCAGCGGCGGGCGGCGGGCCTGCCGGCGACGTCGCTGGCCTGGGGGCTGTGGGAGCAGCGCAGCGAGCTGACCGGACGGCTCGGCGACCCCGACCTGCGACGGCTGGAACGAGCGGGAGTGCGGGCCCTGACCTCGGCCGAGGGGCTGCGGCTGTTCGACGCGGCCCTGGCCGTGGACCAGGCCCTGCTGGTCCCGGTCCGCCTGGACCTCGCCGCCCTCGGTGGCCGGGCCGGGCCGGGCGGTGTCCCGCCGCTGCTGCGCGGGCTCGTGCGAACCCGTCCGCGCCGCGCCGCGGACGTGGATGCGGTGGGCGAGGACGGGCCCGACGTCCTGCGGCGGCGGTTGCTCGCGGTGTCCCCCGAAGAACGGGACGAGATCCTCGCCGAGCTGGTGCTCGGCCAGGTCGGAGCCGTCCTCGGGCACGCCCCGGGGTCCGCGTCGGCCGGGGGGCGGGCGTTCCGTGACCTGGGCTTCGACTCGTTGACCGCGGTCGAGCTGCGTAACCGGCTCGGCCTGGCCACCGGTCTGCGGCTGCCCGCGACCCTGGTCTTCGACTACCCGACTCCCGCGGCACTGGTGGGTTACCTGCGTGACGAGCTCGCCCCCGCCCCGGGCGGGACGGCCGCTGCGGGCGAGACGGCCGGACCTGGAGTACCGGGCCAGCGGGGGGCGACGGCCGGAGCGGGCGGGACGGCCGAGCTGGCAGGCGCCGTCGGGTCGGCCGCCGCGCTCGGACGCCAGGCAGCGATCGCGTCGATGGACCTCGACGATCTTGTGCAGCTCGTCCTCGGGGACCAGGAGGCGCCCGCCGCCGGCCCGCCCGGGGTTTCCGGATCGGACGGAGCCGGGGACGCCGATGCCGCGTCCCGGCCTGACGGGTGGAGTCAGTGATGGCCACGTCGACGGAGAAGGTCGTCCAGGCACTGCGGACGGCGTTGCTGGACAACGACGCGCTGCGCGAGCGCAACCGCGACCTCGCGGACGCCGCGGGTGAACCGATCGCGATCGTCGGCATGGGCTGCCGGTATCCGGGCGGGGTGCGGTCCCCCGAACAGCTGTGGCGCCTGGTCGTCGACGGCGTCGACGCGGTTGGGGCCTTTCCCACCGACCGGGGCTGGGACGTCGACGCGCTGTTCGACCCCGACCCGGACCAGCCGGGCACCCTGTACGCGGCCGAGGGCGGTTTCCTCGACGACGCCGGCGCCTTCGACCCCGACTTCTTCGGCATCTCGCCGCGGGAGGCGCTCGCGATGGACCCCCAGCAGCGGGTCCTGCTGGAGATCGCCTGGGAGGCGGTCGAACGGGCCAACATCGATCCGCACAGCCTGCGGGGCTCCGCCACCGGGGTGTTCGTGGGCGTGATGGCGACCGACTACGCCGCGCGCCTGCCCGCCGTCCCCGCCGACGTCGAGGGTTTTCTCGGCACCGGTACGGCGTCGAGTGTGGCGTCCGGACGGATCGCCTACGAGCTGGGCCTGGAAGGTCCGGCGCTGACCCTGGACACGGCCTGCTCGTCGTCACTGGTGGCCCTGCACCTGGCCTGCCAGGCCCTGCGCCGCCGGGAGTGCGGGCTCGCCCTCGCCGGGGGAGCCACGGTCATGGCGAGCCCGGGGCTGTTCATCGGGTTCAGCCGGCAGCGCGGGCTGTCCCGCGACGGCCGGTGCAGGTCGTTCGCCGACGCGGCGGACGGCGCCGGGTTCGGGGAGGGAGCCGGTCTGCTGCTGCTCGAACGGCTGTCGGACGCCCGCCGGGCCGGACGGCCGGTGCTCGCGGTGCTGCGCGGCTCGGCGGTGAACTCCGATGGGGCCAGCAACGGGCTGACCGCGCCGAACGGCCCGTCCCAGCAGCGGGTGATCCGGGCCGCGCTCGCGGACGCCCGCCTGGACCCGGCCGAGGTCGACGCCGTCGAGGGGCACGGGACCGGGACGACCCTCGGTGACCCGATCGAGGCCCAGGCGCTGCTGGCGACCTACGGTCGGGACCGGGACCCGCAGCGGCCGCTGTGGCTGGGGTCGCTGAAGTCCAACGTCTCCCACACGCAGGCCGCCGCCGGGGTCGGCGGCGTCATCAAGATGGTCATGGCGATGCGCCACGGGCTGCTCCCGCGGACCCTGCACGTGGACGGGCCCAGCCGCACCGTCGACTGGTCCGCGGGCGCGGTCCGACTCCTCACCGAGGCGACGCCGTGGCCGGCCGATGACCGTCCGCGCCGCGCGGGGGTCTCCTCGTTCGGGGTCAGCGGGACGAACGCCCATCTGATCGTCGAACAGGCACCGGTGGACGGCCCGACGGACGGCCCGCTCGGCCCGTCACCCGCCCGCGGCACCGACGGCACCGACGGGACCGACGTCGCGTCCCCCGTCCCGCTGGTCCTGTCGGCGCGCGACGACGAGACGCTGCGGGCCCAGGCCGAGCGGCTGCGGGCCCGACTGGCCGACGCGACGTCCTGGCGTCCGGCCGATGTCGGGCACACGCTGGTGACGGCCCGGGCGCGGCATCCGCACCGGGCGGTCGCCGTCGGCGCGGACCCGGGCGGGCTGCTCACCGCGCTTGCCGCGCTCGCCGACGGGCGTCCCACCCCGATGGTCGTCACCGGCGTGGCGGATGCCGCCCGGGCACCGGTGTTCGTCTTCTCCGGTCAGGGGGCCCAGTGGGCGGGGATGGCGCTGGAGCTGGCGGAGTCCTCGGCGGTGTTCCGGTCCTGGCTCGACCGGTGCGCACAGGCGCTCGCCCCGCACGTCGACTGGTCGCTGTGGGATGTCCTGCGCGGCGCTGCCGGCGCGCCCGGTCTGGACCGGGCCGGCGTCGTCCAGCCGGCGCTGTTCGCGGTGATGACGGCGACGGCCGAGCTGTGGCGGACGTTCGGGGTCCGGCCGGCGGCGGTGGTCGGACATTCCCAGGGTGAGATCGCCGCGGCCTGCGTCGCCGGGGCGATCAGCCTGCCCGACGCGGCGCTCGCCGTCGCGCGCCGTGGTGCGGCGCTGGAGGCGGAGCTCGGCGGGCGGGGCGGGATGGTCGCGGTGGCACTGTCCCGGGCCAAGGTCGAGGCGTTGCTCGCACCCTGGGGTGGGCGGCTAGCCGTCGCCGCGGTCAACGCGTCGGACTCGGTCGTCGTCTCGGGGGAGACCGCCGCCCTGGGCGAACTGGTGCAGCGCTGCGCGAGGGACGGGACGCGGACCCGGTCCATCGCCGTCGACATCGCCTCCCACTCCCCGGCGGTCGACCGGGTCCGCGACCGGCTGCTGGCCGGGCTCGGGCCCGTGCGGCCGGTTTCCGTCCCGACGCCGTTCTACTCCACGGTGGACGGCGAACGGATCGACACCGCCGCCCTCGACGCCCCCTACTGGCTGCGTAACACCCGCCAGAGCGTGGAGTTCGAGCGGGCGGTCCGCGCCCTGCTGGCCGACGGGCACCGGACGTTCGTCGAGATCGGTCCGCATCCCGTCCTGACCGCCGCGATCGGACAGATCGCCCTGGACGCCGGGCTCGACCTCGCGGGCGTGGCCGGAGCCGGGCCGGACGCCGTCCTGACCATCGCCTCGGGGCGGCGCGACGCGGGTGGTCTCGACCAGTTCCTGCTCGGGGTGGCCGCGGCGCACGTCCACGGGGTGCCGGTGGACTGGACCGCCGCGTTCACCGGCACCGGTGCGCGGCTCGTCGACCTGCCGACCTACCCGTTCCGGCGGCGCCGCTTCTGGCTGGAGGCGGACCGCGGTGCCGGCGGCGACGCCTCGTCGGTCGGTCTGGCCGCCGCCGATCATCCGCTGCTGGGGGCGGCCGTCGACTGGCCGGACGCCGGCCCGGTGGCGCTCACCGGCCGCCTGTCCCTTCGCAGCCACCCGTGGCTCGCCGACCACGCGGTCACCGGTGTCGTCCTGCTGCCCGGGACGGCGCTGGTGGAACTCGCGATCCGCGCCGGCGACCAGGTCGGACTCGACCAGGTGGCGGAACTGACCCTGGCGGCGCCGCTGATCATCCCGGCCGATGCGGCGATCCACCTGCAGGTTCTCGTCGGTGCGGCCGACCCGTCGGGGCGGCGCGGCATCGACGTCCGGTCCCGGGCCGAACCGGCCCGATCCGGCTCGGTGCCCGGCCCTGGCGACCTGGACACCGACGAGCGCACCCCGTGGACGACGCACGCGACCGGGGTGCTGTCCGGCCGGGCCACCTCCCGGCCGGACGCCGACGAGATCGGGGTGTGGCCGCCGACCGGCGCGCAGCAGGTCGACCTCGACGGCTGCTACGAGCGGTTCGCGGAGTCCGGCTTCGGCTACGGTCCGGCCTTCCAGGGACTGCGGGCGCTGTGGCGCCGGGACGAGGAACTGTTCGCCGAGGTCGTCCTGCCACCGGAACAGCACCCCGACGCCGGCCGGTTCGGTGTGCATCCGGCGCTGCTCGACGCGGCGTTCCAGGCCGTCGGCTTCCTCGGCGGGCCGGTTCCCGCCGGAGCACTCGGCCGGCTGCCGTTCTCGTGGTCCGAGGTCCAGCTGCACGCCACCGGCGCCACCACCCTGCGGGTCCGGCTCACCCCGCAGGAAGGCGACGCGGTGTCCCTGCTCGCCGTCGACGTCGCCGGCCGGACCGTCGTCTCCGTCGGCGCGCTGACCCTGCGTCCGGTGCCCGCGGGGGCGCTGGCGCGGGCGGCGGACGACGCCCGCGCCACCCCGTTCACCAGAAGCGACTGCCTGTTCCGGACCTGGTGGGCGCCGGTGACGGCGGATCTCGCGGTCCGGGGTGGATCCGACCCACCGACCGTCGCGGTGCTCGGCGCCGCGCAGGACGGCCTCGTCGAGGGGCTCGCCACCGGGCTCGTCGCCACCGGCACGCCGGCCCGGCTGGCCGAGGGGCTCGCCGACGTGGCGGCACCGGGCGTTCCCGGCCCGGATCTGGTGTTCACCTCTGTCCCCGGCGGGGACCCGGACACGGATGTTCCGGGTGCCGTCCGGGCGGCCACCGCCGCCGCGCTGGCGCTCGTCCAACGGTGGCTGGCCGACGAGCGGTTCACGTCCAGCCGGCTGGTGTTCGTGACCCGGGGCCTGGTCGCCGCGGACGGCGGCCCCGGGGCGTCGGGGCGGCCCGGGCGGGATCTCGCGACCGCCGCGGTCCGCGGTCTGGTCCGCTCGGCCCAGTCGGAGCACCCGGACCGCTTCGTCCTGGTCGACCTGGACGATCACGTCGAGTCGTACGCGGTCCTCCCGGCGGCGCTGGCGACCGACGAGCCGCGGCTCGCGGTGCACGCCGGGATGGTCCGCGCCGAACGGCTGGTCCGGCTCACCACCCCGGCCAGCGCGGCGTACGGCGGCCTGGCGGCAGACGGCACAGCGGCAGACGGCACAGCGGCAGACGGAGCCACGGGAGGTGCGCCGGTCTGGGCGACGCACGGGACGGTGCTGGTCACCGGGGCCACCGGAACGCTCGGTCGGCTGGTCGCCCACCACCTCGCCACCGCCCACGGGGTGCGGCGACTGCTGCTGCTCAGCCGGCAGGGTGCCCAGGCGGCCGGCGCGGCGGAGTTGCTCGCGCGGCTCGCCGCCCTCGGGGTCGACGCCACCCTCACCGCCTGCGACGTCGCCGACCGGGATGCGCTCGCCGACGCGCTGGCGTCCGTCCCGG
Source organism: Frankia sp. R82 (assembly GCF_023716925.1). Lineage (GTDB taxonomy): Bacteria > Actinomycetota > Actinomycetes > Frankiales > Frankiaceae > Frankia. The sequence goes on from NZ_JAMQQG010000294.1 coordinate 11,454, forward strand.
CCGAGTTTCCGCTCACCGGCGTGGTGCACACGGCCGGTGCGGTCGACGACGGGGTCATCGCCGCGCTGACCCCGGCGCGCCTCGACGCGGTGCTGCGCCCGAAGGCGGACGCCGCCTGGCACCTGCACGAACTGACCCGCGACGCGGACCTGACCGCCTTCGTGCTGTACTCGTCGGCGGCGGGGGTGTTCGGCAGCGCCGGGCAGGGCAACTACGCCGCGGCCAACGCCGTCCTCGACGCCCTGGCGCTCCGGCGCCGGGCCGCGGGCCAGCCGGCGACGTCACTGGCCTGGGGAATGTGGGAGCAGCGCAGCGCGCTGACCGCCCACCTGGGCACCGCCGACCTGGCCCGGATGTCGGCCAGCGGGTCGCGACCGCTGTCGAACGAGCAGGGGCTGGCCCTGTTCGACGCCGCCCTGGCGACCACCGTGCCGGTGGCCGTGCCGATCCAGCTGACCCCCGTGGCCCTGCGCGCACGCTCCGGCCGATCGACGACCGGGGAGCGGGCCGCTGGGACAGGTATCGCTGTTGGGGCAAACATCGTGCCACCGCTGCTGCGCGGCCTCGTCGACGGCCCGGACCCCACCCGCCGGGGCCCCACCCGCCGAGTCGTCGACGCCGCTGTCGAGCGTGGCGCGTTCGCGCGCCGGCTGGCCGGGCTCGCCGAAGCCGACCGGGAGACGGCGCTGGTCGAGCTGGTCCGCGCCGATGTGGCGGCGGTGCTCGGGCATGCCAGCACCGACGAGGTGACGGCGCACCGCAGCTTCCTGGAGCTGGGATTCGACTCGCTGACCGGCATCGGCCTGCGCAACCGGCTGGCCGACGCCACCGGGCTGCGGCTGCGGCCCACCGTCGTGTTCGACCATCCGACCCCCGTCGAGCTCGCCCGGTACCTGTCCGCAGAGCTGGCCCGGGCGGCCATGGACGACGAGCAGAGCATCGACGAGCAGAGCATCGGGGTGAGCACGCCGTCGCCGGATCCCACCCACCCGGGATCGTCCGCTCCGGCGGCGCAGGCGAGCGCCGAACCGGCCACCGCGCTGTTTCGCCAGGCCACCGCCGCCGGCAAGATCAAGGTCGGGTTGGATCTCCTGCGGGACGCGGCGCTGCTGCGGCCGATGTTCACCGGCGTCGACGACCTCGCCCGGATTCCCGAACCGGTCCGCCTCGCCCGCGGGCCCGCCCGCCCGCCGGTCATCTGCTTCTCGTCCTTCGTCGCGCTCGGTGGGATCCACCAGTTCCTGCGGTTCGCGTCGTTCTTCCGCGGCGAACGGGACGTGTCCGTGGTGGCGCTGCCCGGCTTCGAGGACGCCGAGCCGCTACCGGTGAGTGTCGATGCCCTGATCGACCTGCTGGCCGAGACCGTCGCCGTCCACGGCGGCGCGGTGCCGCCCGTCCTGCTGGGCGCGTCGTCCGGTGGCCTGCTGGCCGTCGCCGCGGCGCGGGCGTTGGAACGCCGGGGACTCGACCCGGCGGCGGTCGTCCTGCTCGACACCTACCTGGCCAGCGACCAGGCCATCGCCCAGTTCCAGGACGTGCTGGTCGGCGGGATGTTCGAGCGGGAGGGGGCGTTCGTCGCGATGAACGACACCCGGCTGACGGCCATGGGCTGGTACTGCGATCTGTTCGCGGACTGGGTACCGGAGTCGATGTCGACGCCGGTCCTGCTGGTGCGGGCCTCCGAACCGCTGGTCGACGTCGCGCCCGAGGAGCTGGCGACGGACTGGCGTTCCTCCTGGGCGGGCGCCCACACCGTCCTCGACGTGCCGGGGAACCACTTCACCATCGGCGAACAGCACGCGGAGGTCACCTCCGGCGTCGTCCGGGACTGGCTCCAGAACATCCTCGGTGAGCCGGCGGGACACATCCGGGCCGAGCGCTCGTGAACGGTGTCGACGGCCATCCTCCGACGACGAAGAAAGGCCGACCATGACCGACATCGCTGTCCTCGAAAGCCTGTGGTTCCGCCGGTTCGCCGCCGCGCGGAACACCGGGATCCGCCTGGTCTGCTTTCCCCACGCCGGTGGATCGGCGACTTTCTACCAGCCTTTCGCGCGGGCCCTGGAATCCGTCGCCGACCTGTGGGCGGTGCAGTATCCGGGCCGCCAGGACCGGCGGTCGGAGCCGGCCTTCGAGAGCATCGACGACGTCGCCGACCAGGTGGCCGGGCTGCTCGGATCCACTGCCGGCCCGCCACTGGCGTTCTTCGGCCACAGCATGGGCGCGGTCGTGGCCTTCGAGGTGGCCCGCCGACTCGAGCGGGCCGGTCGGCCCGGCCCGGTCGCCCTGTTCGTCTCCGGCCGCCGGGCTCCCTCGGTGGCCCGGATCGAGCTGGTCCACCAGGGAACCGATGCCGACATCCTGAACGCGCTGCGCGAACTCGCCGGGACGGACGCGAGGATTCTCGGCGACGAGGAGATCCAGCAGATGATCCTGCCCGTCGTGCGCGGCGACTACCGGGCTGTCGAGCGGCACCGCCACATTCCCGGACCCCCACTGACCTGTCCCGTCGTCGCCTTCGGCGGGGACGAGGACCCGCACGCCTCGGTCGCGGACCTGCACGCCTGGGCCGACCACACCACCGGCGCTTTCGAGGCACACGTCTTCTCCGGTGGCCACTTCTATCTGGTGAACGAGCGCGATGGCGTTACGGCCGCCGTCGCGGAAAACCTGGCCGCCCTTACCGGCCCGGTCGGCGGTAGCCGGAAATAAGCACAGTTCCGTTGTTGACGCCGCCCCGGGCGGCGCCGAACGAAAGGATGACACGATGAGCATCGGTTACATTCTCGGCGGCGGAATCAGCCACGATCCGGGTGCCGGATCCGAGCTGTACGACGCCTTCGAGGTGATGCGTGCGCTCTATGCGGACATCAGCGGATGGACCAGTCTGACGCCGGCACAGATCCGCACCGAGGAACTGCCCGAGGAGCAGGAGGCCCGGCAGTCGATCGGCGCCATCCGCCAGGCGGCGCTCGCCCTCGGCATCCATGACATCCTCGCGGAGCAGGGAATACGCCCCGGCGCGGTGGGTGGGCTGAGCCTCGGCGCGATGAGCAGCAGCTGCCTGGCGGGTTCGATCGACCGGGAGGCGTTCTTCGGTCTGCTGTGGCAGACCCGGCACACGCCGCCCCCGGCGCCGGACGCCCCCGCACAGGGCCTCGCGCTCGCCTTCGTGCCGATCGGGGAGAGCACCGAGAGCTACCACGAGCCGGCCCGATCCGGAGTCCACCTCGCCGGCGACTTCGGTACCGCCTTCGACGGCACGAAGGCCATGCTGATGCTCGCCGGCTACCAGGACGCACTGGAGGCGCTGTCCGCTCAGGTTCCACCAGGGACGGTGGTGATCCTGCCCGGCGTGACGACGGCGGTGCACAGCCCGCTGCGGCAGGCGGCCAACGACTTCCTGGCGCCGTACATCGAGGCGGTCGAGTTCCGCGCGCCCACGATCCCGCTGGCATCCTGCCTGGAGGCCAAGGCGTTGACCACCGGCGACCAGGTCCGCGATCTGTTCCTGCGCAACGCCGTCACCCCGATCAGCATGGTCCACCTGATCTCCGGCCTCGCGCTCAGCGGCACCCGGCTTGGAGTCGTAGTGGGCCCGGCAGTGCCGGAAGGTGTCATCGCCTTTCCGTTCCCGGTCGTGCATGTGGACAAGCCGGAGCACCTCGCGGATCTGACCACCGCCATCTACGACCTCGGTATCGACCTCGCGCTCCCACAGGAAGCCTGAGGTGCCCGCGACGGTGGGGTCGGCGGCGAGGTCGCGGTACACGGCGCTGACCGAGCAGTGGCTGGCCGAGGACCTCGACGCCTGGACGGCGCGGGTCGTGCGGCGCCACTTCGACCCCGAAACCGGCAGTCCCTACTGGCTCGCCCGCGCCGCCGACCTGCCGTTCGACCCGCGCGACATCACCCGCTACGACGAACTGACCAGCTTCGGGCCGTTCCCCCTCGACGTCCTGCGCGAGGCGGATCCGACCGGGTTGGTGCCCCGCACCGTGCCCAGGCCGTTGGCCGGGCGGATCTGGGAGTCCGGCGGCACGACCGGCAGCCCGTGCCGGGTCTTCTACACCCCGGAGATGATCCTGCACCGGGGAGTGTGGCGGCGCTGGTCCTTCGTGACCGAGGGATTCGAACCCGAGCGCCGCTGGCTGCACGCCACCCCGACCGGCCCCCACCTGATCGGCAACGGCGCCTGGGAGATCTCCGAGCTGTACGCCTCGCTGGTCTACGGCATCGACATGGATCCCCGCTGGGTCAAACGGCTGATCCGCGCGGGACGGCTCAAGGACGCGGCCGACTACACCGACCATCTGCTCGAACAGATCAGTACGGTGCTGGCCACCCAGCCGGTCGACTACCTGAACACCACCCCGGCACTGTTCGCGGCGCTGAGCCGGCGCCACCGGGACCTCGCGGGCCGTCTGGCCGGGGTCCGGCTCAGTGGCACCCAGCTCAGCGGGGACATGTACCGCGAGTTCGTCGCGGTCCTGGGCGGCGGCCCGTGCGGGGTCAGCTACGGCAACACCTTTGGCAACGCGGCCAGCCTGCCCGCCGAGCGCGACGGTGACCTGCTGCCCTACGTGCCCAACTATCCGCAGGTGACGATGGCGGTGGTCGACAAGGCCGACTGGCGGCGGACGGTCGGCTACGGCGAGGGTGGCCAGGTGCGCCTCACCGTCCTGCACGACGACCTGTTCCTGCCGAACGTGCTGGAGCGCGACCAGGCCGTCCGCTACGACACCGGCGACGGCTGGCCCTGTGACGGCGTGGCCAACGTCCGTCCGTTGCAGATCGCCCAGTCGGCGCCGGAGGGACTGTACTGACGAGTCCACGTGGCGCTGCCGTCGGCAGCGAGATGCTCTCCCGCGCCGTCACCGGGACTTCCACAGCGACAGCACGTAGTGACACCGTCCGGTGGTGCCGTGACATCGTGCTGACCCTGTTGTCCCGGCGGCACATTGCTCTCTGGTGCCGGGTCGTGGCCACCGGGCGGGACCTGTCCGGCCTGACAAGCTCCTTCGACCACCTCGGATAGTGCGCTACGACGCATGCGGCCACGGCGAGGTGACGGGTACGCCGACCCCCGCGTCGTACACCTGGCCGCATCTCGCCTTCTGAATGGCGTCCTTCCCACTCCACCTGTCGGCCAGGGGACACGGTCATTCGTTCTTCGTGCGGTCACGGTGCTGATGGCCCGTGTTGTGGCGTTGGGCTTCCTGCTCGGGCCGGGCGGCGGGTGGGCGCTGGGCATCCGGCTTGCGGCGACCGGCCTGCCGCCGGCGGATGTGTGTCAGCGTCTCAGTCTTCCTCGTCGTCTCCGCGCCGGCGGTGCGCTCGCTCGGCGACCCCGCTTGAAAGTTTGTCCGCCACCGATCTGGCCCGGCCGAAGGTCGCGCTACCAAGACGCCTGGCGGCATCGACGCCCTCCACTCCCGTCTTGAGTCCCGTCTTGAGCGCCTTACCCTTTGCCTCCGTGGCCGCGTCCACCCATCGTTTCGCGTCCAGGGACTGTCGACCGCGTTCGATCCCGAGCCGTTCGTGGAAGTCGACGACGGCGATCGTGACCTGGTTGCTCGCCTGCACCACGGCCGGGGAGGCGGTCGGGTGCAGCAGCACCTTCGTGTTGGCTGTGCTGACAGCGGCGTCCATCCGAGCCAGCAGTCGCTCGGTGCTGCGTGAGAGGATCTCCATCCGGTTCTGCCGGGCAGCGCGAAGTGCGAGGCGATGCCGGTCGAGCTCATCCGGAGAGGAATCCAGCACGCGGTCGAGTTCGAGCACGGCGACCGCGTCCTGCAGTTGCCAGCAACGAGCCAGAACGGCGAGCCACTCCCGAACCGTGACCTCGGCGTCCCTGGATGCCTTGGCGAGATCACCAATCTTGGTCCTGTGCTCCAGCCGCTCGGTGAGTGCGTCGAGCTGACGCAACGCGTAGGCCTGGGTTCGCGCGATCGTCATCGACGTGGCCTGCGTCTTCGCCCACGTGATCTCGGAGACCCGACCCACCTGCTCTCGGATGGTCAGGGCCTCCTCGATGACGAAGCCCGCTCCGATCATGTCCGCCACCACCGCGTCCTTCTGGGCGCGCAGCACGTCATCGAGCTTCTCGTCGATCGCCGCGAGATAATCGGTGATCTCGTTCATGCTCTGCTGCATCGCAAGCTGCGCCATGAGCCCCGCGGCACCGGCCAGCAACGCGGGGTTGGTCAGAAACGATCCGGGCGTCCTCGTCAGTTCGAGAAATCCCTTGATCCTGCCGTTCTCGGTCAGGACGGCACGGCTGGCACCAGGCGTCGAACCTTCCATCAGCCCGTACTTCTTGAGAGCCTGCGCGGACTCCTTGGTCAACTTCACCCAGCGACCCGAGCCGGCCGATATCGCGGAACCTGCGTGCGCGGCTCCAGCCGCGGTTCTGAGGGCTGATCCAAGCCTTGGCAGTCCGAGGTCCTTCGACGGCAGCCCTTCGGAGACGAGGAAGCGTTCGACGGCCTGCGGACTTCCGATGACCGCCAGGCCGTCACCATCGCTGATCAGTTCGATCTCGTCATCCATCGTCGGCTCCCGAAGTGGCGCTTCATGGTGGAGAGCCTGGGCGCTGTGCGCCGCGATGACCGGGTAGGGGTCAAGGTCTCCTCCGATGACGGAGATTCTCCCAGTGCCTATCCGGACGACCTCGACGTGCCCGCCGCTGCCATCGCCTGCCCAGACCTGAAAACGTTCTGTCGCTCCGACGAGCTCGGCTTGGCGGTGACCGGCCAGCGTGCAGAGCCGGATCGGTCGGTCCTTGCCTGCCGCTTGCCGTCGTTGAGGCACTGCGGGCTGTCGGTTATCCGGCGCCTGTCATCGAGCGGGCGGTCCAGATCGGTCCGGCCGTCGCGGTCGTCCAGGAACTCCTGCCCGGGAGAAGATCGACCATTTCACGCACCGGCACGTGGACCGGCCGTTGGATCTCAACGACCGTCAGGAAGGCATGCTGTCCGGGCGACCGGAGGTACCGCCGGTCCGGCTCCACCGTCGCGAGGCCCGACAGGGCGCTGATCGAGCTACGGTAGCTCGGAGCAGGTTGAGCTCTGGTGTGACTACTCAACGCTACGAACGTTAGCGGGCGGCTGTCCTGCTGGTACCACCGCAGCCAGCTACCGGTTGTGTCGGCACTTCCTGTTTCGCGGCGGATGCACGGCTCCTGGTCACAACCGTCCCCAACGCCAGGCACGGAGACGCGAAGAGGGTGCCGGCGGTCAGCGGTGAGTGAGGTGCCTCTTTTCTTCCGGACAGTGCTCCCTACTAGAATAGGGGCAGCGCGGAAGGGATGACAGTTGACGCAGAAGCGTAGAAGGTTCTCGGCCGAGTTCAAGGACGAGGCTGTGAAGATGGTGATCGAGACGTCCCGTGCGATCTCCGATGTCGCACGGGAACTTGGCATCCTGGAAGGAACCCTCGGAAACTGGGTCGCGACCTACCGGCGGGCCCACGCCGGCGAGGCACCACCACCGACCGCGGATGAAAGCGCCCGGCTACGCGAACTTGAACGCAGAACCGTGAGCTGCGCATGGAGAACAGCTTTTTGAAAAAGCCGCAGCGTACTTCGCCAAGGATCATCGGTGAGCGACACGTTCGAGTTCATCTTCCGCTACAACACGACACGCCGCCACTCGGCACTCGACTACCGTACCCCACGACAAGTCCACGACGAATACCTGAAAAAACAGCCTGCAGCGTAAATCGGCTTAATAGTGACTGTCCGGATTCAAAAGGGCACATCAGTCGGCCGGCTTGGTTCCTGGCCGGTCATGATCGCCGCCCCGGTCGGAGACGGCGCGCCTAGGCTTGCGGGCATGCCCGACACGCAGTACGAGCAGCTCCTCCGTCACGTGCTGGACACAGGCGCCCGCAAGGCGGATCGGACCGGCACCGGCACCCGGTCGATCTTCGGCCGCCAGTTGCGGTACCGGCTGGCCGACGGCTTCCCTCTGATCACAACCAAGAAAGTTCACTTCCGCTCGATCGCGTATGAGCTGCTGTGGTTTCTGCGCGGCGAGGCGAACGTGTCGTGGCTACGGGAGAACGGCGTCACGATCTGGGATGAGTGGGCAGCCCCGGACGGCAGCCTCGGCCCGGTATATGGAGTGCAGTGGCGGTCTTGGCCGACCCCGGACGGCGGACACGTCGACCAGATCAGCGACGTGCTGCGCACGTTGCGCGAGGATCCCGACTCCCGACGGATCATCGTGTCCGCGTGGAACGTCGCCGACCTTCCACGGATGGCGCTGCCGCCGTGCCACGCGCTGTTCCAGTTCCACGTTGCCGACGGCTTGCTGTCCTGTCAGCTGTATCAGCGCAGCGCGGACCTGTTCCTTGGCGTGCCATTCAACATCGCCAGCTACGCCCTGCTCACCCACATGATCGCAGACCAGGTGGGTCTCGGGGTCGGTGACTTCATCTGGACCGGCGGGGACTGCCACATCTACGACAATCACACCGACCAGGTTCAACGTCAGCTCATCCGCGAGGCGAGGCCGTTCCCGATGCTGCGACTGGCCCCAGCCGCCAGCCTGTTCGACTACACCTACGCACACCTCACACTCGACGGCTACGACCCGCACCCTGCCATCGCCGCACCGGTCGCGGTGTGATCGGGCTCGTCTGGGCGCAGTCGGCGAACGGCGTCATCGGGCGCGACGGCGCCCTGCCCTGGCACCTACCCGAGGACATGGCGCACTTCCGCGCCCTGACCACCGGCGCGACCGTGCTCATGGGCCGTCGTACCTGGGAGTCTCTACCGCCCCGGTTCCGGCCGCTGCCGGGCCGGCGCAACCTCGTGCTCTCGCGCACCGCGCAGCCCAGCGTAGAAGCCTTTCCCGACCTGCCCCGGGCCCTCGCCGCGGCGTCGGGAGACCTGTGGGTGATCGGCGGCGCGACGGTATACCAGGCGGCACTGCCATACGCCGACCGGATCGTGATCACCGAGATCCGCGAACTCTTCGACGGCGACACCCACGCGCCGGACGTCGGCCGCCCACCGAAAAACCTCGGGGCTTGGCGAAAGTCGTCGACCGGCCTGCACTACCGGTTCCTCACCTGGGACTAACCCCCGTTATTATCAAACTGATATTCTGAGGCATCGGAATTCGCAAAGCGAATAAATCCTAGTTTGCTGGCCTTGTTGCCCCGAAATAGTCGTCTCCCGCTCACCTGTAGGGGGCGATTTTAACCACCTTCCCGCGCCCCGGAGCTGTGATCATCTGCTCGTTTCCGATGTAGATCGTGACGTGGTGGATGTTGGTGGCGGTGCCGTAGAAGACGAGATCGCCGATCTGGAGTGGTTCCCCGGGTGGGACGACGGGTCCGGCTGCATACTGGGTCTGCGCGGTGCGACATTCGCGTCCCCGAGTCGGATACCGAGGCCTCACACGCCTCGTACAGCTGGTCAGATATCGTCGGTCGGCCCTCTCACGATCTGTTCACGGGCCGACGTACTCGAAGACACCGCCGTCCGGATGTCGCAGCACGGCACGGTGGCCATTGGGAGTCTTGGCCGCGGGAGCCACGATCTCAGCCCCAGCCGCCGTGGCCAGCGCAACCGTCGCGTCCACATCCGTGACAACAAGCGTCGCGGCGACGCCAGCCACTATGCGCACCGCCTCTTCGGGTCCGCTGAACAGCAGAAACGGCCCGACGCTCGCCAGGTGCACCCCCGCGAAGGCGAACCGGGATGAGGAAGCACCGGTCACCTGCTCATAGAAAGGCACAGCCGCGTCCAGATCCTCAACCTGTCGCCGAACCACCGCAGACCTGACTGTCATGATTCCATCATCCCAGACAGCGTCCCCTGACGATCCGTCGCGCTACCCGTACTGGAGAACAAAAACCTCGTGACCCGCGCGGCTGGCTGCCCCGGCTGGATGCCGCCGGCCGTCTCCGACCGAGCACTGGCCGATATCCACGTCTGCTATCCCGAGCTGACCCTGCACGGGCTACTGCGCCCCACGGGCAAAGCGGTACTGCTGACGGGCTACTACCACGGCGCCCCTGCCGCGTTAAAGATCTTCACAGGTCAGTGGCACGTCCTGGAACCGGACGTCGACGTCGACGTCCGGTTCCAGTCGGGCCCGGCGGCAGCCTCCAACGCGACCGCGAGGATTTTGATCAGGCGGTTGTGTCGTTTGGACGCGCTGGGGCTGGCGACGACCATCCCGTCCACGATCTCGATGCCCGCGCACTGCTCGGCAGACCAGGAGTCGTACAGCTCCGCGGTGATCTGCTGATGCATCCAGGCAGGAGCGATCATCTCCGCGGTGATGGCGCACCTCCCTCGGACGACCCGACCGACCTGATCCCTGCGCACCGCCGGTTCCGACGTCGGAGTTCGCCGGGTTCCGGTTCCCACCCGAGGCGATCGTCCTGGCAGTCTGCTGATACCTGCGGTACGCCCTGTCGTACCGTGACGTCGAGGAACTCCTCGCCGAACGTGGCCTCGAGATTGATCACGTCACGGTCTACCGGTGGGTGCGCTGGTTCACTCCGCTGCTGATCGACGCGGCCCGGCCATGCCGGCACACACCGGGTGATCGTTGGTTCGTCGACGAAACGTAGGTGAAGGTCGCCGGACGATGGACCTATCTGTACCGGGCCGCCGGCCAGTTCGGCCAGGTCATCGACGTGCTGGCCGCCGAGAAGCGGGATCTCGCCGCGGCCCGCTCAGCCAGTCGATGGCCCGCTGGCGGGACGGTCGGCGACGAGGATGCGGGTGCCGCGCAGTGACTGACGATGCCGTGCCGGGGTGTCGAACCGCCGGGCCAGGACGAGCAGCGTGTCGTCGCGGGTGACGGTGAAGCCGCCCGCCGCGACGGCGCGGCCCATTGCCCGTGGCGTCCACGCGGAGCGGTTCGGCTCCCGTGCCATCGGGTTCTCGCTGCCGGTGAGCCGGCTCAGCACCGCTGCGGTTCCCCGGCCAAGGGCGAACCCCGGTGTCGGCGAGTGATACTGGATGATCAGCCGGCTGCCGGGTGCGGACCGCGCCGCGATCACCTGCAGCGTCCCGAGCGTCTGACCGCGGGTCAGATAGGGCACGACGCCCTCCCAGATCCAGACGGTCGGCGCCGACTCGCGGTGCCCCGCGGCGGCCAGCGCGTCGCCGAGGTCGTCCCGGCTGAAGTCCACCGGGACGTACACCGGCGCCGAGACGGGCTCGGCCAGCCCGCCGGCCCGCTCCCGCTTCTCCCGTTGTGTCGCTGGGTGATCGACTTCGAACACCGGTATCCCGGCGAGTTCGCGCAGGTGCCAGGCCCGTCCGTCCAGGCCCGCGCCGAGGATGACCACCTGTGTTCCCGGCGCACTGTGGCGCGCCACCTCCCGGACGGCGTCATCGATCGTGACGGTCCGCGGGGCCATCGCGTCACCGCAGGCCCGCACCATCTCGAACGCCATCCGTGGCCCGGCGCCGACGGGCATCGCGTCGGCCCGCACCTGCTCGACGACCACCCGTTCCGCGGGACGCAGCAACGCCAGCGCCGTCGGATCGTCGAACCGCCCGGGCGCCAGCCGGCCGTGCGCGACCGCCCGCCCCTGACAGACGAGGATCGCGGTTCGACTTGCCCCGCCGGCCCCGCCCATCACCCGGTGCCCTCGCCCACCCGGACGTGCCCACCCGAACCGCCGCATCGTCGCGTACCTCCGCACCGTCCTAGCCGGCCCACGATACCGACCCTCCGCGCGATCCCCGACCTCCGCGCGGTCCCCAACCACCGCGCGGTCCAGAGTGTTTGGATGATCCCGTAGGTTCGCGGAACCCCGGCAGGTTCCGCTTCCCGCACGGCGTCAGCTTGCGGCGTCGGGACTGTTTCAAGATCGGTGTTTCCGGCCCGACACGCCGGGCCGAGGTCCGGCGGGATGGGCACTGTGAGTGATCACATCGGGTGGTATGACCCCTCGCAAGGATGATCGTGGGTTGGGGCGGCAGGTGTCGCCGGAGCAGGCCGCCGCGGTGGCGATGGTCGCGGACGCGAAGGCGCGGGGTCTGGCGTTGACCGGTCCGGACGGCCTGTTGAAGCTGTTCACCACAACGGCGCTGGAAACAGCCCTGCAGGAGGAGATGGTCGAGTATCTCGGCCATGAGAAGAACCATGCCGATCCGGATCGGGAGAGTACGAACATCCGCAACGGTAGTCGGACGAAGACCGTTGTTTCGGAGGTCGCCGGCGATGTTGAGATCATGGTTCCGCGGGATCGGGAAGGAACCTTCGAGCCGCAGATCGTGAAGAAACGCCGAGAGCTACTGATCAATCATGCCGGAAACACCGTTGGCGACACAGTCCCCACCCCGACGGTCGTCCACCACGGCCAAGCCGACAGCGTCCATCAGGCCCGCGCCCAGGTCCTCGACGCCGCCTACGCCGCCCACCCGGAACGGTTCATTCGCCGAGCCCCGACCCCGCCCGAGCTCCCCACGCCAGCGTGGATCAAACGACCCGACGAGCAGGAGACCGGCCAGCCAACCAACTAATTTCCCGAAGAACCTGCCTCAAACAGCTTGACGGATTCCGTCCTTAGCGGGGCTTTCTCGCGTACCGGATCATGGCGGTAAAGACCGCTGGCGCGGCGAGCCGATCGAAAGAGTTCGTACGGCCCGCCGCCACCGGGTGATGGGCTGCCCGTCGTTGCCGGGCAGTATGGATCAGTATCCAGGGCGGGTGGCCCGCGAGGTCAGCACGTCGTGCAGGATGTTGACGCGGCGCTGCAGGTAGCGAACCTGTGAGCCGAACCAGGCGGGTGCCCAGAACCACGCGGTGAAGACACCGACCCGGGTCGGTGAGCCAACGACGGCGTGTGCGGCATTCAGACGCTTGGCTGTGGCACCGAGGCCGACGAGGGCCCAGAACGGGATGAGCTGGTTCCACCATCGGCTGTTCGCTCGCCGCGGCTCGCCGAGAACCGCGGCCAGCTCGCCGTTGATCCGGTCATACCAGACGAGGTAGTAGATGGAGAACGTGAGCGCACAGAGCCACCACAGGCCCCAGGCGCCCTGCTTTTGCGGGACGGGCGCAGCGGCGCCGATCGGCGGACGAGCCGGGGCGCCCGCCCAGCCGGGCTGGGGCGGCAGCGGCGGATTCGGCACGAGCGCCCCATACGAAGCCGGCGCCGGTTGCACGTCGGCACGTGATGCGGCCGGATATTCGCTGCCGATCGGATAGTTACCTGCTTCAGCCATCGGACCTTCCCCCCACGGACCATCCTGGATGTCCCCGACGACCGAAACGTCGCCGGGGACACCGGAGTGTAGCCCTGTGCTTGGCGACCGCGAAGAACTCGTGGGCCCTCGGGCACCCGGCCACCGAGGATGCCCTCATCGACGGATCAGCCGGCGGCGGATCTGCTCCAGATCAGCAGACGTGACGCCGGCGGCGAGCAGGTAGGTCTCGGCGTCGAAACCGTCGGCGATGTCCAGGACGGCTTGGTGGGCGGTGGTGTTGTGGGCGGCGAGCTGGGCGTCGATCAATGGATTCTGGTTGTCGACGCCGACCGTGCCCGCGGCTGCCGTGGCGTTCGGTAGTCCGGGTCTGATCTCGTCGTCGTTGCGCAGGTCGACGACCGTTCGAAGTCCGGCGGCACGGGCGGCGGCCCAGCCGGCGTCGGTGCCGAACCGCGGATCGCCGGACCGGTAGTAGACGCCGTACCGGGTGGCCCCGCCGCCGCGGATCGGCAGGCGGCCGAGATCCCGGGTGTTGACGAACCCCTCCCAGTCGACGCCCCGCCGGGCCGCTGCACTGTCGGTCATGGCTGACATCATTCCATTTCGTTGCGGTCGATCCGCCGGTGGTCGGCGCATCGGACTGCCCCTGGCGCCGAAAAACGACGGCATGACTGCTCGCGACAGTACATTGACGGGATTTTGCCGCACGGCTGCGCCTTCAATTTGACCGGCTAGTCGAAGATATTTCCTACCCCGCTGATGATCCGTTTTTCCGGACGTGCGGGAACCCGTTAATCTGCCTTCGGCGACGATGAGTTCGCCGTTTTCCATAGGCGGAGGGAATCATGAAAAGGACCGTACGGATCCGAATTTCCGTGCTCGCCATCGCTGGCGCGACGGCGATGGCGCTGGCGGGGGGTTCGGCCACAGCTGCCAACGCCTCGGACGGCTGGGGCGGCAAGGACAGGGGCTGGAATAACGACAGCTGGGAAAAGGGTTGGAAGGATGACAGCTGGCACAAGGACGGGTGGGACAAGGATGGTTGGCACAAGGACGGCTGGGGCAAGGACGGGTCGGATAAGGACAAGCGAGGCGAGGACAGAAAGGACAAGGACAGCTGGGACTGGGACTGGGACTGGTGATCGTCCGGGACCGGTGATCGGAAGAACGCCGCCCGGCCATCTTTCTCTGGCCGGGCCGCACTGACCGATTATTGCCGGTAAAAATGGTCGGCCGAATTCTTTGACGACCGTGACCGCGACCGCAACCGCGACGCCTGCGGCGACGTCGCAGGTATTCATGAGATTGCCCCCGGGGTCGGATCGCGACGCCCGGCCCTGGGGGCAATCAGCTGCCTGCTGCGGCGCGGGGTGTCCGACCCTTCCGATTCCGCGTCGTCCTGGCGGCATGCGGTTGCCCTGCCGCATCGGCGTCACGGGTCCCGGAACGCCCTCCGATAGGCGCCAGGGGTCGTGCCGAGCCGAGCGCGGAAGCAGCGGCGCAGGTTGACAGCGGAGGCGAGCACCAGCGGGCCAAGCCCGACCAGCCCGGCCAGCCCCACCCAGGCCGAGGAGCCGGTGATCTCGTAGATCTGCAGCGGAACCGCGACCGCGGTGAGCTGAGCTCCCACTGTGGTGACGACCGTGGACGCCCACAGCCGCCGGTACGGCTTCACCCGCAACGGACGGAGATCAGCCGTGAACCGCACGCGTCTCCTCCAAATCATCTTCGGAACTCAATGACCCGTCAGTCATCGTGGCCTACTGCTCCTCGGCATGGGGTCAGTCCCCAGGGTCGCGTGTTCGCCTGTCGCGTGTGCGGCGTGCTCCCCGTATCCGGACGTCACTCCATGTGCCGGTTCGCCTGGGTGCTGGCGGTGTCCCGGCGGCTGGGGGCCCGTCCCCTGGGCCAGCGCAGGACGTGGGGTGCCTCCGGTAGCTCGTGGTCGATCAGCACGTGGGCGTGATCCCGAGGTGCGGCGGAGGCCTGGTAGAGCTGTTGGCCGGGCAGGTAGCGCGCCTCGTAGCGTTCGCGGACGGCGGCGGGCGAGCCGAACAGGGCGGCGTCACGCTGCAGTGCGCGGCGTAGCGACTCGGCGGGGCTGATCTGGAGGAACACGGTGAGGTCCCAGCAGTGGCGTAGCTCGTCGCGGAGGAGGAAGACGCCGTCGACGATGCAGACCGCGTTGCTCGGTGCTTCGCGGGTGGGGCTGTCGAGCGGGGAGTCGTTGAGATGGTCGAATACGGCCGTGCGGTAGCGCCGGTCACCGGCGGGGCTCAGCGGGTCCAGAAGAAGGCGTCGTAGGGCGGTGTAGTCGAACGCGTCGAGGAAGTAGCCCTGCGGGGACAGTGGCCCTCGGCGGTGACGCGTGGTCTGGGGCTGGTGGAAGCCGTCGACGCTGGCGCGGATGACGGCTCGGCCTCGGTCGGTCAGTGTGCCCGCGAGCTCGTCCGCCAGTGTCGTCTTGCCGGCAGCGTCGGGGCCGTCGATCGCGACACGCAGCACCCGGTCCGGGCATGTGCCCAGCAGCAGGTCGGCGAGCGAGCTCAGGACGCGGTCGCGGGAAGGTTCCGGAGCGGGATCGTTGATCATATGACGTGACGGTAGCGAGGAATCGCCCGGTCATCGGCTGTGCCCGCCGGGGGTGTAGTGAGCCCAGGTTCCGCCGGCGTCGGCGCGGTACCACTGTGCGTCCTCCCCACGCCCGTGGGGTGATCCGTGAGGGCCCGTACCGCACTGGACGAGATGGATCCTGTCTACACCGGTGGACAGCCGCCGGCCGCCCGGATGGACCAGGCCGATGTCCAACGCCCTTGTCCAGGCGTCTCGGCCGGCTGGAAATTGTTCAGAGGTTCGGTGTCGCGAGTGTCTGGCGGAGGGCGTCGATGGCGAGTCGGCGGTGGGAGATCGCGTTTTTCTGTTCGGTCGGCATCTGTGCGAGGGTGTGGACGCTGCCGGTGGGTGTGAAGATGCTGTCGTAGCCGTGGCCACCGTCGCCATGTGGCTGTGTGGTCAGTGTTCCGTGCAGGGTGCCGGTGACGACGTGGACGCCATTGTCGTCGGCGTAGCCGAGGGCGGTCGTGGCGATCGCGTGGCGGTCGGTCACGCCGGCGGCCATGTCCAGCAGGCCCTGAATGCCGACCGTGTTCAGGAACCAGGCGACGAGGGCGCCGGGTAGGCCGTTCCAGGCGGGTAGGGCCAGGCCGGTGTCGTCGACGAGTACCGGGCGTTGCAGCTTCGCGTAGGCGTCCTCGGCTTTGCGTTCCACCACGGTCGCGACGTCGAGGGACTGGATCTCGATGAGCTTCACCGTGGTGGTGGCCACGGGGACGCCCAGCAGGCTGGAGTATTCGCGAGCCTTCCCTTCGTTCCCGGTGACGATCGTGACACGGTCGATCATGGGTGCTCCCTGACGTGAGTCCGAACGCGAGCGATCTGGTTCGATCCTGGATCAGGACGGTCTTAGGATCTGCCGCTCGTCCTGTATCCGCTGCGGCGTCGTGGCTGAGCCCGAACGTGAGCCCGAACGCGAGCCAGGCCGTGAGCCCGGCCGGGAGCCCGAACGCGAGCCAGGCCGTGAGCCCGGCCGGGAGCCCGAACGCGAGCCAGGCCGTGAGCCCGAACGCGAGGAATGGGAGTGTTCGTGGCATAGCGCGTTGCAGTTCCCACCAGGCGAGGCTGGTGGTGTGTAGGCGGTGTTCGAGGTGGCGGGCGAGGAAGGTGAGGTACTGCTCTGCCTGTTGGGGGGTCCAGCGGGGGGTGGGTTGGTCGGGGTGGGGGCGGTAGGCGGCGGGGATGAACTCGGTGAACAGGTGCTGTTCGATGGCGTCCGGGGTGGGCAGGGTGGTGAGGTCCGTGGGGTTGGGGAGGCCGAGGGTGGATTCGCGCGGTCGCGGGTTGTAGATCGTGCTGGTGAGGCTGCCTGCGAGTGGGGTCGTGAGCGCCTGGGCGAGCGGTGAGGTGGGGGTTGCCAGCGCAGCCAGGACGGGTGCCCACCGCACTGATCCATGCGTGCCTGCGTTGGCCAGCAGGTAGTCGCCCATCGCCGGTGCGGTCAGGGGTGTGAGATGGATGCCGGCGGCGCCAGCAAGGTGGGTCGACGGCCAGTCGGGACGGGGGTGCACGGCGGCGCGGAACTCGCCGGGGCGGCTGCTGACGATAAGCCCGACGTTGCCGCGCAGGCCGTCGTTGAGGGCGACGAGTACCTGGTCTCGGCCGTCGGCGAAGATTTCGTCGAGACCGTCCAGGACGGGCAGGATCAGGCCGGCGTCGAGAAGCGCACCGGCGCGGGTGCGGCCGGTCGCGGAGTCCACCGCGGCCAGGTGGGCGTACTCCCGCAGGATCTGGGACTCCAACCAGGTGTAAAGGCTCGGTCCGGTCGGGTTCCAGGCGGCCAGCGGGAGCAGCAGTGGCACCGGATCGCCGGGCTGGCGTCGGTCGAGCAAGTCCAGGACGAGACGTACCAGCAGAACCGTCTTCCCCGCGCCAGCCTCCCCGAGCACGACGAGGCGCTTACAGGGGCTGCGCTCGTAGGCCGCCAGCAGCGCACCACCCCCGGCGAGATCACCCGGGCCGCTGCCTGGCGTTGCGGACGCCGGTCCGTTCCCTCCGCCTGCCGCCTGCCGTTGCAGCTCGGCCCAGGGACTCACCAGGTCGGCGTCGACCTCCTGCCAGAACACCTTCAGGGACGACCCGCGGACCCTGCGGCGCCTGGCCTCGATGTCCCACTGATCACGCACCAGGTCGGCGAGCCGGTCGGCGACTGTGGCGATGTCCCAAGTCACCGGTGCGGGCAGCGATCTTGTCCGCGAGGAAGGCGGCCACCGGCAGCAGCACGCTCAGGCCAGCGACAAGTGCCGCGGCCTTGCCCTGCCCGCTCGCCCAGACAACGCCGCCGGCCATCAGGCCGAGCGCACCGGCGATCCACCACACCGGGCGCGATGCCTTCCTATATCCCCCGTTGACTCTTATGTGAGCAATCATCAACCCTGCGCCACCTCGCACCGATATGTGGACCGGCGTCGCGGCTCCAGGGCTCGACCTCGCCACCGCGCGGCACGCCCGTTCATTCGGCGACCGCGTGTGCCCAACCGCACACCCAGGCGACATTGCGGGCGCTACACGCACGATGATGAGCACATGGGGAGATCGCGGACGAGACGGACAGGGGTCATCGCGCTTCTGCTGTTGCTCGGGTCGACGGTGGCCGCGCTCGTGCTGTACCGGCGCTATCACCTGACCAACGGGGCGGCGCTAGTCGGGCTGGTCGGTGGCGTCACGGGGCTGACGGGACTATGGCTGACCTGGGCCGCGTTCAAAGCGGACCGCGAGGAGACCGCGGAAGTCGCGGCCGGGAACCTGACCTTGCCCGCGATCGCCGACCAGCTGGCGATCGCGGTGCGCCGTCAGTGGGAGGACGAGGCGGCGCTGCGCCGGTTGAACGACCCGTACCCGCTGCCGGTGCGCTGGGCGCCGGCCGACAACACGCTGGTGGACGACTGGGGGTCGCTGGTCCGCCTGGCGACTTCCGGGGCGGGCTGGCCGCCAGCGGCGCAGCCGGTGGCCTGGGCGACCGGACCGGGCGGGCTCGCCGGAGGTGACGCCGAGCTGGTGGGCCTACTCGACCAGGTACCGACCGGGCGGCTGGTCGTGTTGGGCGAGCCTGGGGCGGGCAAGACGATACTCATCGTCCGCCTGGTACTGGGCCTGCTCGCCGAGGGCCGACGAGCTTCGGGTGGACCGGTACCGGTCCTGGTCACGTTGGCGTCCTGGAATCCCCGGGAGCAGACCCTGTACCAGTGGCTGGAACAGCGGCTGGTCGCCGACTATCCCGGCCTCGCCGAGCTTGCCCCGGGCGGTACCGGGGGCAGCCGGGCACGGGCACTTCTCGACGCCGGGCTGATCCTTCCCGTTCTCGACGGTCTCGACGAGATCCCCGACCCGGTCCGCGGGGCCACGATCGCCCGGATCAACGACGCGCTGCGCCCCGGGCAGCGCGTCGTCCTGAGCTCCCGCACCGTGGACTACCAACAGGCCATCTCCCCACCCGGCAGGCCCGAGATCCGCCTGACCGGGGCCACCGGCATCGACCTGCTCCCGCTGGACGTGGCAGTGGTCGCCGACTATCTTCGCGGCTCCGCGGGCGGCCCGGCCGGCGTCGCCCGCTGGGACCCGCTGCTGGCCGCCTGGCCGCCGCCGGTCGCCCAGACGCTGACCACCCCGCTGATGGCCACCCTCGCCCGCACCATCTACAACCCCCGCCCCGGCGAACCCGCCCTCGCCGCCGGACGCACCCCGGCCGAACTCCTCGACCCGACCCGCTTTCCCACTTCCACCGCCGTCGCGGAGCACCTGTTCGACGCCTTCATCGCCGCCGCCTACCGCCCCCACCCCGACCGGGCCCAACGCTGCCCCTGGCCGGCCGCTGACGCCGAACGCTGGCTGATCTTCCTCGCTCGCCACCTCGAACACCTCGGCACCCCCGACCTCGCCTGGTGGCAGCTTCCCCACGCCCAGCCCCCCAGGCGACGTCGCCTTCTGTTCACGATCGCGGGCGGGCTCGTGGTCGGGCTCGCGGCCGGGCTCGTGGCCGGGCTCGCGGCCGGGCTCATGGACGGCTTCGCGACCGGGCTCGCCATGGCGCTCATAGCCGTGCTCACGTTCGGGCTCACCGGCGGGCTCACAGTCGGGCTCGCGGGCGGGCTCACGGGCGGAGTTCAGCCACCCAGGCGGGCGATACGGTGGCGTGCCCCCTCAGTAGCCAGGCTCACAGGAGGGCTCGTGATCCCGTTCGTGCTCACGGTCGTGCTCACGGTCGTGTTCCCAACCGTGCTCCCAATCGTGATCGTGATCGTGCTCCCATTCGTGCTCCCATTCGTGCTCCCATTCGTGCTCCCATTCGTGCTCGTGTTCGTGATCACGGGCGTGCCAGCAGATCTCGCGGAGGCTGCAAGCTCGGCCTCGATTCTCCGCCGAGATAGAGCCGCATTCCGTTCACTCGTGATCGTGGTCGGGCTCGTGGTCGGGCTCGCGGCCGGGCTCCCGTTCGGGCTCGCGTTCTGGCTCGAGGCCGGGTTCCCGTTCGGGCTCGTGGTCGGGCTCGCGGTCGGGCTCGCGTTCGGGCTCTCGGGCGGGCTCGCGATCGGGCTGGGTCAGACAGCGTGGGGCGCCTTCATGCTGACCCGGGTCTGGCTCGCCGCCCGCGGCCGGCTCCCCCGCGACCCGATGGCCTTCCTCGCCGACGCCCACGAGAAACGAGGCGTCCTACGCCAGGTCGGCGCCGTCTACCAGTTCCGCCACATCGAGCTCCAGCGCCGGCTCGCCAACCGGTAGCCGCCGGTTATGCGCGACCTTGAGAATCGGGCCAGCCACGGTCGCTCCGACTGGAGACTGGAGCGATCATCCTGCGGCGCAGAAGAATCCGCCTACAGTCACCGACCCCTCCGGGCAAGCAATCGCGCGAGCATCCGCACCGTCCTGGCACCCGGCTGGCTCGAGGCCGCCGCCGAGGTCGGGCATGTCCTGGTCGGCTACGGGCCGAAGATCGGCGTGCGTACCCCACCGGGTGCCCGGTCGTGGCATGACGCCGACCGCCGCGGCGAGTTCACCGACGCCACCCGCACCGGCCTGGCCGCCGGGGGACTGGTCCGCTGGACCTGACCACCAGCGGCGGCCTACGCGAGGCGGCCGAACAGGTCCCTCATCCACCAGTGGTCTTTGTTCACCACTCCAGCTTTTCGTGCTGGTAGAAGAGGTGGCCTGTCGGCCCGGAGGCAGGCAGGTCGGTGAGCCAGAGAAGGTCGCGTGCTGCTTCTGCGGGGGTGCGGTCGGCGCTGGCAGGGCCGATGCGGGTCTGTACGCGGCCTGGGGAGGCGGCGTTCACGAGGATGCCGGTGCCGGCGAGCTCGTCGGCAAGAATGCGGGTCAGTGCGTTGATCCCGGTTTTGGAGATGCGGTAGGAGGGGCTACCGGATTTCATATCGCGGAGTACGGCCATGTGGGTGGTGAGGTTGAGGATGCGCCCATAGCCGGCGGCGTGCATGTGCGGGATGACGGCGGCGCACATCCGCCAGGTCCCGAACAGATTCGTGTCGATCGTGCGGTGCGCCGCGTCGAAATCGGGGCTGGCCGCGAGCATGCGGGCGTCGATCGCCACGGCGGCGTTGTTGACGAGGATGTCGATCCGGCCGAAACGAGCGGCTGTGGCGGTGACGGTCTGGGAGATGGAGTCCTGGTCGGTGAGGTCGATGGCTGCCGGGTGGACGTGGCTGCCGTGGGTTGAGAGTGCCAGGGCGGCCTCGTCGGCCGCCTGGCGGCTGCGTGCGGCAGCGACGACGTGAACACCAGATCCGGCGAGCTGCCGGACGAGCTCAAAGCCGATGCCTCTGTTGGCGCCGGTGACGATCGCAACACGGTCCGGGCTCATGCGCAGGCCGCCAGTTGACGGTCGAGCTCTTCGATAGCCGGGTCGGCGCGATGGACTGCGAGGCGGGTCCGCACCTCGGCGATGCGGCTACCGTTGCGTGCCGAGGGCGCCTCTTCGAGGTGGGCCAGGGCGTCGCGGGCGAAGGCGGTGGCCTGATCGAGGTCGCCGAGGTCGGCTTGGACGGCGGCATGCCGGAGAAGGTAGGTCGCCCGGTCGCGTCCGCGGGCCAGGCCGTTGTGTGGGTCGAGTGCGAGAGCGAAGTACCGGTCGGCAGGAGCCAGGGCACCCAGTTCCACAAACGTCATCGCGACCTGGGCGCAGTACTCTGCGTCGTCGAAATACCGAACCCAGACCGGGTCGTTGTCCTGGGGGCCGGCCGCATGGTGAGCTCCGGCCTCGGCGAGGGCGGCGGTGCACTCGCGGTGCTCGCCGAGCGCGGCGTGTGCGCGAGCCTTGCGAACGGCGAGCATGGCACGGGTGCGAGCGGTCCCGCCTTGCCCTGCGGCCAAGGCGGCGTCGGCGACCGACAGCGCTTCCGCGCGCCGACCGACATCGAGGAGCTGCAGGGTCATGTTCTTCAAAACATTTGCGCCGAGGACAGGGTCGCCGGCGCTGTGGGCGGAGTGCAGCGCGGCGCCCCAGTAACGCTGGGCGGCGGCATGGTAGCCGGCGTCGCAGGACGCCCAACCCGCAAGTCGGGCCAGTTCGCCCGCTGCCCCCGCGAGTCGCCGTCCCTGCGTGTCGGTGTAGGTGGCCTCGTTGAGCAGGTGGGTGACCAGTCGCAGCTCCGCGTCCACAAGGTGGCGGACGGTGGCGCCGCCGAGCTGGTCCTCCAGCGCGCGAAGCTGGGGCAGCCGGGCCTCGATCTGGGCGATGGTCTTCGCGCCGATGCGACGGCCTGCGGTCTGTTCCAGTCCGGTACCGGGTGGCAGTGCCTGCCATCCTCCGGCGAGCACGGCGAGGACCGGTCCAGTCTGGGCGACAAATGCACGGCGATCCACCAGCGCGTCCTTCGTGACGTCGTTGAGTACGCTCCTCGTGCCCGCTGACGTCCAGGGAATAACCGGCCTGGCGTCCGCGAAGGCAATCGCGAGCAGGTCACCGCCGGCGTTCAAGGCACGGTCGAGTGCCGCGGCGGTTTGTCGGCTGGGTAGTCGCTTCCCAAGTTCGAGGTCGCAGATGTGCGATGTGCTGCAGTGCGCCCGTGCGGCAAGTGCGCGGATGGACGTCTGCCCGCGCCATCGGCGCAGCGACTCCCCGAACGTCTCCACGCGCTCATCATCGCCCTGTCGGGGCAGGTGTGACGAGTCACTGCCGGTCGCAGCGTGTCCGCAAGTGTCCGCTGTTCGCCGCCGTCGTGCGGACAGCGGACACCGTTGCGGACAGGCAGGCCTTTCCGAGAACCCCGCGGAGGCGCAACGATGCGACTCGAGCGTCACGCTTGATTACCAAAAGTCACTTCAGGAATGTTGATCCGGGCAGGGAAATCGATTCGACTACCGAAATTCATTGTAATGATAGATCTAACTACCAAGAGTGATCGCGGAGAGCTTCATAGCTGGCGCTGCCTCACTGCATCGCTCGGGGACGTGCTGGCCGGGTCGAGGTCCAGGGGCATAGTCGAGCGTCGCCACCCGCCATCAGGACCCGTGCAGCGACCCGGACCTATGGCTGGTCACCGACCTGTGGGAATACCAGCGGCCGTCCGATCCACGGCGGCCTGTGCACATCCGGAGAGGACACCAGGATGAGCCTTGGCACGATGGGCAGTGAGGGCCTCCGCCGCAAGATGGTCGCCGATCTGGCTGCTGACCATTCGGCGAAGGGGCTTGTGCTGCGGCCCGAGGTGGAAGCGGCGCTGCTGGCTGTCCCCCGTGAGCTGTTCACACCGGGTCTTCCGCTGGACGAGGCGTACAACCCGAACACTGCTGTCCTGAAGAAGATGCGCGGTGCGGAGGCCATCAGCTCTGTTTCGGCGCCGTACCTGATCGCGGAGATGATCGGCCAGGCAGCGAACGCGCTCGGCGGCCTGCGGAACCCGTCAAGCTGTTTGAGGCAGTGTTGTTCGAAAACTAGCTACTTGCCGGTTCCGGGTCTGGCTGCTCCTCGTCGGGTGGCCGGTTGATCCAGGCGGGTGCCGGGAGCTTCGGTGGGGTCGGGGGCCGGCGGATGAACCGTTCCGGGTGGGCGGCGTAGGCGGCATCGAGGACCTGGGCGCGGGCCTGACGGACGCTGTCGGCCAGGCCGTGATGGACGACTGCCGGGGTGAGCATCCCGATCCCGGAATGACGATGATGGTTGTTGTAATGGTCGAAGAAGCGCCGGCACCAGGCCCGGGCCGTCTGCAGGTTCTCGAACGAGCCCGGATAGTCCGGTCGATACTTGAGCGTCTTGAACTGGGATTCACTATAGGGGTTGTCGTTCGATACCCGCGGGCGGGAATGCAGGGCTGCGGCAAGTTTGCTGGGTAGCGACTTGTGGGTCGTGTCGAGGGTCTGCGGTGGATGTGGGATGTGAGGAC